>NZ_JBITDA010000020.1:0-155510 GCF_044453765.1 Streptomyces sp. NPDC051636 | reverse complement strand
CGACGCGAGAGCGCAGCGCAGCGGAGCGGAAGCGCCCTTTACTCGGCTCGCGCAAGCACGACAATCGACGAGAAGCGGGCGGCCCCACGGTCACTCCCCAACCCGCCTGCTCTCCAGTGGGCCCAGATACGTCGGCGTCAGCCCGCCCGTGTCGATCACCCACCTCTGCAGCACCACCGTCGGATCCCCATCCAGAACTTCAGCCGGTGCACTCCGGCCCGCGCCACCGTGTGCCTCGTCGCCGTCCGGTTCACCTTGCCGGAGGTGTCGCGTGCCCAGACCGCGTTCAGCAAGCCGTCGTCCGCGCCGACGTTGATGTGCCCGGCAGCACCCAGACCTCGCCGCGGCGCGCGGGGAGGGGACGTCGTCCGGCCGTACGCCGGTCACCCGCTCGATGTCGTCCCGGAGATCCCCCGCGATCCGCACGACTCCCGGGTGATCCTCGGCGTTGACGACGACCGGCGCTTCCACCCCGGATTTGGTCAGTGGCATGACAAAGACTGAGAGGGGTGGCACGAGGCTACAACAGGTCGTACCCGCCGAATAGCTTCGAACAGCGAAGAGGCCCGCACGACCGAAGTCGTACGGGCCTCTTCAGGCCTACCGGTCAGAGACCTACCGGGTCAGTTCAAGATCACTTGGTGATCTTGGTGACCTGGCCGGCGCCCACGGTCCGGCCACCCTCACGGATGGCGAACTTCAGGCCCTCCTCCATGGCGATGGGCTGGATGAGCTCCACCTTCATCTCGGTGTTGTCACCCGGCATGACCATCTCGGTGCCCTCGGGGAGGGTCACCACGCCGGTCACGTCCGTCGTACGGAAGTAGAACTGCGGGCGGTAGTTGTTGAAGAACGGCGTGTGGCGGCCACCCTCGTCCTTGGAGAGGATGTAGGCCTGCGCCTCGAACTCGGTGTGCGGGGTCACCGTGTTCGGCTTGATGATGACCTGGCCGCGCTCGACGTCCTCGCGCTTGATACCGCGGAGAAGCAGACCGACGTTCTCACCGGCCTGACCCTCGTCCAGCAGCTTACGGAACATCTCGATGCCCGTAACCGTGGTCTTGGTCTTCTCTTCCTTGATGCCGATGATCTCGACTTCCTCGTTCACCTTGAGGACACCGCGCTCGATACGGCCGGTGACGACCGTACCGCGACCGGTGATGGTGAAGACGTCCTCGATCGGCATGAGGAACGGCTTGTCGACGTCGCGCTCCGGCTCCGGGATGGCGGTGTCGACGGCGTTCATGAGGTCGAGGACGGACTGCGTCCACTCCTTGTCGCCCTCGAGCGCCTTCAGCGCGGAGACCTTGACGACCGGGACGTCGTCGCCCGGGAACTCGTACTCGGAGAGGAGCTCACGGACCTCGAGCTCGACGAGCTCCAGGATCTCCTCGTCGTCCACCATGTCGGCCTTGTTCAGGGCGACGACGATGTACGGAACGCCGACCTGGCGGGCCAGGAGCACGTGCTCCTTGGTCTGCGGCATCGGGCCGTCGGTGGCGGCGACCACCAGGATCGCGCCGTCCATCTGCGCGGCACCGGTGATCATGTTCTTGATGTAGTCCGCGTGACCCGGGCAGTCGACGTGGGCGTAGTGACGCGCTTCGGTCTGGTACTCGACGTGCGCGATGGAGATGGTGATACCGCGCTGACGCTCCTCGGGCGCCTTGTCGATGTTGTCGAACGGGGTGGCCTCGTTCAGCTCCGGGTACGCGTCGTGCAGCACCTTGGTAATGGCGGCCGTGAGGGTCGTCTTACCGTGGTCGATGTGACCGATGGTGCCGATGTTGACGTGCGGCTTAGTCCGCTCGAACTTCGCCTTCGCCACTGGGGTCCTCCTGTGGAGTGGTTCTGTACGCCTTACTTCATCGGCGCCAGGTGATCTTTGCTGTTAAGTCCCGGAACCCGGGGCATTCATCCTGGAATGCGGCTGAATGCCCCTTGAGGCTCCGGAGTCAAGCCTACGGCGTGCGAACGGAGTGCGTTACTCGCCCTTGGCCTTCGCGATGATCTCCTCGGCGACGTTCCGCGGAACCTCGGCGTAGGAGTCGAACTGCATCGAGTAGCTTGCGCGACCCGACGTCTTGCTGCGGAGGTCGCCGACGTAGCCGAACATCTCCGACAGGGGCACGAGGCCCTTCACGACGCGGGCACCAGCCCGCTCCTCCATGGCCTGGATCTGACCACGGCGGGAGTTGATGTCGCCGATGACCTCGCCCATGTAGTCCTCGGGCGTGGTGACCTCGACGGCCATCATCGGCTCGAGCAGCACGGGGCTGGCCTTGCGCGCGGCCTCCTTGAAGGCCTGCGAACCGGCGATCTTGAAGGCGAGCTCGGAGGAGTCGACCTCGTGGTAGGCACCGTCGTGCAGGATGACGCGGACACCGGTCATCTCGTAGCCCGCGAGGATGCCGAACTGCATGGCCTCCTGAGCGCCGGCGTCCACCGAAGGGATGTACTCCTTCGGGATGCGGCCACCGGTCACCTTGTTCACGAACTCGTACGACGTGTCGCCGCCCTCGAGCGGCTCGATGCCGATCTGCACCTTGGCGAACTGGCCGGTACCACCAGTCTGCTTCTTGTGCGTGTAGTCGACGCGCTCGACGGCCTTGCGGATCGTCTCGCGGTACGCGACCTGCGGCTTGCCGACGTTGGCCTCGACCTTGAACTCACGGCGCATACGGTCGACCAGCACCTCGAGGTGCAGCTCGCCCATACCACCGATGATGGTCTGGCCGGTCTCCTCGTCCGAGTGGACCTGGAAGGACGGGTCCTCCTCGGCCAGGCGCTGGATCGCGACGCCCAGCTTCTCCTGGTCGCCCTTCGACTTGGGCTCGATGGCGACCTGGATGACCGGCGCCGGGAAGTCCATGGACTCCAGGATCACCGGCTGCTTGTCGTCGCACAGCGTCTCACCGGTCGTGGTCTGCTTCAGACCCATGACGGCGATGATGTCGCCGGCGCCCACCGAGTCGATCTCCTCACGCTTGTTCGCGTGCATGCGGTAGATCTTGCCGATGCGCTCCTTCTTGCCCTTGACGGAGTTCAGCACCGAGGTGCCGGACTCCAGGCGGCCCGAGTAGACCCGGACGAAGGTGAGCTTGCCGAGGTGCGGGTCGCTCATGATCTTGAACGCCAGCGCCGACAGCGGCTCCTCGTCGGACGGCTTGCGCTTGACGACCGTCTCCGGGTCCTTGACGTCGTGGCCCTCGATGGCCTCGATGTCGACCGGGGAAGGCAGGTAGCGCACGACCGCGTCGAGCAGGGGCTGGACGCCCTTGTTCTTGAACGCGGTGCCGCAGAACACCGGGGTCACGGTGGTGCCGGTGCCCTTGCCGGACGCGATGGTGATACGACGGATCGCGGCGTACAGCTGCTCCTCGGAAGGCTCCTCGCCCTCCAGGTACAGCTCCATGATCTCTTCGTCGTTCTCCGCGACGGCCTCGAGCAGCTTGCCGCGCCACTCCTCGGCGGCCTCGGTGTGCGTGGCCGGGATGTCGACGGTGTCGTACATCTCGCCCTTGGTCGCCTCGGCGGACCACACGAGCGCCTTCATGCGGACCAGGTCCACGACGCCCTTGAAGTCGGCCTCGGCACCGATCGGGAGCTGCATGACGATCGGCTGCGCACCCAGGCGGTCGCTGATCATGTCGACGCAGCGGTGGAACTCGGCACCGGTGCGGTCGAGCTTGTTGACGAAGCAGATGCGCGGAACGCCGTAGCGGTCCGCCTGACGCCACACCGTCTCGGACTGCGGCTCAACGCCGGCGACGCCGTCGAACACCGTCACGGCACCGTCGAGGACGCGCAGCGAGCGCTCCACCTCGACGGTGAAGTCGACGTGGCCCGGGGTGTCGATGATGTTGATGGTGTGGTCGACGTCCTCCAGCGGCCAGTGACAGGTGGTGGCAGCAGAGGTGATCGTGATGCCACGCTCCTGCTCCTGCTCCATCCAGTCCATGGTGGCAGCGCCGTCGTGGACCTCACCGATCTTGTAAGACACACCGGTGTAGAACAGGATCCGCTCGGTGGTGGTCGTCTTGCCCGCGTCGATGTGGGCCATGATGCCGATGTTGCGCACCTTGGCCAGGTCAAGTGAAGTGGTAGCCATAAGGCTTCAGTCTTCTCTCGGTCTCGATGTGGGTAGCGACTACCAGCGGTAGTGCGCGAAGGCCTTGTTGGACTCGGCCATCTTGTGGGTGTCCTCGCGCTTCTTCACGGCCGCACCGAGGCCGTTGGAGGCATCGAGAAGCTCGTTGAGGAGACGCTCGGTCATGGTCTTCTCGCGACGGGCGCGGGAGTAACCGACCAGCCAGCGCAGCGCCAGTGTGTTGGCGCGGCCGGGCTTGACCTCGACCGGCACCTGGTAGGTGGCGCCACCGACACGGCGGGACTTGACCTCGAGGGTCGGCTTGATGTTCTCGAGAGCGCGCTTGAGCGTGATGACCGGGTCGTTGCCGGTCTTCTCGCGCAGGCCCTCCATGGCGCCGTAGACGATGCGCTCGGCGGTGGAGCGCTTGCCGTTCAGCAGCACCTTGTTGATCAGGGAGGTCACCAGAGGAGAACCGTAGACCGGGTCGATGATGACCGGGCGCTTCGGGGCGGGGCCCTTACGAGGCATTCTTACTTCTCCTTCTTGGCGCCGTAACGGCTGCGAGCCTGCTTGCGGTTCTTGACACCCTGGGTGTCGAGCGAGCCACGGATGATCTTGTAGCGAACACCCGGCAGGTCCTTCACACGGCCGCCGCGCACGAGCACGATGGAGTGCTCCTGCAGGTTGTGTCCCTCACCCGGAATGTAAGCGGTGACCTCGATCCCGCTGGTCAGACGCACACGCGCGACCTTACGCAGGGCCGAGTTCGGCTTCTTCGGGGTGGTCGTGAACACACGCGTGCAGACGCCGCGACGCTGAGGGGAACCCTCGAGTGCGGGCGTCTTGTTCTTCTCGACCTTGTCCTGCCGGCCCTTGCGGACCAGCTGCTGGATCGTAGGCACTACTTCTCCGGTTTCTGTGTGCCGATAGGTACAGCTAACCTGGAACTTCGCCGACCCACGCGGTCGGGTGTGTCGAATCCGGCAGACTCCCGCCGCAAGGCGAAAAGGGCGCAGATTACGGTGGCCAGTGACGGCTCGCTATGCGGTTTGAAGGCACGCACGAGAGCCAGGGCACACCCCAGGCACAAGGTCTGAGCGTACCTACCTCACGGACTTCGGTCAAAACAAATGGAGCGCAGCCTGACACGCCGGGTGCCCCGGGTCACCCCGTTTGATTCACCCCAGTTGTCCCAGCCGCCGGAATGATCTTCCGGCTGCCCTCCCCATGATCTTCCGGCAATGGCCGGTTCGCGCTCTTCCGCGCTCGGCGTCAGCGGGCTTTCTGTACGTTGATCCGTCCGCTGCGGGGATTCGGGGGGCCGAACATGACGACGTGGACGCCGTCGTACTCAACGGACGACGGGGGTCTGGACGACCGGGTGCCGTTCCTGGCCCGGCTGGAGCGCGAGGACCGCTCGGCGCTGCTGGCTCTGGGCCACTCCCTGGACTTCACGCCGCGTACGGTGCTGATCCGCCAGCACGAGCCGTCGGCGCACGTGCTGTTCCTGGTGCACGGCTGGACGAAGGTCACCGCCTCGGCGGCCAACGGCTACGAGGCCCTCCTGGCGCTGCGCGGCCCCGGTGACATCGTCGGCGAGTCGGCCGCGCTGACCGGGCGCTCGCGGTCGGCGACGGTCACCGCGCTGGAGCGGGTGCGGGCGGTGGCGGTGGAGCGCGAGCGCTTCCGGGACTTCCTGGGCCGCTCCCCCGCCGTCTCCTTCGCCCTGCTCGGCCTCACCGCGGACCGCACCCGCGCGGCAGACCGGCGCCGGCTGGAGTTCGCGTCACTGAGCGTGCGGGAGCGGTTCGCCATCCTGCTCCTGGACCTGGCCCGCACCCATGGCCGCCGCACCCCCGCGGGCATCGAATTGGCCGTCCCCCTGAGCAAACAGGAACTCGCCGGCTCGGTGGGCGCCTCCCGCGAGATGGTCCAGCGCCTGCTGAGGGAACTCCGCGACAAGGACGCCGTCGCCACGGGCCGCCGCACGATGCTGATCATGCGCCCGGACATCCTCCGCCGTATCGCGGCGACGGACCCGGCGGCGGGGATCCCGTCACCGACGGGGCCTGGCCAACGCTGACCTGCCGCTGCGCAGCTCCTTCGCCGACCTGCCCGTCCCGCCATCGCCGTCCCCCCTGCGCCTTCTGTGTATCCCGTCACACTCGAAGTGGGTCATCCGCCCTCACAGGGACGCCCCCGCGGCCAGCAGTCTTCTCGTCTGCCCGCCACCCCCCTCGAGAGGCCGCGATGACCGACCCCGTGATCCGGACGATCCTGCTACTCGACATCGAGAGGTTCAGTGACCGGGACGACGTGGAGCAGGCCTATCTGCGGCGGATGCTCTACGACATCACCGACCGCACGCTGGAGAGCGCGGGCATCGACGAGACCCGGCGGCTGCGGGCCGACCGCGGGGACTCGGTGATGGAGCTGATCGACGCGGGCGCCCCGGTGACCGCGCTGCTGCGAGCCCTGCTCACCGAGGTGCCGGCGCAGTTGCGGACGGTCAACCGCATGGCGTCCCGGTCCGCGCAGATCCGGCTGCGCGGTGTCCTGGCCACCGGCTGGGTCGCCGTCGACGAACACGACGGCTGGGTCGGCTCCGACCTGAACCACGCCTGCCGCCTGCTGGACGCGGACGTGCTGCGCGCCGCCCTGCGCGAGCGCACCGGCGACTTCGCCCTGTGCGTCTCCCACGCCCTGTACGAGGGCGTCGTACGCCACGACCACCCGGGCATCCCGGCCGCCGACTTCCACACGGTGACGATGGCCGGCAAGAACGGCCCGTTGACGGCGTGGCTGCACGGCCCCGTACCGGCCACGACCGAGCACCGAGAGGACCACCGCGATACGGGGGAGGGGGAGGCGCCGGGCGGATCGGGGGACCGCCCGGCGCCGCGGGTGCCCCCGCAGGGCGGGGCCCCCGAGGACCGCCCGGCGCCGGAAGGACATCGGGGAGCCCCGGCGCCGGGTGCCGTCTTCCACTTCGACGGCGGCGCCCCCTCCTTCGGCGGCAGCCTGGTCGGCGGCGACCAGCACGGCGTCAGCGGCGGCCAGGTCACCGGCGATGTCAGCCTGGGCGGCCGCGAGCGGGGTGAGCGCGCGTGAGCACGCCCGAGCAGCCGGAGAACGGCAGACCGGCCCCGGCGGCCGGTCCGGAGCCCGGCGAGCCGCCCGCTGCGGAGGAGGACCGGCCGCGCACCGCCGAGGCCGGCGAGGAGCGTGACCAGCCACAGGACGCCTGGGCCGCCCGGCGTGACCTGATCGACCACAGCCCGCGCACCATGAACGTCGGGGACCGGGCCCGCTTCGGCGGCGGCCTGGCCGGCGGTGACCAGCACGCCGTCAGCGGCGGCCGGGTCACCGGCGACGTCATCATGGGCAGCAAGACCGAGTACCACTTCGCGATACCCGGCGCCTCCGCGCCCGCCTCGGCCTCCGGCGAGGTCCCGCGGGTCACCCTGGACCGCCTGGCCCGCACCTTCGTCGCCGACGAGGAGGTCATGACCGGCCTGCTCGAGCGGCTGCGCCGCGACCGCGTGCTGGTCCTGTCCGGCGCCCGTTTCACCGGCCGGCGCACCGCCGCCCTGATGCTGCTGCACCGCCTGGGCGCCGACCCCGTCCGCACCCTGGTCCGCGACACCGACCCGAGCGCGCTCGCCGAGCGGTTCACCGGTGACGACCAGGCCCGCGGCTACGTCCTGTGCGACCTCGCCACCCGCCGCGACCGCCCGCTGCGCGAACCGCACCTGCTCGCCGCCAGGGACCGCCTCGCCGAGCGGGACGCCTACCTGGTCGTCACCCTCGGCTCCTCCGCCGTACTGGAGGACGTACCGGCGGAGGAGTGGCATCCGCCCGCGACCGCCGAGGTCCTCGCCGCCCACCTGCGCACCCGCACCGACGAGGTGACCGCCGAGAAACTGCTCGGGCTGACGGCCGTGACCGAGTTCCTGGAGCGCGGGCACCAGCTGCGTGAGGTCACCGCCTTCGCGCAGCTGCTCGGCCGGTACGCGGCCGGGGAGGCCTCCGAGCAGGCGGTCGCCGACTTCTCACTGGTCTCGCTGGAGAACCAGGTCCAGGAGTGGTTCGAGGAGGACGAGAGCGCGATCCACCTGCGTGACAAGGCCTTCCTCGTCGCCCTGGCCGCCTTCGACGGCGGCCCGTACGCGCTCACCGCCGAACTGAGCGACCTGCTCTACCGCTTCCTGCAGGAGACCGAGAACCCGGCCCGCGTCCCGGAGGTCCCCGTCTTCGGCACGCACGTCGGCAAGCGGCTCCAGCTGGCCCGCGCTGAGCGATACGAAGACGACGAGCACACCGAATGGGGTCCGGTGACCCAGCAGAAGGCGAGGTTCCGCGACGAGCGGGCCTCCCTGGTCCTGCTGCGCGAGGTGTGGACCGGCCACCCCTCCGCCCGGCCCGCCCTCATCGCCTGGCTGCGCCGCCTCGCCGACGACGGCCGCCCGCTGGTGCGCACCCGCGCCGCCTCCGCCGTCGCCGTCCTCGCCCGCACCGACCTGCCCTCGGCGATGGCCCTGGTCATCGAACCCTGGGCGACCTCCAAACGCTTCCGGCAACGGCTGGTCGCGGTCAACGCCCTCACCCTCGCCCACCTCATCGACACGCCCAACATCCCGCGCATCCTGGACGCCTGGTGCGAGGGCGACGACGCGCGGCTGCGCTGGGTGGCCGTGCGGTCGTACGGGCTGATCGGACCGGAGCGTCCGGAACAGGCGCTGGCCGCGCTGCGCGGCGCCGCACGGCGGCTGTACGAGGACGGGCCCGGCGACCTCGACGGGTCGATGGCCCGCGAACTCGCCGAAGCCGTCGAGCTGTTGCTGCTGTCCCCCGCCAGCGACCGGGTCCTCGCCGAACTGCGCACCCACCTCGAGGACGACCGCGCGGTACGCGACCTCACGCTCGCGGGCTTCGTGAACGCCTGCCGCCGCACCGAGGGCGACGAACGGTACGGCACCCCGCTGGTGCTCGCCTGGTACGCCCGCGCGGCGACCACCGGTGACGCCCCGGCGCAGGGCATCCCGTACCTGTGGCGGGCCGCGCTGGCCGACCCGAACTCCACCCGGCCGGCGCTCGACGTGCTGCGCGAGTGGGTCCTGATCGCCGACCGCTCCTCGGCCACCGAGTGGGCGCTGGCCGCCCTGCTGCCCACGCTCGTCACCACGCCCGCCGAACACCAGCGGCTGAGCCACCTGCTGCGCACCATGCCCGGCGAGGACGGCAATCCCCCGCCCCCGGTGGCGGCCCGCCTGCTGACCACGCTTCCCACCCGCTGACCCACCCCAGAACGCCTCCCGCCCGTTCGCGGGGCCGCCCCAGGAGATCCGCCCATGCCCACCTTCCGCCAGCCCGAGTGGCAGCAGCAGGCCGACCGGCACTCGCACCTGCTCGACCCGGTCCTGACCGTGCGCCAGCTGTCCCGCTTCGAGTTCAGCCTCAAGTCGTACGTCCGCATCGACAACGCCCTGGTGTTCTCCACCGCCCAGGGCGGCTACGAGGCTTACCTGCCGCCCCGGCGGCCGACGCGCGCCGACATCGTGGCCAACCACTACACGGCCGTGTACGAGGTGGACATGGGTGTGCACCCGCACACTGACGACCTGCTGCTGCCCAGTGACAACGACGCGTTCGAGTTCACGGCGGCGGTCGACCTGTCCTGGCAGGTGCTGGACCCGGCCCGGTTCGTGGCCACGGGGCACCGGGACGTGCCCGCGCTGCTGCTGGGCGAGCTGCAGCAGGCGGCCCGGCCGGTGACCCGCCGGTTCGCCGTCGCCGACAGCGCGGCGGCGGAGGCGGAGCTGCTGGAGCGGATGCAGCTGCTGGGTCCGCTCGGCGCGCCGGCCGGCCTCCAGGTCACCTGGACGCTGCGGCTGCGCCGGGACCAGGCCAACATCGACCACGAGCTGCGCAAACAGGCCATCGGTCACTCCGCCGCCGAGCAGATCCTCGCGGCCCAGCGGGGCATGGACATCGACGTCGCGGTCGACCTGCGGGGCCGGCAGCAGGACGCGCTGCAGATCGAGCGGGCCATGGCGTACGGCCACCAGCAGCAGGCCTATCTCCTCCAGCAGCAGCAATGGCAGCACCAGCAGGCGCTGCTGGCGGGGCAACAGCAGCTGGAGCTCCAGCGGCTGGAGGCCGAGAAGATCAACTTCTACCAGTACCACCTCCAGCAGGGCGGCGTGCACGCCTGGGCGCTGCACCTCGCCCAGCACCCCGAGGACTCCCGGCTCGTCATGAACAGCATGCGCGAGGACCAACTCCGCATGATCCAGGCCCAGATGGAGCTGGTGAAGCAGCTGCTGAACGGTGACGCGGCGGAGAACTGGGAGCTGGAGGGCCCCAAGCAGCTGGCCCTGCGCACGGTCAACGACATCCTCAACCAGCGCCTGCCGGGCGTACCGCAGACCCCGCCGCCCCTGGCGCCGGGCGAGGGACCGGCCTACCCGCAGGCGGGGCCCGCCCCCGCGACCGGGAACGAGGAAGAGCACCGGACGACGCCGGGGACACCCACGGACGCCACGCCGCCCGTACCCGGTCCGTATGGAACGCCCGGCCCGGGTGCCTTCCCCGCACCCCCGTCTCCCCCGTTCCCCTCCACTCCGCCTGCTGCGGGGGCCTTCCCTCCGCCCCAACCGACCGCGCCGCCCACCGCACCGCCGGCCGCACAGGCGCCGTACCCCGGCGTGCCGCCCGTGACACCGGCACCCGCACCCGCACAGGCACACGCACCGGACCCGCAACCGCCCGCGTCCGCCTCCGCAGCCGTACCCGCTCCCCCGGCCGAGCCCCCCGCGTGGCAGCCGCCGCCCGGTTACGGGAGTGCTCCGACCCGGCCCGGCGAGGACTCGGCGGGCGGCGGCTCATGACCGACCCTGCCCCCGCCGCCCCCGCCGACCTCGTCCCCTTGTGCGAGCGGCTCCTCGCCGAGCTGCGCAACGAGGTCGCCCGGGCCGACAGCAAGGCGTCCGTGCTGGTGGCGGCGCTCGGGATGACCGCGGGGGTGTTCAGCGGCCTGCTGGCCGGCCGGGACTGGACGCCCTCGGAGCTGTCCGGTGTCGGTACGACGCTCTGGTGGGCCGGAACCCTCGCGCTCGGCCTGTCGCTGTTCGCCCTGCTGCTCGCCGTCCTGCCCCGGTTCCGCTCGGGGACCTGGGCGCCGGGCCGCCCTCTGTCGTACTTCGGCGACATCCAGCAGGCCGTCCGGATGGGCCGGTTGGAGGCCGCGCTCGGGGACACCCGGCGCGACCCGACGACCGGGCTGACCGCGGCCCTCGCCGAGATGAGCCGCATCGCCGCGCGCAAGCACCAGTGGATCCGCACCGGCCTGATCGCCTTCTGCACCGGCACGGTCCTGCTGCCCGCCTCGCTGCTGATCCGCTGAGCCGCCCCTCCCCACGCATCCCGCACACCGCTCCAGAAGCACGAACCGAAGGAACGACCATGACCCAGCCGCCGCCCTCACCCTCGGAGTACCCGGGACACCCGTACCCGCCGCAGTACCCGCAGGCCGCACCCCAGTACCCCCGGGCCTCCGCCCCCATACCGCCCCAGTACCCGCAGTCGCCGTACCCGCAGCCCCCGCTCACGCCCCCCGTCGCCCCGCCGGCCGTGCCGCCCCCGCCCGCCCCGGGCGACCCCTCCCACCCGCACCACATCAGCACCGACGCCCGCCGGGTCCACATCTCCGCGCACCAGCGCCGTACGGACGCCACAGCGGTCGGCGCCCTCCTGCTCTACCTGCCGAACTTCCTGTGCAGCCTCTTCGTCGTCGGCCTGGTCTCCCTCTTCTTCGGCAACCTCGCGTTCGTCGTGATCCTGCTCTGGCTTGCCAGCGGCGCACTCGTCTTCCACCGCCCCACGGAAAGCGCCCTCGCGCGCCATCTGCTCCGTCTGCGCTACCCCACTCCACAAGAACGAGCCAAACTCGAACCGGTCTGGCGGGAAGTCACGGCCCGTGCCGGCGTCGAGGGCCGCAACTACGAGCTCTGGGTCGAGGACAGTGACGCCCTGAACGCGGTCGCCGCGGCCGGCCACATCGTCGGCGTCACCCGGTTCGCCATGAACAACCTCCCCAACGGCGAACTCGCCGCCGTCCTGGCACACGAGCTGGGCCACCATGTGGGCGGCCACGCCTGGTCCGGGCTGCTCGGCTACTGGTACGCGCTGCCCGGCCGGATCGCCTGGCGCGTCCTGAAGGCCGTCTCCACCGTCGCCTTCCACGTCTCCAAGGCCTTCGGCTGCCTCGGCGTCGCCTTCGTCGTGCTGGGTGTCGGCGGCCTCGCCGTGGCGACCATCAGCACGCTGTACGGTCTTCCGCTGCTGATCCTCGGCGTGCCGTACGCGCTCGCCGCCGTCGGCCGCCGCTCCGAGCTGCGCGCCGACGAGCACGCGGCCGCCCTCGGCTTCGCGCCCATGCTGGTCGGCGTGCTGCACAGGCTGCACCAGCAGGAGGAGCAGGAGAAGGCCGCGCTCGCCGCGCACAACGGCGGGGTCCCGGTCGAGGAGAGCGCCCTGGCCAAGCTGCTGTCCTCGCACCCGGACCACCACACGCGGCTGCACCACCTGCAGCCGTACCTCCAGCAGCACGGCTGACTCGGGTCTGAGTCAGCCGAGCGGAGTCGCTGCGTGTGCGGGCCCGGTCACCGCCGGACAGACTGGGGCCATGCCCGCACCGCCGGCACGACGACCCGACACACCGCCGCCGCCACCGCCTCCGCCGCCTCCTCCTCCGGCCTCACCTCCGCCCTCGCCTCCGCGTGTGCCGAGGTCGGCCATGTGGGAGAAGGCGGCATACGTCGCGGCACCGGGGACGATCGTCCTCGGGTTGCTCTACTACTTCGGCAGCGTCTACACCCAGGCGTACTACTCCTCCCTGGGCGTTCTTTCCAGCGACCTCCAGCTGTCCGTCCAGAGCATCGTGGCGCAGAGCCCGCAGGCGATCTTTCTCCCCCTGTGCCTGCTGATGGTCTGCGGGCTGGTCGTGCTGCTCGTGCTCGGCAGAGTGGGGCACCTGCTGGCCCTTCCCGAGTACGCGACCAGGCGCCGTAAGGTGACCCGCTGGCTGCTCCGCGCCGGGTTGGGCCTGATGCTGCTGGGCCTCCCCGCCTTCTACTCGGATCAGCTGCTGATCCCGGTGCTCCCCCAAGGCTGGGCGACCGCCTTCGTGCCGCCCCTGGTGATGGGGCTCGGAGCCACGCTGGCCTTCTTCGCCGTCCAGTTGCGCCTCGGCCAGAGCAGGCATGTGAGCAGTCAGCGGGACCGGACCGGCGACCGGCTGTGGCTGGCGGCCGGTGCCCTGCTCATCGGCCTGCTGTCGTTGAGCCTGTTCTACGACATGGCACGGTATGTGAACGAGAGTGGGCGCGGTGCGGCCATCCGGGTGGCGGACGGGGGTTACCGGCGCGCCCCGCAGGTGTTGGTCCACTCGCGGATGCCCCTGCCCACCAATGCCCCCGACATCGTCCTCAGGGACTTCGGTGAGAACCGCGGACCGTTCCGTTACCAGTACCAGGGCTTCCGCATCGTCGCGAAAGCGCCGAACCGCTTCTATCTGGTCTCCTACGCCTCGCGCTACGCGAACCGCGTGATGGTGGTGCTTCCCGACGACGGCAACATCTGGTTGGAGGTCAAGGGCGAGTGAGGGCGAGGCGCCGGGGGAGGTCGCCTCAGCCGGGTGGGGAGGTATCCGTCGTCCCGGGCTCTGTCGTCGTCTCAGGCTCTGTCGTCGTCCCGGGCCCTGTCGTCGTCCCGGGCCCTGTCGTCGTCCCGGGCCCTGTCGTCGTCCCGGGCCCTGTCGTCGTCCCGGGCCCTGTCGTCGTCCCGGGCTCTGTCGTCGGCGGGCTGGAGGAGCCGGTGGTCGAGGTCGACGGCCCGACCGCCTCCCCGGAGAAGGTCGCGGTGACCGTGTCGCCCTGGGACGTCATGGCGGTCAGCCGCACGGTGTACCGGCCCGGTTCCGAGGCGATGTGGCGGAGGACGGCCACACACTGGCCCTTGGGCGGCACTTCGACGTTCTCACAGCCGGTGACCGAGGTCTGCGGACCGGAGCTCCGCCCATAGGGGGCTCCCGCGGCGATCGGTCCGGCGCTGATGTCATGGAAGGTCGTGGACTGATCGTCGTAGGGGTTGACGAAGGCCACCCTGCCGCCCGCCGGCTCGCCCACCTTCGCGGTCGGAAGAGGGATCGCCTCCGCGGAGTCCTCACCCGGAAAGAGGGTGGCCAGCGTGGAACTGACGACCGGCTCGGCCGTCTTTCCGGAGCCGCCCGCCGACTCCCCGAACCGGCACCCCGCCGTCATCGCCAGCGCGGCGATCACGGTTGCCCCGGCAAGGCCACGGGTCGTAGCAGACGTCATGGCGTCGGCACCTCCCATCCGGTCGGATCGGCCCCCAAGCTCGCACACCGGCCGTCAGGAGCCCGCCGGGGCCGCTCCGCTCCCCTCGCGCGATCACTCGAAAGAGCACCCGGACAACGCCGAAGGGCGGCCACCCCGCAGGGTGACCGCCCTTCAAGCGGACGCTCGCTTACTGGTTGTACGGACCGTAGTCGTAGTCCTCCAGCGGAACGGCCTGGCCGGAGCCCGTGCCGAACGGCGAGTAGTCGATGTCGTCGTAGCCGACGGCCGAGTACATCGCGGCCTTGGCCTCCTCGGTCGGCTCCACCCGGATGTTGCGGTAGCGGGACAGGCCCGTACCGGCCGGGATGAGCTTACCGATGATGACGTTCTCCTTGAGGCCGATCAGGGAGTCGGACTTGGCGTTGATCGCCGCGTCCGTGAGGACCCTGGTCGTCTCCTGGAAGGACGCCGCCGACAGCCACGACTCGGTCGCCAGCGAGGCCTTGGTGATACCCATCAGCTGCGGACGGCCGGAGGCCGGGTGACCGCCCTCCTGGACCACACGACGGTTCTCGGTCTCGAACTTCGAGCGCTCGACCAGCTCGCCGGGCAGCAGCTCGGCGTCGCCGGACTCGATGATCGTCACGCGGCGGAGCATCTGCCGGATGATGATCTCGATGTGCTTGTCGTGGATCGACACACCCTGCGAGTTGTACACCTTCTGGACCTCGCCGACCAGGTGGACCTGGACGGCACGCTGGCCCAGAATGCGCAGCACGTCGTGCGGGTTGGTGGCACCCACGGTGAGCTTCTGGCCCACCTCGACGTGCTCGCCCTCGCTGACCAGGAGTCGGGCACGCTTCGAGATCGGGTAGGCCGTCTCGTCGCTGCCGTCGTCCGGCGTGATGACGATCTTCTTGGTCTTCTCGGTCTCCTCGATCCGCACGCGCCCGGAGGCCTCGGAGATCGGGGCGACACCCTTCGGGGTACGGGCCTCGAAGAGCTCGACGACACGCGGCAGACCCTGGGTGATGTCGTCACCGGCCACACCACCGGTGTGGAAGGTACGCATCGTCAGCTGGGTACCGGGCTCACCGATGGACTGGGCGGCGATGATGCCGACCGCCTCACCGATGTCGACCAGCTTGCCGGTGGCCAGCGAACGGCCGTAGCACATCGCGCAGGTACCGACGGCGGACTCGCAGGTCAGGACCGAGCGGGTCTTGACCTCCTCGACGCCACGGCCGACGAGCTCCTCGATGAGGACGTCGCCCAGGTCGGTGCCGGCCGGGGCCAGCACCTGGCCGTCGACCACGATGTCCTCGGCGAGGCAGCGCGCGTACACGGACGTCTCGACGTTCTCCGCCTTGCGCAGGACGCCGTCCGCACCGCGCTCCGCGATCTGCAGCTTGAGGCCGCGCTCGGTGCCGCAGTCCTCCTCGCGGATGATGACGTCCTGGGAGACGTCGACCAGACGACGGGTGAGGTAACCCGAGTCGGCGGTACGCAGGGCGGTGTCCGCCAGACCCTTACGGGCACCGTGCGTGGAGATGAAGTACTCCAGCACGGACAGACCCTCACGGAACGACGCCTTGATGGGCCGCGGGATGGTCTCGTTCTTCGCGTTCGACACCAGACCACGCATACCGGCAATCTGACGCATCTGCATCATGTTGCCTCGTGCACCCGAGTTCACCATCATGAAGATCGGGTTGGTCTTCGGGAAGTTGTCGTTCATCGCCTCGGCGACCTCGTTGGTCGCCTTGGTCCAGATCGCGATGAGCTCCTGCGTGCGCTCGTCCTTGGTGATCAGACCGCGCTCGTACTGCTTCTGGACCATCTCGTCCTGTGCCTCGTAGCCGCGGACGATCTCCTTCTTCGCCTCGGGAACGACGACGTCGGAGATGGCGACGGTCACGCCGGAACGGGTGGCCCAGTAGAAGCCGGCCGCCTTCAGGTTGTCGAGCGTCGCCGCCACGATGACCTTCGGGTAGCGCTCGGCGAGGTCGTTGACGATCTCGGAGAGCTGCTTCTTGCCGACCTCGTAGTCGACGAACGGGTAGTCCTCGGGCAGCAACTCGTTGAAGAGCGCACGGCCGAGCGTGGTCTTCAGACGGAAGCTGTCACCCTGCTGCCACTCCGGCTCGCCCTCCTCGCGGACCGGCGGGGTCCAGCCGCGCGGCGGGATGGTGCCCACCGGGAAGCGGATGTCGACCGGCGCCTGGAGCGAGAGCTCGCCGGCGTCGAACGCCATGATCGCCTCGGCGACGGACGCGAACGAGCGGTCCTCGCCCTTGACGTTGCGGCCCTCGGCGTCGGTGGTGAGGAAGAACAGACCGAGGACCATGTCCTGGGTCGGCATCGTCACCGGACGGCCGTCGGCCGGCTTGAGGATGTTGTTCGAGGACAGCATCAGGATGCGGGCCTCGGCCTGCGCCTCCGCGGACAGCGGCAGGTGCACGGCCATCTGGTCACCGTCGAAGTCCGCGTTGAACGCGGTGCACACGAGCGGGTGGATCTGGATGGCCTTGCCCTCGACCAGCTGCGGCTCGAAGGCCTGGATGCCGAGGCGGTGCAGGGTGGGCGCACGGTTCAGCAGAACCGGGTGCTCGGCGATGACCTCTTCGAGGACGTCGTACACGACCGTACGGCCGCGCTCCACCATGCGCTTGGCGCTCTTGATGTTCTGCGCGTGGTTCAGGTCGACCAGGCGCTTCATCACGAACGGCTTGAAGAGCTCCAGCGCCATCGCCTTGGGCAGACCGCACTGGTGCAGCTTCAGCTGCGGACCGACGACGATCACGGAACGCGCGGAGTAGTCCACACGCTTACCGAGCAGGTTCTGACGGAAACGACCCTGCTTACCCTTCAGCATGTCGCTGAGGGACTTCAGCGGGCGGTTGCCCGGACCGGTGACCGGACGGCCACGACGACCGTTGTCGAAGAGGGCGTCAACGGCCTCCTGAAGCATGCGCTTCTCGTTGTTGACGATGATCTCGGGCGCGCCGAGGTCGAGGAGCCTCTTCAGACGGTTGTTTCGGTTGATCACACGGCGGTACAGGTCGTTCAGGTCGGAGGTCGCGAAGCGGCCACCGTCCAGCTGCACCATCGGACGCAGGTCCGGCGGGATGACCGGCACGCAGTCCAGCACCATGCCCTTGGGGCTGTTGGAGGTCTGCAGGAACGCGGAGACGACCTTCAGGCGCTTGAGCGCACGGGTCTTCTTCTGGCCCTTGCCGGTACGGATGATCTCGCGAAGACGCTCGGCCTCCTCGTCGAGGTCGAAGGACTCCAGGCGCTTCTGCAGCGCCGCGGCACCCATCGAGCCGTCGAAGTACGTGCCGAAGCGGTCCCGCAGCTCGCGGTAGAGCAGCTCGTCGCCCTCGAGGTCCTGGACCTTGAGGTTCTTGAACCGGGTCCACACCTCGTCGAGACGGTCGATCTCGCGCTGCGCACGGTCGCGCAGCTGCTTCATCTCACGCTCGGCGCCCTCGCGCACCTTGCGGCGCACGTCGGCCTTGGCACCCTCGGCCTCCAGCTCGGCCAGGTCGGCCTCGAGCTTCTTGGCGCGGGCCTCCAGGTCGGCGTCGCGGCGGTTCTCGATCTGCTGCCGCTCGACGGAGACGTGCGCCTCCAGGGAGGGCAGGTCGCGGGTGCGGCGCTCCTCGTCAACGTACGTGATCATGTACGCCGCGAAGTAGATGACCTTCTCGAGGTCCTTGGGGGCCAGGTCGAGCAGGTAGCCCAGCCGGCTCGGGACACCCTTGAAGTACCAGATGTGCGTGACGGGCGCGGCGAGCTCGATGTGGCCCATCCGCTCACGGCGCACCTTGGCGCGGGTGACCTCGACGCCACAGCGCTCGCAGATGATGCCCTTGAAGCGGACGCGCTTGTACTTGCCGCAGTAGCACTCCCAGTCCCGGGTCGGGCCGAAGATCTTCTCGCAGAAGAGTCCGTCCTTCTCGGGCTTGAGGGTGCGGTAGTTGATGGTCTCGGGCTTCTTGACCTCGCCGTGGCTCCACTGACGGATGTCGTCAGCGGTGGCCAGGCCGATCCGGAGCTCGTCGAAGAAGTTGACGTCGAGCACTATGCGTCAATCCCTCTCAGGGTCGTAAGTCTGTGGTCTGAAACGGGGGCCTGGGGGTCGGCGGGGCCCTGTGGCTGAGGGTCCCGCCGGACTCCCGTCAGACCTCTTCGACGCTGCTCGGCTCGCGCCGGGACAGGTCGATGCCGAGCTCCTCCGCAGCGCGGAAGACATCCTCGTCGGTGTCACGCATCTCGATGGACATACCGTCGCTGGACAGCACCTCCACGTTCAGGCAGAGCGACTGCATCTCCTTGATGAGCACCTTGAAGGACTCGGGGATGCCGGGCTCGGGGATGTTCTCGCCCTTGACGATGGCCTCGTAGACCTTCACGCGGCCGGTGACGTCGTCGGACTTGATGGTCAGCAGCTCCTGGAGAGCGTAGGCGGCGCCGTAGGCCTCGAGCGCCCACACCTCCATCTCGCCGAAGCGCTGGCCACCGAACTGGGCCTTACCACCCAGCGGCTGCTGGGTGATCATGGAGTAGGGACCGGTCGAGCGGGCGTGCAGCTTGTCGTCGACCAGGTGGTGCAGCTTCAGGATGTACATGTAGCCGACCGAGATCGGGTCCGGGAACGGCTCACCGCTACGGCCGTCGAACAGCCGCGCCTTGCCGGACGGGAGCACCATGCGCTCGCCGTCGCGGTTCGGGATGGTGTGCTGCAGCAGACCCGCGAGCTCGTCCTCGCGCGCACCGTCGAAGACGGGGGTCGCGACGTTCGTGCCCGGGTTGACCTGGTCGGCGCCGATGACCTGCAGGCGCTGGGCCCACTCGTCCGCGAGGCCGGAGACGTCCCAGCCGCGGCTGGCGAGCCAGCCGAGGTGGATCTCCAGGACCTGTCCCGGGTTCATCCGGGACGGCACACCCAGCGGGTTGAGGATGATGTCGACCGGGGTTCCGTCCTCGAGGAACGGCATGTCCTCGATGGGCAGGATCTTCGAGATGACACCCTTGTTGCCGTGCCGGCCGGCGAGCTTGTCACCGTCGGTGATCTTGCGCTTCTGCGCGACGTACACGCGCACCAGCTGGTTCACACCGGGGGGAAGCTCGTCGCCCTCCTCGCGGTCGAAGACGCGCACGCCGATGACCTTGCCGGTCTCGCCGTGCGGCACCTTCAGCGAGGTGTCACGGACCTCACGGGCCTTCTCACCGAAGATCGCGCGCAGCAGGCGCTCCTCCGGCGTCAGCTCGGTCTCACCCTTCGGGGTCACCTTGCCGACGAGGATGTCACCGGCGATGACCTCGGCACCGATACGGATGATGCCGCGCTCGTCGAGGTCGGCGAGGACCTCCTCGGAGACGTTCGGGATGTCCCGGGTGATCTCCTCGGGACCGAGCTTGGTGTCACGGGCGTCGACCTCGTGCTCCTCGATGTGGATCGAGGAGAGGACGTCGTCCTGCACGAGGCGCTGCGACAGGATGATCGCGTCCTCGTAGTTGTGACCCTCCCACGGCATGAACGCCACGAGCAGGTTCTTGCCGAGCGCCATCTCACCGTTCTGGGTGGCCGGACCGTCGGCGAGCACCTGGCCCTCGATGATCCGGTCGCCCTCGTTGACGATGACCTTCTGGTTGACCGAGGTGCCCTGGTTGGAGCGGGCGAACTTGGCCAGGCGGTACGTGATGTACGTGCCGTCGTCGTTGGCGGTGGTGATGTAGTCCGCGGAGACCTCCTGGACCACACCGGCCTTCTCGGCCTTGACGACGTCGCCGGCGTCGACGGCGGAGCGGTACTCCATGCCGGTACCGACGAGCGGGGCCTCCGACTTAATCAGCGGAACGGCCTGGCGCATCATGTTCGCGCCCATCAGGGCACGGTTGGCGTCGTCGTGCTCGAGGAAGGGGATCATGGCGGTCGCGACCGACACCATCTGGCGCGGCGAGACGTCCATGTAGTCCACGTCGTCACCGGCGACGTAGTCGACCTCGCCGCCACGGCGGCGGACGAGCACGCGGGCCTCGGCGAAGCGGAGGTCGTCCGTCAGCGTGGCGTTGGCCTGCGCGATGACGAAGCGGTCCTCCTCGTCGGCGGTCAGGTAGTCCACCTCGTCGGTGACCTGGCCGTCGACGACCTTGCGGTACGGGGTCTCGACGAAACCGAACGCGTTCACCCGGCCGTAGGAGGCCAGCGAACCGATCAGACCGATGTTGGGACCCTCGGGCGTCTCGATCGGGCACATACGGCCGTAGTGAGACGGGTGCACGTCACGGACCTCGAAGCCGGCCCGCTCACGGGAGAGACCACCCGGGCCAAGAGCCGACAGACGGCGCTTGTGGGTGAGACCCGACAGCGGGTTGTTCTGGTCCATGAACTGCGACAGCTGGCTGGTGCCGAAGAACTCCTTGATGGAGGCGACGACCGGCCGGATGTTGATCAGGGTCTGCGGCGTGATCGCCTCGACGTCCTGGGTCGTCATGCGCTCGCGGACGACGCGCTCCATACGCGCCAGACCCGTACGGACCTGGTTCTGGATGAGCTCGCCGACGCTGCGCAGGCGACGGTTGCCGAAGTGGTCGATGTCGTCGGTCTCGACGACGATCGTCTCGCCGCTGTCGCCGACCGTCTCGGTCTCGCCGGCGTGCAGCTTCACCAGGTACTTGATCGTCGAGATGATGTCCTCGACGGTCAGGATGCCCGCGTCGAGCGGAGCGTCCGCACCCAGCTTCTTGTTGACCTTGTAGCGGCCGACCTTGGCGAGGTCGTAGCGCTTGGGGTTGAAGTAGAGGTTCTCGAGCAGCGTCTGCGCGGCCTCACGCGTGGGGGGCTCGCCCGGGCGCAGCTTGCGGTAGATGTCGAGCAGCGCGTCGTCCTGGCCCTGGGTGTGGTCCTTCTCCAGGGTGGCGCGCATCGACTCGTAGTCGCCGAACTCCTCGAGGATCTGCTCGGTCGTCCAGCCGAGCGCCTTCAGCAGGACGGTGACGGACTGCTTGCGCTTGCGGTCGATGCGGACACCGACCATGTCACGCTTGTCGATCTCCATCTCCAGCCAGGCACCCCGGGACGGGATGATCTTGGCGGAGAAGATGTCCTTGTCGGACGTCTTGTCGATGCTGGAGTCGAAGTAGACACCCGGCGAACGGACCAGCTGCGACACCACGACACGCTCGGTGCCGTTGATGACGAAGGTGCCCTTGTTCGTCATGAGCGGGAAGTCGCCCATGAAGACGGTCTGGGACTTGATCTCGCCGGTCTCGTTGTTGGTGAACTCGGCCGTCACGAAGAGGGGCGCGGCGTACGTGAAGTCGCGCTCCTTGCACTCGTCGATCGAGTTCTTCGGCGGCTCGAAGCGGTGGTCACGGAAGGTCAGCGACATCGACCCGGAGAAGTCCTCGATCGGGGAGATCTCCTCGAAGATCTCCTCGAGGCCGGACTTGGTGGGGACGTCCTGACCGTTCTCGAGAGCCTCCTCGACGCGAGCCTTCCATGCATCGTTGCCGAGCAGCCAGTCGAAGCTCTCGGTTTGCAGCGCGAGAAGGTTCGGAACCTCGAGGGGCTCCTTGATTTTTGCAAAAGAGATGCGCAGCGGGGCGGTGCTGGCGCCGTTGTTCGTATTCGCGGTCGAGGCGTTGCGCGAGGCGGCCAAGAGGGGGTCCTTCCGAGGGCTCGGACTCACTACGCGCGTACCGGCCCCTCTCCCGCGCATAGAGACAGAAGTCCCAGGTCAGGGAACGTTCGTCGTCGATGCTCGAGTGAGGGCAGACCCCTGGTGACGGGCAGGGGACAGCTAACAGGCAGCGCAAAGGGTCAGTGTAGCCACTTGGCACACTGATGTCCAGTGCGGGTTTGTCGAGACCCTCGCTGTGCTCACCGCTCTTCTCAACGCCCTCGGCATGCTGCCCTCAACGCACGTTGATACTGCCCTCTTCGCCGTCGATCCATGCCTCGGATTCGGATCCTTGTGACGACGCGTCCTGAGAATTGCGCGCTGCGTGCGGTTCGTCAAGGCCCCCCTGGCCCGAACCGGGTGCCCGGGGACACGACGAAGATCACCATACCCCTCACCATCACAGGCGCAAGGCAACCGTGGCCGGACCCCGGGAACGCCGAAGAGCGACCACCCGGATGGATGATCGCTCCTCGGTGCGTGACCGTTACAGCCCCGAGGGGACCGTTTCAGCCATCGCGTGGGTCCTGCTCGACCCGTATGGCCTTACTTGACCTCGACGGAGGCGCCGGCGCCCTTGAGGGCCTCGGCGGCCTTCTCCGCGGCGTCCTTGGCGACCTTCTCGAGAACGGGCTTCGGGGCGCCGTCCACGAGGTCCTTGGCCTCCTTCAGACCCAGGGAGGTCAGCTCACGCACGACCTTGATGACCTGGATCTTCTTGTCGCCGGCGCCGGTGAGGACGACGTCGAACTCGTCCTTCTCCTCCTCGGCCTCGGCGGCCGGGGCGCCCGGGGCGCCGGCGGCGGCCACGGCGACCGGGGCGGCGGCGGTGACGTCGAACTTCTCCTCGAAGGCCTTCACGAACTCGGAGAGCTCGATGAGGGTCATCTCCTCGAACTGCGCGAGCAGGTCTTCCTGGCTGAGCTTCGCCATGATGGGCGATCCTTCCACTAATTCGGCTGGTGCCGGATGTACATGAGTGGCGGGCGTACGTTGGCCCGCTGTGACCTCTGCCGCCCGGGGGCGGCCGGGGTCAGAAAGCGAGCCGAATTACTCGGCACCGCCCTGCTCGGCCTGCTTGGCGCGAAGCGCGTCCACGGTGCGGACGAGCTTCGACGGGAGCGCCTGGAAGAGCGCGGCAGCCTGGGACTGCTTGGCCTTCATGGCGCCCGCCAGCTTGGCGAGCAGAACCTCGCGGGACTCGAGGTCCGCAAGCTTCTTGATCTCGTCGGCGGACAGCGCCTTGCCGTCAAGGACACCGCCCTTGATGACGAGATTCGGGTTGTCCTTGGCGAAGTCACGGAGACCCTTCGCCGACTCCACCGGGTCACCGGTGATGAAGGCGACAGCCGTCGGACCATTGAACTGGTCGTCCAGCGTCGTGATCCCGGCCTCGTTGGCCGCAATCTTGGTCAGCGTGTTCTTCACCACGGCGTACTGGGCGTTCTCACCGAGCGACCGGCGCAGGTTCTTGAGCTGCGCCACGGTGAGACCGCGGTACTCGGTCAGCACGGCAGCGTTCGAGTTGCGGAACTTGTCCGTCAGCTCGGCAACCGCGGCAGCCTTGTCGGGCCTCGCCATAGAGCCTCGGCCTCCTTCCGGGTGATTCGGACCGCGCGGACCCGAAGGAGGACTGGGGAAAACGAAACGCCCCGGCGCAGGCGCACGGGGCGGACTCGACCGGTCGCACGCGCGAGGACGCGCCTGCTCCGGGAGTTCTTCCACTGTCACCTGCGCGGGTCGCCCGCATTTTCAGCGGATCCTTCGGCCACCGCGCCCTCATTCGAGCGCACGGCAACGACCAGCGGTCTTTGGCTTCTGTAGGAGAGTACGTGAACGGGTCGCGGTCAGGCAAATCCGTCCGTTCGGCCGGAGGCCGGCCGGGTTCCGGCCGGCCTCGTCCCGCAGTTTCCCGATGTCAGGAGGTGGTGCCGGTGCCGCCCGACACGGTTCCGCTGGACTTCATCAGGTCCTTGAAGTCCTTGGTGTCACTGGCCGGGGGCTCCTGGGCGGAGACCTTCACGCCGTAGTCGGTGTAGTACGCCGTGCTGGTCATCGCGCCGTTCGCCGTGTCGGCCTTCTCGATCTTCTTGACCAGCAGGTCCTGGTCGTTGATCCAGATGTCGACGGTGTCCGTGGTGACGCCGGCCTGGTCGAGCTGCTTCTTCAGGTCGGCGAGCTGGGAGGCGCTGAGGTTGCTGCTCTTGTCGGCGAGGTCGGCGACGTTCACCGTGCCCGAGTAGTGCGTGGTGTGCACCCCGGACACCTTCTCCTCGCCGACCTTCTTCACGTCGCCGGAGGCCAGCAGCATCTTCACCGACTGGTTCGGCGTGGTGTTCTGCATCTGGTCCTTGAGGTACGCGCCCGAGCCGCCGGCCAGCTTGGCGAGGTCGTCGTACGCGTACTTGATCCAGTGCTTGCCGCCCGTCTGCTCGGCGAACTTCTCGCTCATCTTCGCGTAGTAGGCGTCCGGCAGATAGCGGGCCTCCATCGACGTCGAGCCCAGCTGGCGCATCGCGTCGGCCATCTGGCCGCCGGTGTACGTGATGGTGAGGTTGCCCCGCAGGCCGTCGCCCCAGGCGAGGGCGCCGTCCGCCGTCATGGACATCGCGTCGCCGACGGTCGTGCTGGAGCGGACCTTGGCCGACTCGGCCCGGTCGGTGGACTTCTCGGCCGAGCGCAGGGCGGCTATGGGGCTGACGTGCGTGACGCTCTTCCCGCCTGCCTTGTCACCCTTCCCCGAGCCGCCGTCGGAGGAGCCGCAGGCGGCCACTCCCGTCAGCGCGGTCACCACCGCTATGGAAAGGGTCACGCGGCGCGCGGTCGTGCTCTTCATCTCGTCCCACCCCTATGCGAGTTGTGTGCCTGCACCGTAACCCAGGCCACTGACAGTCACGCGAAAGGTCGCGCAAAGAAAGGACGGGCCCCGCACCTCGAAAGGTTGCGGGGCCCGTCCCTTTTTGTCGCGTCCTTGACGCGGCTACCGGGGTGAGCGCGGGGCTCAGACGGCGGCCGGGTCCTCCTCGACGAGGAGGTTGCGGGTGCGGTTCGGGTCGACCGGGATGCCGGGGCCCATCGTGGTGGTGATGGCGGCCTTCTTGATGTAGCGACCCTTGGCGGCGGACGGCTTCAGACGGAGGATCTCCTCCAGCGCGGCGCCGTAGTTCTCCACCAGCTTGCTGTCGTCGAACGACGTCTTGCCGATGATGAAGTGCAGGTTCGAGTGCTTGTCGACGCGGAACTCGATCTTGCCGCCCTTGATCTCGGTCACGGCCTTGGCCACGTCCGGGGTCACGGTGCCGGTCTTCGGGTTCGGCATCAGACCACGCGGGCCGAGGACGCGGCCGAGGCGGCCGACCTTGCCCATGAGGTCCGGGGTGGCGACGACGGCGTCGAAGTCCAGACGCCCCTTCGACACCTCGTCGATCAGCTCGTCGGCACCGACGATGTCGGCGCCCGCGGCACGCGCGGCCTCGGCACGGTCGCCGGTCGCGAAGACCAGGACCCGGGCGGTCTTACCGGTGCCGTGCGGAAGGTTCACGGTGCCACGGACCATCTGGTCGGCCTTGCGCGGGTCGACACCCAGACGGAAGGCGACCTCGACGGTGCCGTCGAACTTGGTCGTGGAGGTCTCCTTGGCGAGACGGACGGCCTCGAGCGGGGCGTACAGCTTCTCCCGGTCGACCTTGGCGTCCGCAGCGCGGAGAGCCTTGCTGCGCTTGCTCACAACTTGCTCCTGTGTGTTCTGAAAGGAGTCGTGGTCCACGGGCCGAGCAGGCCCTGCCACGTGCGGCCTTCTTCGGCCGCATTACTACGGGGTGGGGGTTCAGCCCTCGACCGTGACGCCCATGGAACGGGCGGTGCCGGCGATGATCTTCGCGGCGGCGTCCAGGTCGTTCGCGTTGAGGTCGGGCATCTTCGTCTGGGCGATCTCGCGGACCTGCGCCTCGGTGATCTTGGCGACCTTGGTCTTGTGCGGCTCGCCGGAGCCCTTCTCGATACCCGCGGCCTTGAGGATCATCTTCGCGGCCGGCGGAGTCTTGGTCACGAAGGTGAAGGAACGGTCCTCGTAGACCGTGATCTCCACCGGGATGACCCAACCGCGCTGCGACTCGGTCGCGGCGTTGTAGGCCTTGCAGAACTCCATGATGTTGACGCCGTGCTGACCCAGCGCCGGGCCGACCGGCGGGGCCGGGTTGGCTGCGCCGGCCTGGATCTGGAGCTTGATGAGCCCCGTGACCTTCTTCTTCTTGGGAGGCATTGCTCTCTCCGGGTCCTTAGTGAGAGTTTTCCGCCGTCCGATCCGGATCATCCGGATGGAGGCATACCGCACAACGATAACGGGTATCCATGTGCGGCTAAAAACCGAGCAGGTCAGACAGGCCGTAGCAGCCCGCCTGACCTGGTCGGAAGTATTCGGTCCGAAAGAACGTCAGTTCTTCTGGATCTGGTCGAAGGACAGCTCGACCGGCGTCTCGCGGCCGAAGATCTCCACCAGGCCCTTGACCTTCTTGGAGTCGGGGTTGATCTCGTTGATGGTGGCCTGGAGCGTGGCGAACGGGCCGTCGGTGACGGTGACCGAGTCGCCGACCTCGAAGTCCAGGACCTGGACCTCGACCTTGCGCTGCGGGGCCGGCTTGCCCTCGGCCTCGGCGGCCTCGCGGGCGGCCTTCTCCTCGGCCTCCGGGGCGAGCATCTTGACGATCTCGTCCAGGGTCAGCGGGTACGGGTCGTAGGCGTTGCCGACGAAGCCGGTGACGCCGGGGGTGTTGCGGACGACACCCCAGGACTCGTTGGTCAGGTCCATGCGGACCAGGACGTAACCCGGCAGCTTGTTCTGCTTGATCGTCTTGCGGTCGCCGTTCTTGATCTGGACGACCTCTTCCTGCGGCACCTCGGCCTGGAAGATGTAGTCCTCGACGTTCAGCGAGACGGCGCGCTGCTCCAGGTTGGTCTTCACGCGGTTCTCGTAACCGGCGTAGGTGTGGATGACGTACCACTCGCCGGGCAGGGAGCGCAGTTCCTCGCGGAGGGCCTCGACGGGGTCCACGGGCTCGGCCGGCTCTTCCTCGGCGGCCTCGGCGACCGGGGCTTCCTCGTCGTCCTGCTCGTCCTCGTCCTCGACGTGCAGCGCGGCCTCCTCGGCCGCCTCCCCCGCCTCGGCCTCGGCAGCCTCGAACTCGTCCTGCTCGTCCGCGCCCTCGACGATGTCGAGCTCGTCATCCACGGACGCATCCGGCTCGATGGCGTCGTTCAGGTTCGGGTCAGACACGGTGGCTGCTTCTTCCTGGATACATAGGGGTGGAACATGCGAAAACGGGCGCCGGTAACCACGGCGCCCTTCGCTCTTGGCTCAGCCGAAAACGTACTTGGCCGCGTGGTTGAGCCCATAGTCAATCACGGTCACCAGAGCGATCATGATGGCGACGAAGAAGATCACCACAGTGGTGTACGACGTCAGCTGGTTGCGCGTCGGCCAGACGACCTTGCGGAGTTCCGCGATGATCTGGCGGTAGAAGATCCCAAGACGCTTCAGCGGGCCCTTCTTGGCGCGCTTGCCGCCCTTGCGGGCCTTCTTCCTGGACTCCTGCACCTCGTCCTGGGCGTCAGGCGTGTCGATGGAGCCCACGGCGTCCGTCATTCGTCCTCACCTGATCCCGGGTCGTGGCCGTGCCGCGCCCGGTTCTGAGCCGCACGGCGGTGCATTGCTGTACGTACAAGCGCACACATCCTGGCGGTGTGTGTAGCAGGGCCGGAGGGACTTGAACCCCCAACCGCTGGTTTTGGAGACCAGTGCTCTACCAATTGAGCTACGACCCTTTGCGTGTCCCCCAACGTACCGCATCCGACCGGGTGCTCGGTGTGCACCGGTTGGGGCACGGCTGCTGAAGGCCAACGAGGTGAGAGTGTACGTGGTTGCGGGCCCGGCGTCGAACAGAAAGTGCCCGCACGGGCCGCCGGGCGGAAGATCGTCCTGGCCGGGGCCCAGATTCGGACCCTTGTTCACGACTCGGCCCGATGCTGTTCAGTGGGTGAAACCCCGGTGCCGGGCAGGTTTCCGGTCTGAAACGATGGGCCCCATGAGCGCTGCAATCCCTCCCACCGAGCGCCGGGTCTCCGCCCGAGTCGGCGCGATCTCCGAGTCCGCCACCCTCGCCGTGGACGCCAAGGCCAAGGCCCTCAAGGCCGCCGGGCGTCCGGTGATCGGCTTCGGCGCCGGCGAGCCCGACTTCCCGACCCCGGACTACATCGTCGAGGCCGCGATCGAGGCCTGCAAGAACCCGAAGTACCACCGGTACACCCCGGCCGGCGGTCTGCCCGAGCTGAAGGCCGCGATCGCCGCGAAGACGCTGCGCGACTCCGGCTACGAGGTCGACCCGTCGCAGATCCTGGTCACCAACGGCGGCAAGCAGGCCATCTACGAGGCCTTCGCCGCGATCCTCGACCCGGGCGACGAGGTCATCGTCCCGGCGCCGTACTGGACGACCTACCCGGAGTCGATCCGGCTGGCCGGCGGTGTCCCGGTGGAGGTCGTCGCGGACGAGACGACCGGCTACCGGGTCAGCGTGGAGCAGCTGGAGGCGGCCCGCACGGAGAAGACGAAGGTCGTCCTCTTCGTCTCCCCCTCCAACCCGACCGGCGCGGTCTACAGCGCCGAGCAGGCCGAGGCGATCGGCCGCTGGGCGGTCGAGCACGGCCTGTGGGTGCTGACGGACGAGATCTACGAGCACCTCGTCTACGGCGACGCGAAGTTCACCTCGCTGCCCGCGATCCTGCCCGAGCTGCGCGACAAGTGCATCGTGGTCAACGGCGTCGCGAAGACCTACGCCATGACGGGCTGGCGCGTGGGCTGGGTCATCGGCCCGAAGGACGTGGTGAAGGCCGCGACGAACCTGCAGTCGCACGCCACGTCGAACGTCTCGAACGTGGCCCAGGTCGCGGCCCTGGCCGCCGTCTCCGGCGACCTGTCGGCCGTCGAGAAGATGCGCGAGGCCTTCGACCGGCGCCGCAGGACCATCGTGCGGATGCTCAACGAGATCGACGGTGTGCTCTGCCCGGAGCCGGAGGGCGCCTTCTACGCGTACCCGTCGGTGAAGGCCCTGCTCGGCAAGGAGATCCGCGGCAAGCGCCCGCAGAACACGGTGGAGCTGGCCGCGCTGATCCTGGAGGAGGCCGAGGTCGCGGTGGTCCCGGGCGAGGCCTTCGGCACCCCCGGCTACCTGCGGCTGTCGTACGCGCTCGGGGACGAGGACCTGATCGAGGGCGTGAGCCGGATGCAGAAGCTGCTGGCGGGGGCGCGGGACTGACGCCGGCGTCTTCGTGCTTCACGCGCGCGTGCGGGCCGTTTCCCCTCGGGGAGGCGGCCCGCTGGTCTGTGCGAGCAAGACCACGAAAGGGGAAACGGCTACCGGTACGCCGGGGACGTACGGCAGGATCCTGGAATGGAGCGTGTACGTGATCTCTCTGAGCTGCCGAAAGCCCATCTTCACCTGCACTTCACCGGCTCGATGCGGCCGGGGACCCTGCTGGAACTGGCCGACAAGTACGGCGTCCGTCTGCCCGAGGCGCTGACCGACGCGCTGACCAGCGGGGAGCCACCCAGGCTGCGGGCCACGGACGAGCGGGGCTGGTTCCGTTTCCAGCGGCTCTACGACGCGGCTCGCTCGTGCCTGAGGGAGCCCGGGGACATCCAGCGGCTGGTGCGGGAGGCGGCCGAGGAGGACGTCAGGGACGGCTCGGGCTGGCTGGAGATCCAGGTGGACCCGACCTCGTACGCGCCCCGGCTCGGCGGGCTGATCCCTGCGCTGGAGATCATCCTGGACGCGGTGGACACTGCGGTGCGGGAGACCGGCCTGGGGATGCGGGTGCTGGTGGCGGCCAACCGGATGAAGCATCCCCTGGACGCGCGCACGCTGGCCCGTCTCGCGGTGCGGTACGCCGACCGGGGTGTGGTCGGCTTCGGGCTGTCGAACGACGAGCGCCGGGGCATGGCGCGGGACTTCGACCGCGCGTTCGCCATCGCCAAGGAGGGCGGCCTGCTGTCGGCCCCGCACGGCGGCGAGCTGACCGGCCCGTACTCGGTCCGGGACTGCCTGGACGACCTGCACGCGAACCGGATCGGCCACGGCGTGCGCGCGGCGGAGGACCCGCGGCTGCTGAAGCGGCTGGCGGACCGGGGCGTGACCTGCGAGGTGTGCCCGGCGTCGAACGTGGCGCTGGGCGTGTACGAGAAGCCGGAGGACGTTCCGCTGCGCACGCTCTTCGACGCGGGCGTGCCGATGGCGCTGGGCGCCGACGACCCGCTGCTGTTCGGCTCCCGGCTCGCGGCCCAGTACGAGATCGCCCGTCACCACCACGGCTTCACGGACGCCGAGCTGGCGGAGCTGGCCCGGCAGTCGGTCCGGGGATCGGCGGCTCCGGAGGACGTGAAGGCGAAGCTGCTGTCGGGTGTGGACGACTGGCTCAGCGCCCCGGGGTCCTGAAAGGGGCGTAGGGCGGGCAGGGCCGGAGCCCCGGTGCGGGTACGGGCCGGTGCCCGTCCGTCCCGGGCCGTCTACAGGCTGACGCCCACCGTCACCGGCTCGTTGACCAGCGTGATGCCGAAGGCCTCGCGGACGCCGGCGACGACCTCGCGGGCGAGGGCCAGCAGGTCCTCGGTGGTGGCCCCGCCCCGGTTGGTGAGGGCGAGGGTGTGCTTGGTGGAGATGCGGGCGGGCCCGGTGCCGTACCCCTTGCCGAAGCCGGCCTTGTCGATCAGCCAGGCGGCCGAGGTCTTGGAGTGGCCCTGGCCCGCCGGGTAGGCGGGCGGCTCGACGCCGTCGCCCAGCCGCTCACGCACGCGCGCGCGGAAGGCGTCGAACTCGGTGTCCTTGAGGATCGGGTTGGTGAAGAAGGACCCGGCCGACCAGGTGTCGTGGTCCTCGGGGTCCAGGACCATGCCCTTCCCGGCGCGCAGCTTCAGGACGGTCTCACGGGCGGCGGCGAGCGGCACCCGGTCGCCGGGCTCCACACCGAGGGCGCGGGCCGCCTCGGCGTACTTGATCGGCGCCGACAGCCCGTCCGCGTCCTGGAGGCGGAAGCGGACGCGCAGGACCACGTAGCGCTCGGGGTCGGCTTTGAAGCGGCTGTGGCGGTACGAGAAGGCGCACTCCTCGTTCGTCAGTGTGACCGTCTCGTGGGCCCGGCGGTCGTACGCGATCACCTCGGTGATGGTCGAGGAGACCTCCTGGCCGTACGCCCCGACGTTCTGGATCGGGGTGGCGCCCGCCGAGCCCGGGATCCCGGCGAGGCACTCGATGCCCGCGAGCCCGGCCTCCACGGTGCGGGCGACGGCGTCGGTCCACACCTCGCCGGCCGCGAGTTCCAGCGTCGTGCCCCGCAGTTCGAAGCCGGTGGTGGCGATGCGCAGGGCGGTGCCGTCGAAGCCCTTGTCGCCGATGACCAGATTCGACCCGCCGCCGATGACCAGCAGCGGCGTGCCGGTGGCGTCGGCCTCGCGGACGGCGTGGATCACCTCGGTGTCGGTGGTGGCGGTGACCAGCCGGGTCGCGGGACCGCCCAGCCGGAAGGTGGTCAGCGGGGCGAGGGGGGCGTCGTGGAGTTCCTGCACGCGCTCAAGACTACGAGACGGCACTGACAGCCCTGCCCGCTCGCCCGGCCGCGCGGCGACAGACTCCCCACGCGCGCGTAGAGCCCCGTCGGCGGGGACGGGACCGTACGCGCGCGTGCCGTGGATCGTGGGGCGGTCTGTCCGGGGGCGGTCAGTGGCCGGCGGTCTGCAGAACCGGAGCCTGGTCGCCGACCGCCTCACCGGCCTTCTCACCCGCCGCCTTCGCCAGCCGGGCGGCGCCGCGCCGGGTGGGGATCACCAGGGCCGCGACCGCGGCGAGCGCGACCACCGCGGAGCCGGTCACCAGGGCGGGCCGCAGGCCGTCGACGAAGTGCTGCGCGGACTCGTAACCGCCCTGCGCCGAGAAGATCGAGGACATGACCGCGATACCGAGGGCGCCGCCGACCTCGCGCAGCGCGTTGTTGGCGCCGGAGGCGATGCCCTGCTCCTGCGGGCGGACGCTGGACATCACCAGGTTGGCTGCGGGGGCGAAGTACAGGGCCATCCCGATGCCGCTGATGATGAAGCCGGGCAGTTGTGCGGCGTACGAGGCGTCGGCCGTGATGACGGAGGCCAGGTAGCCGAGCCCGACGGCCTGCAGGAACACCCCGGTGGCCACGACCGGGCGGCCGCCGATGCGGTCGGAGAGGATTCCGGCGACCGGCGCGACGAGCATCGGCATCCCGGTCCAGGGCAGCATCCGGACGCCGGCCTCGGTGGGCGAGTAGCCGAGCACTCCCTGCATGTACTGGCTGAGCAGGAAGATCGAGCCGAACATGCCGAGGAACATCAGCAGGCTGGCCGCGTTGATCCCGGTGAAGGCGCGGGAGCGGAAGAGCCGCATCGGGAGCATGGGGTTCTTGGCGCGGGAGCCGTGCAGTACGAACCCGGCCAGCAGCGCGGCGCCGGCGAACAGCCCGGTGAGGACGACGGAGTCGGTCCAGCCGTCGGCGGGGCCGCGGACCAGGCCGTAGACGATCCCGAAGAGGCCGCCGCTGGCGAGCAGGGTGCCGGGGACGTCGAGCGGGGCGCCGGTGCCGTGGGACTCGGCGAGGCGGAGGCGGGCGAGCGGCAGCAGGGCCAGGCCGAGCGGGACGTTCAGCCAGAAGATCCAGTGCCAGGAGACGTGTTCGGTGAGGCTGCCGCCGATCAGCGGTCCGGAGGCGACCGCGAGGCCGTTGACGGCACCCCAGATGCCGTACGCCGTCCCGCGCTTGGCGGCGGGCACGGCCGCGGTCAGCAGGGTCAGTGTCAGCGGCATCATCACGGCCGCGCCGACGCCCTGGACCGCGCGGGCGGCGATGAGGGAGCCGATGCCGGGTGCCATGGCGGCGGCCGCGGAGGCGCCGGTGAAGACGGTGAGCCCGGCGATGAAGAGCCGGCGCCGCCCGAAGCGGTCGCCGAGCGCGGCGCCGAACATCAGCAGGACGGCGAAGGTGAGCGTGTAGGCGCTCACGGTCCACTCCAGGTCGTCCAGGGCGCCGCCCAGATCCCGGCGGATCGAGGGCAGGGCGGTGGTGACGACGAGGTTGTCCAGGGATGCCATGAACCCGGCGACGCTGGTGATGACGAGGGCCCAGGCGGCTCTGCCGCGTCGTGCGGCGGGTGGTGCGGTCTGCTGTCCGATCTGCGTCTGCTGCTGTGACATGGCTCCCCCAGAGATTCATGATTAGTTATGGATTACTAACTTCCCCGGCCGTGAAAACGGCCCCGTACGGGCGGCGGCCCGCCCCCACTCGCGCCTACTTCTCCAGCCGGCCCGTGACTCGCGCCGACGGGTACAGCCCTTCCCACACCCGGTGCTCGGGCGGGAACCCCATGGCCACCAGGCAGTTGATGAGCATCCCGTAGGCCATGAAGGTCGTCGTCTCGTTCACGTCGGCGCCGAGCGGGAGGTGCACGTCCCACAGGCGCATCCAGCCGGCCCTCACGGACTCGCCGAACGCGTGGTCGCCCTCCTCCTCGGCTGCCGCGACCGCGACGTACGTCTGCATCTGCATCATCAGCCGCTCGGGCCGCTCCGCGATGACGGTGACGTAAGCGTTGGCCATGGCGTGCAGGGCCTCCTCGCCCTCCAGCCCTTTGGCGGCCTCCTCGAAGGTGTGGATGGTGTCCTCCACGCAGCGTTCGGCCGCCGCGAGGAAGATCGCCTTCTTGCCCGGGAAGAGCCGGAAGAGATACGGCTGCGAGACACCGACCCGCTTGGCGATCGCCTCGGTTGACGTCCCGTGGTAGCCGCCCCGCGCGAACTCGCTCATCGCCGCGCGGATGACGCTTTCACGCCTCTCGTCTGCGCTCATCCTGACCATGCGAGTAAGTTAGTACTCAATCACTAACTACGTCAAGGGCTGTCGTGGCTTGCCGAAGAACGCCGGTGGGCCGCGACCCTTTCGCGGGTGGCGCAGCGCCGGGAGCAGTAGCGGCGGTCGGGGCCCTGACCCTGCGTGATGAACACGTTCTCGCAGGTGGACGAGGCGCACACCCGGCCCGGTGGGCGCTGGTGATCCCAGAGGAGGACGGCGAGCGCCAGACACGAGGAGGCGAGGAGCCACTCGTCCCAGGGGGCGTCGTCGTCGCGGTCGAGGTGCGGGTGCCAGGGAGTCGCGCCGCCGTGCGAGGTGAGGCGCAGGGGTCCTGCCTGGTCACGGAGGAGACGGTTGAGGGTGGCGGCGGCCGTGTCGACGTGGTCGGCGGCGAAGACCTCGCGGAGGAGCATGGCGGCCGCCCGCATCCGCCCGATCTCCTGGGCGGTCAGGCGGAGGGGGCCGGTCTCGCCGTACTCGCGCAGGACGGCGGCGACCGTTTCCGGGTCCGGGCCGGCCGTGGGGGGCGGGGTGCCGGTCAGGGCGTTGATCAGAGCGGCGGTGCGACGGGCGTTGGTGAGGACGCAGTGGCGGGCGGACCAGTCGGGGGTGAGGGAGGGCACGCAGGAACCGTAACGCTTATTGAGCGGTTTGGTGTTACGTGCGTAACGTCACTCAGATGCAGATACGTTGCGCGGGTTTCTATCTGGCCGGGGCGGCGGCCGCCCGCACCGGTGACGAGATGTCCGGCCCGGCGCTCCTGCTGGCCGGTTTCGCGGTCTCTGGCTCGGTCACGGAGGCGTCGTCGCTGCTCGCGGCCGTGACGGCTGCGGCGGCGGTGGGCGGTCCCGTGCTCGGGGCGTTCCTCGACCGGTCGGCGCGACCGGGCCGTCTGCTGGCGGGCGCGCTGGCCCTGTACGGGGCCGGGCTGGTGCTGATCCTCGCGGCGCTGGGCCGCCTGCCGTTCGCCTTCGTCCTGGCGATCGCCGTGGGGACGGGCCTGTCCGGGCCGGCCCTGTCGGGCGGCTGGACCGCCCAGCTGCCCCGGGTCGTGCCCCCGGAGCGGCTACCGCGCGCGACCGCCCTCGACGCCATGACCTTCAGCGCGGCCGGCCTGGCCGGCCCAGCCCTCGCCGGCACCGCGGCGGGGCTGCTGGGGGCTCCGGCCGCGGTCGGGCTGTCGGTGGTGCTCATCGGGGCCGGCTTGCCGGTCGCGTGGGGGCTGCCGGGGCGGGTGGCGGGGGTGAGGCGGGACCGGGAGGCACTGCCCCAGGAGGCGACCGCCCACCCCGACCCGGACCCGAAGAAGCCACGAGGAACACGTGGCACGGTCATCGGCGACCTCGCCGCCGGTGTCCGGTGCATCGTCCGCAGCCCGTCCCTGGCCCGGGCGACGCTGACGTCGGTGGCGTCCTGTGCGGCGCAGGGCATGCTGGTCACCTGTACGCCGTTGCTGGGGGCACGGTCCCTCGGGGGAGCCGGGCACGGCGCCCGACTGCTGTCCGGCATCGCCGTCGCATCCCTCGTGGCGAACGCTGCCCTGGCCCGCTTCCCGGGCCGGCTCGCCCCGGACACGGTCGTCCGTACCGGCGCGCTGATCCAGGCCGCCGCCCTCGCCCTGGCCGCGACCGGCCGCCCGGCACTGCTGGCCACCGCGGTCCTGCTCGCCGGTGCCGGGGAGGGGCCGCAGCTGACGGCTCTGTTCGCGCTGCGGCACCGGGAGGCACCGGAGTGGCTGCGCAGCCAGGTCTTCGTCACCGGCGCCAGCCTGAAGATCACGGGGTTCGCCCTGGGCGCGGCGGTCGCGGGCCCGATGATCGGCCGGTCCCTCCCGGGCACGCTGCTCACCGCGGCCGGTGTGCAGGCCGTCGGGGCGCTGGGCGGCGCGGCGCGCCGGAAGGGCACGCTCGCCGCCGCCCGCCCGTTCAGCAAGCAGGGGGGAACCGACACGTAAGGGGCGCCCCACCATGGCGGGCGCCCCTTACCCTTACCGTCTGGCCTCCGGCCCCGCCGCTCAGGCGAGCCGTACGACCGCCCGGGACATCCCCAGCACCTTCTGCCCGCCGCTGGTCGCTGTCAGGTCGACGCGGACGGTGTTGTCGTCGAGCTTGGCCGCGACCTTGGCGCTGACCTCGATCGTGGCGCCGGTGTCGTCGTTCGGGACGACGACGGGCTTGGTGAAGCGGACGCCGTACTCGACGACCGCGCCCGGGTCACCGGTCCAGTCGGTGACCACGCGGATCGCCTCGGCCATGGTGAACATGCCGTGCGCGATGACGTCCGGCAGGCCCACCTCCTTGGCGAACTTCTCGTTCCAGTGGATCGGGTTGAAGTCCCCGGAGGCACCCGCGTACCGCACGAGCGCGGCTCGGGTCACAGGGAAGGTCCGGGCCGGCAGTTCGGTGCCGACCTCGACGTCGTCGTACGCGATCTTCGCCGTCATCGCTTCCTTACGCCTCCTCGTCCGCCGCGCGGGCCACGAGCTTCGTCCAGGCGGTCACGACGTGCTCGCCCGCCTCGTCGTGGACCTCGCCGCGGATGTCCAGGATGTCGTTGCCCGCGAGGGACTTGATCGCCTCGATGGTCGAGGTGACCGAGAGCCGGTCGCCGGCGCGCACCGGGCGGGTGTAGGCGAACTTCTGGTCGCCGTGCACCACGCGGCTGTAGTCCAGGCCGAGCTGCGGGTCCTGGATGACCTGTCCCGCGGCCTTGAATGTGATCGCGAAGACGAAGGTGGGCGGGGCGATCACATCGGGGTGACCGAGCGCCTTGGCGGCCTCCGCGTCCGTGTACGCCGGGTTGGTGTCCCCCACCGCCTCGGCGAACTCGCGGATTTTCTCCCGGCCCACCTCATAGGGCTCGGTGGGCGGGTAGGTCCGCCCCACGAAGGACTGGTCGAGCGCCATGGGCTCGGCACCTCCTGCTTGCTGTACTGACCGGTACGGGTCGTTCAACGACGCGAGGCCGCCCCCGATCACTCGGGGACGGCCTCGCGTACGAGCCTGATTTATCGCGTCTCGCGGTGCGCGGTGTGCGCCTTGCAACGCGGGCAGTGCTTCTTCATCTCAAGACGGTCCGGGTTGTTACGCCGGTTCTTCTTGGTGATGTAGTTCCGCTCCTTGCACTCCACGCAGGCCAGCGTGATCTTCGGGCGGACGTCGGTGGCAGCCACGTGAGTGCTCCTTGACGAACGGGTAGGTTAATCCAACGCAAGAAAGAGTAGCCGATCGAAGGACCGACCCCGCAATCGGCTACTGTCAGTAGCGGTGACCGGACTTGAACCGGTGACACAGCGATTATGAGCCGCTTGCTCTACCGACTGAGCTACACCGCTGAGATGCGATCGGGCCCCGCCTCGCGGCGGGAACCTCTCACACCAGAGCCCCAATACGGAATCGAACCGTAGACCTTCTCCTTACCATGGAGACGCTCTGCCGACTGAGCTATTGGGGCGAGCGATGAAGACATTACACGCTCGGCCGCCGTTCACCCAAATCCATTGCGAGCCACCCGCCCGGACCCGTCCAGCAGGCCTGTCTCCGGTCCCGCAGGTCCCTCTCGTACGGCTCCCCCGCAGGCCGCACGGCCCTTTCGCACGGTGCGGACCACGCCGGTACGACTATTGCGCTCCTCCCCGCCAGGCGCGGCACGCCACCCTAGGCTCGACTCACTCTGCGTGATCATGCGCCCGTTTGCGCAGCCTCTAGCCCCTGGAGCGCGATGCCCGCGAGCCACCCGCAGCCGCCTTCCTCGTCGTCGAACCCGTCGTCCCACTCGTCCGGCTCATCCGGCTCATCCGGCTCATCCGGCTCATCCGGTTCGCCGGGACTGCCCGACGCGGCGCCGCTGCTGCTGTGCGGGGCCCGGCTGACCGACGGCCGGACCGTGGACGTACGGCTGGGCGGCGGGCGCATCGAGGCGGTCGGTACGGCCGGCAGCCTGGCGCCGGGCCCGGCCCGGGCCGGCGGCACGCGCGTGGACCTCGGCGGCTATCTGCTGCTCCCGGCCCCGGCCGAGCCGCATGCCCACGGCGACACGGCGCTGTCGACCGAGGGCGGCGGCCCGGTCTCGTGCGACCCCGACGACGTCCAGCGCCGGGCCACGGAGGCCGCCCTGCTCCAGCTGGGCCACGGGGCGACGGCACTGCGGGCGCACGTGCGCGTGGGGGATGTCCAGGGGCTGGGGGCGCTGGCCGCCGTGCTGCGCGCGCGGCGGTCGCTGCGCGGGCTGGTGGAGCTGAGGGCGGTGGCGATGCCGCGGGTGCTGACCGGGGTGGCGGGGGCGGACGGGCTGGCGGTGCTGCGGGACGCGGTGAAGATGGGCGCGTGCGTGGTGGGCGGTTGTCCAGATCTGGACCCGGATCCGGCGGGGTACGTGGAGGCGGTGCTGGAGGTCGCCTCCGAGCACGGCTGCCCGGTCGACCTGCACACGGACGCCGCCGACCCGGCCCGCCTGACCCGGCTTGCGGTGATGGCGGGCGGCCTGCGCCCCGGCGTGACGCTCAGCCCGTGCGCCGGTATTGCCCGGCTGCCCGCCGAGGCGGCCTCACGCGTCGCGGACCGGCTCGCGGCGGCCGGAGTGGCGGTGGTGTGCCTGCCCCAGGGCGGCTGCGGGGGCGTCGAGGGGCGCGGCACGGCTCCGGTACGGCTGCTGCGCGCGGCCGGGGTGCGGATCGCGGCCGGCAGCGGCGCGCTGCGGGACGTGTCGAACCCGGTCGGCCGCGGCGACCCCCTGGAGGCGGCCTACCTGCTGGCCTCCCGCCACGGCCTGCGCCCCGAGGACGCCTACGACGCGATCAGCGCCTCGGCCCGCGCGGTGCTCGGTCTGCCCGAGGTGCGCGTGGAGGCCGGTTTCCCCGCCGAGCTCCTCGCCGTGCGCGGCGACCGTCTCGCGGGCGCGCTGTCGCTGGCGTACAGCCGGATCGTGGTGCACCGGGGGCGCGTGGTGGCGCGGACCAGCGCGGTGCGCGAGTACTGCAACTCGGCCGCGACGGCGGAACTGGGGCTGCCGCGACAGGGGCGGGGCAAGCTGTCCTGATCCCGGCGGCCGGGGCCTGGGGCCGCGGACGGGGCCGGGCCGAAGTCGTGCGGCAGATGCGGCCCTTCGGGCGTACGGTCGGAAACATGCGCATTGTCATCGCTGGTGGTCATGGTCAGATCGCGCTGCGGTTGGAGCGGCTGCTCGCCGCGCGCGGATACGAGGTCGCGGGCATCATCCGCACATTGGAGCAGGGCGACGACCTGCGGGAGTCCGGGGCCGAACCCGTCCTCCTCGACCTGGAGTCGGCCTCGGTGGAGGAGGTCGCGGCCCACCTGCAGGGCGCGGACGCGGCGGTCTTCGCGGCGGGCGCCGGCCCGGGCAGCGGCGCGGCCCGCAAGGACACGGTGGACAAGGGCGCGGCCGTGCTGTTCGCGGACGCGGCCGTCCGGGCGGGCGTCCGCCGATTCGTGGTCGTCTCGTCCATGGGCGCGGATCCGGCGCACGAGGGCGGCGACGTCTTCGACGTGTACCTGCGCGCGAAGGGCGAGGCCGACGCGTACGTCCGGGGTCTGGACGCCCTGGACTGGACGATCCTGCGCCCCGGCTCGCTGACGAACGACGCCGGCACCGGCCTGATCCGCCTGGAGGCGCACACCGGCCGTGGCTCGGTCCCCCGCGACGACGTGGCGGCCGTCCTGGCGGAACTGGTGGAGACCCCAGCGACGGCGGGCCTGACGCTGGAGCTGATCAGCGGGTCGACTCCGGTGACGGTGGCGGTGAAGTCGGTGGCGGGGAACTGAGGTTGACCGCGGGCGGTCAGAAAAGGGGCAGTTGGCCGGGGAATTCCGGCACGGCATACCCGTCCAACGACGGCTGAACGGCCCCGAGTTCCGCCTGCCGCCGTGATCCGGAGCACGAGACCAGCTCACCGCTGCGCCGGGCGCCGGGCGGGTCATGCCGCGCGAAGCGCCCCGCGACGACCGCGATTTCGCGACGGCACACCGGGCAGGTTCTGCGGCGGGGGGACCGTGAGGACGCGGAGGACATGCAGCCAGTGTGCCCGCGGGCACGGACAACGCCATGAGCCGCACGGTGACAGACGTCACGCGATCCGATGATCGGAATCTCCGCCAGACCTGAAGACGGAACGCAAAAGACCCCCTCCGCTCTGCGTCTCCGCAGATCAGAGGAGGTCTTCCCCAAAGTGGCGGCGCCAGGATTCGAACCTGGGAAGGCTGAGCCGGCAGATTTACAGTCTGCTCCCTTTGGCCGCTCGGGCACACCGCCGGGGGTGATGCCGGTCGAACCGCTTTTCCGCGGTGCTCCCTGGCAACGACGTAAACAATACCCGATGGGGAGGGGTGCTTCGCCACTCGATTGATCGGCCCCTCGGCGACGCGGGATGGCTAGGCTGGTGCGGATGCGGTCCGGCCTTCGTGCCGGGCTCGGCGGCCGCCTCCACGCACGCCGACACGCACCCGATGACGTTCCCGATCACGCACCCGGACAGCAAGGAGCCACAGGACATGGCCGACTCCAGTTTCGACATCGTCTCGAAGGTCGAGCGGCAGGAGGTCGACAACGCCCTCAACCAGGCCGCCAAGGAAATCTCGCAGCGCTACGACTTCAAGGGCGTGGGTGCCTCCATCTCGTGGTCCGGCGAGAAGATCCTGATGGAGGCGAACTCCGAGGAGCGGGTCAAGGCGGTCCTCGACGTCTTCCAGTCCAAGCTGATCAAGCGCGGTATCTCGCTGAAGGCGCTGGACGCGGGCGAGCCGCAGCTCTCCGGCAAGGAGTACAAGATCTTCGCGTCGATCCAGGAGGGCATCTCCCAGGAGAACGCGAAGAAGGTGGCGAAGATCATCCGCGACGAGGGCCCGAAGGGCGTGAAGGCCCAGGTGCAGGGCGACGAGCTGCGCGTCAGCTCCAAGAGCCGCGACGACCTGCAGGCCGTGATCGCCCTCCTGAAGGGCAAGGACTTCGACTTCGCGCTGCAGTTCGTGAACTACCGGTAGGACGACCGGTACGACGAGGTCTCACGTACGAGGAAGGGTGGGCGCCGGGCGGTGCCCACCCTTCAGTCGCGCGAGTTGCCGAACAGGATGCGGTAGACGATCAGCAGGACGAGCGAGCCGCCGATCGCGGCGGCCCAGGTGGCGCCGTCGTAGAAGTGCTTGGAGACCGGGTGGTCCAGCCAGCGCGCCGAGATCCAGCCGCCGATGAACGCGCCCGCGATGCCGATGAGGGTCGTACCGATGAAGCCGCCCGGGTCACGGCCCGGCAGCAGGACCTTGGCGATGGCTCCGGCCAGAAGTCCCAGGATGATCCAACCGATGATGCCCATGCCGTGAACCTGCCCTCCGTGCTGTGCCCGCACTGTCCGGTCCCTGAGATTCCGGTGAGGACCGGTTGTCGGTCGTGCGCGTGTTCATGCCGTGTTGATGAACAGGACGCCGGGGGCACACCGGGCGGTTGCGGCGATCAGTAGGGTGCGGCACATGACAGGCTCCGGTTCAGAACTGCGACGCACCCTGGGGGTGCGGGACGCCGTGGTCGTCGGGCTCGGCTCGATGGTCGGAGCCGGCGTCTTCTCCGCCCTGGGCCCGGCGGCGCGCGCCGCCGGGTCGGGATTGCTGCCGGGCCTGGCCGTCGCGGCCCTGGTGGCCTACTGCAACGCCACCTCGTCGGCGCGGCTCGCCGCCCTGTATCCGGCCTCGGGCGGCACGTACGTGTACGGGCGCGAGCGGCTCGGGGTCTTCTGGGGCTATCTCGCGGGCTGGGCCTTCGTCGTCGGGAAGACGGCCTCGTGCGCGGCGATGGCGCTCACCGTGGGCGCGTACGTCTGGCCGGGGCACGCGCACGTGGTGGCCGTCGCGGCCGTGGTGGCGCTGACCGCGGTGAACTACGGCGGCATGCAGAAGTCCGCCTGGCTGACGCGGGCGATCGTGTCCGTGGTGCTGGTGGTCCTCGCTTCCGTGGTGGTCGTGTGTCTTGCCTCCGGGCGGTCCGATGCCGGCCGGCTGGACATCGGGCTGTCGTCGGGCGGGGGCGGGGTGCTTCAGGCGGCGGGGCTGCTGTTCTTCGCGTTCGCCGGGTACGCGCGGATCGCGACCCTCGGTGAGGAGGTGCGGGATCCGGCGCGCACCATCCCCCGTGCGATCCCGCTGGCCCTCGGTATCGCGCTGGCGGTGTACGCGTGCGTGGCGGTCGCCGTCCTGTCGGTGCTCGGCGCGGACCGTCTCGGGCACGCGGGCGCGCCGCTGGCCGACGCGGTGCGGGCGGCCGGGGTGCCGGGTCTGGTGCCGGTGGTGCGGGTGGGGGCCGCAGTGGCCGCGCTGGGGTCGCTCCTCGCGTTGATCCTGGGCGTGTCGCGTACGACGCTGGCGATGGCCCGCGACCGCCATCTGCCCGGGGCGCTGGCCGCCGTGCATCCCCGTTTCCAGGTCCCGCACCGGGCCGAGCTGGCGGTGGGCGGAGTCGTCGCCGTGGTGGCGGCGACGGTGGACGTTCGGGGTGCCATCGGTTTCTCCTCCTTCGGTGTGCTGGCCTACTACGCGGTCGCCAACGCGTCGGCGTGGACACTGAGCCCGGCGCCGTGGGCGCGTGCGGTGCCGGCGGTGGGGCTTGTGGGGTGCGTGACGTTGGCGTTCGCTCTGCCGGTTGTCTCGGTGGTTGTGGGTGCGGGTGTGCTGGCGGCGGGGGTGGCGGCTTACGGGGTACGGCGGTGGGTGGGGCGCGCAAGAGGTAGTACAGGGGTGGCTTAGGGCCCGGGGCGAGCCCTGTCGGTCATGGGTTCATGATGCAAGCCGCCGCTGACAATCGGGCGGGCCTGTGGACGACGGGCGGATTGTGGACAACTCCGCCCCGTAACGGCCTGGCCTGATGAGCGGTCAGGCCAGGCATGGTAGGTGTCGCGGGCGGGTGGGGACGGGTCACTGAGGAGGTTCTCGGCGTCCGCGCACAGGGCCCATGTCTCGTGGTCCGTGGCATCGACGTCGTACGCCGTGACGGTGTATGCGGGCCGCCCCACCTTGTCCCCCCTTTGTCCCCGTGAACGCGTCAGCGCGTCGCGAACGGCTGGTCCGTCGGGACGATCTCGCGTCCCAGCGGGAGCAGGGAGACCGGGATCAGCTTGAAGTTGGCGATGCCGAACGGGATACCGATGATCGTGACGCACAGGGCGAGGCCGGTGACGATGTGGGCGATGGCCAGCCACCAGCCGGCGAGGACGAGCCACAGGACGTTGCCGACGAAGGAGGCGGTGCCCGAGTCGCGGCGCTCGACCGTGGTGTACCCGAAGGGCCACAGGGCGTACACGCCGATACGGAAGGCCGCGATGCCGAACGGGATACCGATGATCGTGACGCACAGCAGCACGCCCGCGAGCAGATAGCCGAGGAACAGCCAGAAGCCGCTGAGGATCAGCCAGATGACGTTCAGGATGGTTCTCACTGGTAACGACCTGCCATTTTCTCGAGCCGGGCGATGCGGTCCGCCATCGGCGGGTGCGTGGAGAACATCTTCGACAGACCCTGACCCGGGCGGAAGGGGTTCGCGATCATCATGTGGCTGGCGGTCTCGATCCGGGGCTCCGGGGGCAGCGGGAGCTGCTGGGTGCCGGACTCGAGCTTGCGCAGAGCGCTGGCGAGGGCGAGCGGATCGCCGGTGAGCTGGGCGCCGGAGGCGTCCGCCTCGTACTCCCTGGACCGGCTGATGGCCAGCTGGATCAGGGTGGCGGCGAGCGGACCCAGGATCATGATCAGCAGCAGGCCGAGCAGGCCGGGGCCCTCGTCGTCGTCGGAGCGGCCGACCGGGATCAGCCAGGCGAAGTTGACCAGGAACATGATCACCGAGGCGAGCGCGCCGGCGACCGACGAGATGAGGATGTCGCGGTTGTAGACGTGGCTGAGTTCGTGCCCGATGACGCCGCGCAGTTCCCGCTCGTCGAGGATGCGCAGGATGCCGTCGGTGCAGCACACGGCGGCGTTGCGCGGATTGCGGCCCGTGGCGAAGGCGTTCGGGGCCTCCGTCGGGGAGATGTACAGGCGCGGCATGGGCTGGCGGGCCTGGGTGGAGAGGTCTCGGACCAGGTGGTACAGGGCCGGGGCCTCGAACTCGCTCACCGGGCGGGCGCGCATGGCGCGCAGGGCCAGCTTGTCGCTGTTCCAGTACGCGTACGCGTTCGTGCCGAGGGCGACGAGGACCGCGACGATCAGCCCCATGCGGCCGAAGAAGCTGCCGATGAAGATGATGAGTGCGGACAGTCCCCCCAGGAGTACTGCGGTCCTTAGCCCGTTGTGCCGGCGGTGCACGGTACGCCCTCCAAGTGGTGCAGCAGGGGAACCCTTTGTTTGCTGGTCGCTTGCTGATCTCCATGCCACCGGTGCCGTGGTGTCACGTCCAGTGGACCCTCCCGCAATGGTCAACGCCAGGCGGGGGCCGCTAGTTCCCTGGTAGCGGCGGCGGCGCGCGTGGGCCGTCCGGGTGATGGGTCCGGCGGCGTCACGCGCGCGTGGAGGCAGGGTTCCCCGCGCGCGGGCGGCGAGTCCTCAGAAGAGGCCGGTGCCCGCGAAACGGAGCACGAGCTCGGGCGCTCCGGAGAGGGCGACGCCGAGGACGCCGGTGAGCGCGAGGGCGGCCGTGAGCGGTGCGGGGACGAGGTGCCGCGCGGGTTCGCCCTCGGGGGCGCGGAACAGCAGGGCCGTCCACTGGAGGTAGTAGAACAGCGCGATCACCACGTTGGCGGCCATGACCACCGCTAGCCAGCCGAGGCCCGCGTCGACGGCCGCAGAGAAGACGGTGACCTTGGCGAAGAGGCCGACGATGCCCGGCGGCAGTCCGGCGAGGCACAGCAGGAAGAAGGCCAGGAGCAGGGCGGTCAGCGGGTTGGCGGCGTACAGGCCCCGGTAGTCGGTGATCCGGTTGAGGGACCGCGTGCGGCCCACCAGCGCGGCCACGGCGAAGGCGCCGAGGTTCACGGCGGCGTACATCAGGGCGTACGCGACCGTGGAACCGATGGCCTTCTGGGCGTCCTTGGCGTACCCGGCGGCGGCGATCGGCACCAGCAGGTAGCCGGCCTGGCCGACGGAGGACCAGGCGAGCAGCCGTACGGCGCTGTACGCGCGCGTGGCCTGCTGGCGCAGGGCGCCGACGTTGCCGACGGTCATGGTGAGGGCGGCGAGCACGGCCAGTGCCGGGCCCCAGACGTCGGCGTACGACGGGAAGGCGACGACGGTGACGAGGATCAGGCCGGAGAAGCCGACCGCCTTGCCGACGACCGAGAGGTAGGCGGCGATGGGCAGGGGGGCTCCCACGTAGGTGTCGGGCACCCAGAAGTGGAAGGGGACGGCGGCCGTCTTGAAGGCGAAGCCGACGAGGGTGAGGACGACTCCGGTCTGGGCGAGGGTGTGGAGCTGCCCGTCGACGTGCTGGATGCGGTCGGCGACCTGGGTGAGGTAGAGGGTGCCGGTGGAGGCGTAGACGAAGCTGATGCCCATCAGGCTCACCGCGGTGGCGGTGACGGAGGACAGGAAGAACTTCAGGGCCGCTTCGGAGGACCGCCGGTCGCCGTGCCGGATGCCGACGAGCGCGAAGGCGGGCAGGGAGGCGACCTCCAGGGCGACGATCAGGGTCGCCAGGTCGCGGGAGGCCGGCAGGAGGGCGGCGCCCGCGGCCGAGGAGAGCAGCAGGAACCAGAACTCCCCTTCGGGGACCCGGCGATGGGCGTCCTTCAGCGTGGTGACCGACAGCAGGGCCGCGAGGAGGGCGCCGCCGAGGACGAGGAACTGGATGACGAGGGTGAACCGGTCGGCGGTGTAGCTGCACGCGTGCGTGGCGCCGGTGAGGCAGAAGGTGCTGCGGTCGCCGTCCAGGAGGGGCAGCAGCAGGAGGGCCGAGGCGGCGAGTCCGGCGACGGAGACCCAGCCGAGGACGGCTTTCCTGGCGTCGGACACGAACAGGTCGGCGACGAGCACGGCTAGGGCGACGACCGCCGCGGCGGTGGGCGGGGCGATCGTGAGCCAGTCAACGGACTGGACCGCCGACTCCGCCAGGGGCTGGGCCAGGGCGCTCATCGGGTGCCTCCTGCGAGGAGCTGCTGCACGGCCGGGTCGGTCAGGCCGAGGAGGGCCTTCGGCCAGAGCCCGGCGACGACGGTGAGGGCGACGAGCGGGGTCCAGGCCGCGAACTCGTAGCTGCGGACGTCGGCGAGCTTGGGAACGTCCTGCGGTACGGCGCCCATGCAGACGCGGCGGACCACGACGAGCATGTACGCGGCCGTCAGCAGCGTGCCGAACGCGCCGACCGCCATGAAAGTGAGGAACGCGGGGCGGCTGAGGTCGGCGGCGGGCTTGAACGCGCCGAACAGCGCCAGCACCTCACCCCAGAACCCGGCCAGCCCGGGCAGACCGAGGGAGGCGACGGCGCCGAAGGCGAGCAGGCCGCCCAGGTGCGGGGCCTTGCCGTACAGCGCCGCGCCGGTGCCCTCCGCCAGGGTGTCGAGGTCGGTGGTGCCGGTGCGGTCCTTCAGCGCGCCGACCAGGAAGAACAGCAGGCCGGTGATGAGACCGTGGGCGATGTTGGCGAACAGCGCGCCGTTCACGCCGGTCGGGGTCATGGTCGCGATGCCGAGCAGGACGAAGCCCATGTGGCCGACGGAGGAGTAGGCGATGAGCCGCTTCAGATCGCCCTTCGCGCCCTGCTTGGCGAGGGCCAGGCAGGCCAGGGATCCGTAGATGATCCCGACGACGGCGAAGGCGGCGAGGTAGGGCGCGAAGGTGCGGAACCCGTCGGGTGCGATCGGCAGCAGGATGCGGACGAACCCGTACGTACCCATCTTCAGCAGCACACCGGCCAGCAGGACCGAACCGACCGTCGGGGCGGCGGTGTGCGCGTCCGGCAGCCAGCTGTGCAGCGGCCACATCGGCGTCTTGACCGCGAGGCCGACTCCGATCGCCAAAACGGCGATGACCTGCACGGATGCGGTCAGCGACCGGCCGTTGTCAGTGGCGAGTGCCATCATGTCGAACGTGCCCGCCTTGATTCCGATCAGGAGCAGGCCGAGCAGCATGACGACGGATCCGAGCAGTGTGAAGAGGATGAACTTCCAGGCGGCCTGGGTCCGTCCCTCGCCGCCCCAGCGGGCGATGAGGAAGTACATCGGGATGAGCACCATCTCGAACGCGAGGAAGAACAGCAGCAGGTCGAGGACGGCGAAGCTCGCGAGGGTGCCGGACTCGAGGACGAGCAGCAGGGCGACGAACGCCTTCGGGGTCGGGCCCGCGGGCAGCTTGAAGTACGAGTAGAGCGCGCAGAGGAAGGTCAGCAGCGCGGTCAGGACCAGGAGGGGGAGGGAGATGCCGTCGATGCCGAGGTGGATCCGTACGTCGAGTGCGGGGATCCAGCTGATGTCGGTCGTGGCCTGCATCTTCGATGGATGGTCGTGGTCGAAGCCGAGCGCGAGGACGATCGCGGCGATGAGAACCGCGCCGGTCACGGTCAGACCATGGCGGAGCACGGCCTGCTCGGGCGACTTCCCCTTCAGCCCGGGCGGGGCGGGCAGGAGAGCGGCGAGCGCGCCCAGGAGCGGGCCGACGACGACGAATGCCAGAAGGAACTGCATCACGGACTCGCTGATATCGATCACGCCTGCTCACGCTCCCGAGGCGACGAGGAGGACGGCGACCGCCAGGACGACGGTGCCGGCGAGCAGCGCGCTCACATAGGTCTGCACATTGCCGGTCTGGGCACGCCGTACGGCGGTCCCGAGCAGCCCGGGCAGGGCGGCAGCGCCGCGTACGTAGGTGTCGACGACCTCGCGGTCGAGGAACCGGACGAGACTCGCTCCGGCCTGGACCGGGCGGACGAACAGCGCCGCGTACACGGCGTCCAGGTGGAAGCCGACGGCGGCGTGCCGGTGCAGCGGGCCGAGCAGCAGCCGTCCGGGGTCCGCCGGGTCGGGCGCGTGGGCCACGCCGCCGTAGGCGGGTGCGTGGCTGGCGATGGCCTCGGCCTCGACCAGTGCGGCGTCGCCCTCGGGGTGGGCGGCGACCGCTCCGAGGGGGACGCGGGCGGCCAGTGCGGTGGTGCGCTGCCAGGCGGCGTAGGTGACGATCCCGCCGACCAGGGCGAGGCCCGTGCCGAGGACGGACGTGGTGAGGGTCGGGGTCAGGTCGCGGCCGTCGAACCAGCCGGGCAGCGAGCGGTACGCGAACGCGCCGAAGGCCAGGGACGGGACGGCGAGCACCCACAGCACCACGGTCATGGTGAGCGGCTGGCGGCCGTGGTCCGGCGCCTCGGCACCGCGCCCGCGGAAGGCCAGCAGCCACAGGCGGGTGGCGTACGCGGCGGTGAGCAGGGCGGTGAGCATTCCGGCGACGAGGACGATCCAGCCCGCGCTGCCGGGCGCGTGCTCGGTGTGGCCGGTTGCGACGTGCTCGGCGGCGCCGAGGACGGACTCCTTGGAGAAGAAGCCGCTGAAGGGCGGGATCGCGGCGAGCGCGAGGAGCGCCACGGTCATCGTCCAGTAGGCGTCGGGGATGCGGTCGCGCAGGCCCGTCATGCGGGACGTGGCGGCCAGGGAGTTGGTGCCGGCGGCGTGGATGATCACGCCGGCCGCGAGGAACAGCAGCGCCTTGAACGCACCGTGCGAGAGGAGGTGGAAGACGGCGGCACCGCGGTCGCCGACGGCGAGGGCGCCGGTCATGTAGCCGAGCTGGCCGATCGTCGAGTAGGCGAGGACGCGCTTGATGTCGTCCTGGGCGAGCGCGGCGAGACCGGAGCCGGCCATCGTGACGGCGGCCATGACGGCGAGGACCACCATCGCGGCCGAGGAGGCCTCGAAGACCGGGAGGAGACGGGCGATGAAGTAGACACCGGCGGCGACCATGGTCGCGGCGTGGATCAGCGCTGAGACGGGCGTGGGGCCCGCCATCGCGTCGGGGAGCCAGGTGTGCAGCGGGAACTGCGCCGACTTGCCGGCCACGCCCGCCAGGAGCAGCAGGGCGATCAGTGTCGGGTGGTCCAGGCCGCCGCTCGCGACGGTGCCGAGGACCCGGGTGATGCGGAACGACCCGGCGTCGGTGGCCAGCGCGAACAGGCCGATCAGGAACGGCACGTCGCCGAGCTTGGTGACCAGGAAGGCCTTGATCGAGGCGGCGCGGGCCTCCGGGGTCTCCCAGTAGTGGCCGACGAGGAAGTAGGAGCAGATGCCCATGACTTCCCAGCCGACCAGCAGCACGATCAGGTCGCCCGAGTAGACGACCAGGAGCATCGCGGAGGTGAACAGGGAGACGAGGGCGGCGTAGGAGGGGTAGCGCGGGTCGTCGCGCAGGTAGCCGGTCGAGTAGACCTGCACGCAGGTGGCGACGACACCGACGAGCACGGCGACGAGGGCGGCGAAGCCGTCGATGTGCACGGCGAGCTCGACCGGGACCGAACCGGTGGGCGTGAGCTCGGTGTGGGCGTCGACGGCGTGGTCGCCGCCTTGGCGCACGGCCACCAGCACGGCCAGCACGAGGGCGGCCAGGGTCGGCAGGACGGCGAGCGGGCGGACGAACCCGGGGGCCGTGCGGCCGAGCAGCAGGCCGGCCGCGGCGCCCAGGAACGGCAGGAGGGGGACGAGGACGGCGAGGGTGGTCGTGGTCACGCGGTGGCCTCAGCCTTCTCGGCCGCGGGGGCGTCACTGTCGGGGCCGTCGGCGGCGTGGCTCTCGGCGGTGTCGCGGAGCTTGTCGATGTCGGCGGTGCCGCGGTTGCGGTGGACGGCGAGCACGATCGCCAGGCCGATGCCGATCTCGGCGGCGGCGATGGCGATGGTGAACAGGGTCAGCGCCTGGCCGGAGTGCAGGGTCTCCTCGGCGGCCTTGCTGAGCCAGACGTCGAAGGCGACCAGGTTGAGGTTGACGGCGTTGAGCATCAGCTCGACCGACATCAGGACCAGGATCGCGTTGCGGCGGGCTAGGACGCCGTACAGGCCGGTGCAGAACAGGAGGGCGGAGAGTACGGCGGGATAGGCGAGGTGCATCAGCGGACACCTTCCTTGTCGGCCGGGTCCTGTCGGGCACCGGGGACGCCCGGTGTGCCGGCCGCGTCCGCCTTCGCCTTGCGGGACAGGACGATCGCGCCGACCAGGGCGGCGAGGAGGAGGACGGAGAGGGCCTCGAAGGGGAGGACCCAGTTCTGGAAGAGGCTCGCGCCGGTGACCTTCGTCGAGCCGGCGGCCGGGCCGTCCAGGTCGATCCAGGTGGTGCGGAAGGCGTCCACGACCACCCAGACCAGGGCGGCCGCGGCGGCGAGGGCCACGGCGAGGGCGGCCCAGCGGTTGCCGGAGTCGGCGTCCGGGGAGCGGCCGATGGGGGCCCTGGTGAGCATCAGACCGAACAGGAGGAGGACGACGACGGAACCGACGTAGATCAGGACCTGCACCCAGGCGATGAACTCGGCGGTGAGCAGCAGGTACTCCACGGCGAGACCGCCGAGGGTCACCACCAGCCACAGGGCGGCGTGCACCAGCTGCCGGGTGATGACGGTGACCAGCGCGGCGCCGAAGGTGACCAGGCCGACGAGGAGGAAGGCGATCTCGACGCCGGTCGGGGAGAGGAAGCCGTGCGTTTCGGCGGCAAGGCTCACGAGTCCCCCTCCTGCGGCTCGGCCCGGGTCGCCGCCAGCTTCTCGGCGGTCTTGCGGGCGGCGGCGATCTCCTTCGGTTCCTCCGCGCCGGGGTCGAGGGCGGGCGGGGCCGGGACCGTCCACATCCACTCGCGGAGCTTGTCGCGCTCGTGGGTGAGGTCGCGGATGTCGGTCTCGGCGTACTCGAACTCCGGGGACCAGAACAGGGCGTCGAAAGGACAGACCTCGATGCAGATACCGCAGTACATGCACAGGGAGAAGTCGATGGCGAAGCGGTCGAGGACGTTGCGGCTGCGTTCGCGGCCGCCGGGGGCCGCCGCCGGGATCGTCTCCTTGTGGGAGTCGATGTAGATGCACCAGTCCGGGCACTCGCGGGCGCACAGCATGCAGACCGTGCAGTTCTCCTCGAACAGGCCGATGACGCCGCGGGTGCGGGGCGGGAGGTCGGGCTGGACGTCCGGGTACTGCTCGGTGACGGTCTTCTTCGTCATCGTGCGCAGGGTGACGGCCAGGCCCTTGGCGAGGCCGGAGCCAGGAATGGGGGCCATGGTTACGAGATCACCACCTTGACGATGCCGGTGAGGGCGATCTGGGCGAGGGAGAGGGGGACGAGGAGGGTCCAGGAGAGCTTCTGCAACTGGTCCTCGCGCAGACGGGGGTAGGTGACGCGGAGCCAGATGACGACGAAGGCGAGGATCGCGGTCTTCAGCAGGGTCCAGACCCAGCCGAGGCCGTCGGCGCCCAAGGGGCCGTGCCAGCCGCCCAGGAAGAGGACGGTGGTCAGGCCGCACAGGACGATGATCCCGGCGTACTCGGCGAGGAGGAACAGGGCGAAACGCAGGCCGGTGTACTCGGTGTACGCGCCGAAGATGATCTCCGAGTCGGCGACGGGCATGTCGAACGGCGGGCGCTGCAGCTCGGCCAGCCCGGCCACGAAGAAGACGACCGCGCCGACGAGCTGCCAGGGCAGCCACCACCAGTGGAAGGCGTGGAGGATGCCGGGGATCGACACGGTTCCCGCGGCCATCGCCACCGAGGCGGCGGTCAGGAGCATCGGGAGTTCGTAGGCGAGGAGCTGTGCGGCGGTGCGCAGGCCGCCGAGGAGGGAGAACTTGTTGGCGCTGGCCCAGCCGGCCATGAGCGAGCCGAGGACGCCGACGCCCATCACCGCGAGGACGAAGAACACGCCCGCGTCGAGGACCTGGCCGACGGCTCCTTCGCTCGGGCCGATCGGGATGGCGAGGAGCACCAGGAGGTACGGCAGGAGGGCCACGGCGGGGGCGAGCTGGAAGATGCGGCGGTCCGCGCCCGCCGGTACGACGTCCTCCTTCTGCGCGAACTTCACGCCGTCCGCGATGAGCTGGGCCCAGCCGTGGAAGCCGCCGGCGTACATCGGGCCGAGCCGGCCCTGCATGTGGGCCATCACCTTGTGCTCGGTCTGACCGACGATCAGAGGGAAGGTGAGGAAGACGACGAACACGACCAGGAGTCGCAGGGCGACGTCCAGCGCGTCGTTCACTGCGGGCCTCCTGAGGGATCGTTGGGGGCGGGGTCTTCGGCGGTGGGACTGCCGGGGGCGGTGCCGTCGGGGGCGTCCTCGGGCTTGGCCCCCTCGCGGGGGTCGGCTCCGGGCTCGGCATCCGGCTCGGCTTCCGCCGTGGGCTGGGGTTCGGCGCCGGGCGCGGACTCGGGCTCGGGCGCACGCTTGGCCCCGGGCCCGCGCTCGGCCTCCGGCTCACCGCCGGGCTCGGCCTCGGGCTCAGGCCCACGCTCGTCCTCCGGCTCACCAGAGGTGACCGCTCCGGACTCCGACGGTTCAGGAGCCGGCTCCGCGGGCGTGACCGCCTCAGGTGCCGCCCCCTTGGCCGGGGTCGCCTCCGGCGCATCCGGCGTCTCCGCCTCAGGTGCCGGTACCTCGGCGAGGGGCGCCTCGCGGGTCGGCTGCTCCGGTTGCCGCTTCGGGCCCGGCTTGTCCTCCGGTTCCTCGAAGGCTGGGCGGGCATGGTGCCAGGGGGCGTCCGAGCTGCGGGGAGTGGTGGAGCGCGGGGACGGCTGGGCGGACGTGCCGGGCGGTGTCGCCGTCGGTTCCGCCGAAGTCTCCTCCCCCGCCCGCTGCGAGGCGGACCCCTCACTCACACTCCGCGCCCGCCGCGGACCCGCCGAACCGGTGGCGCCCCCGGCACCCGCAGTCGCATCCCGCTGGCTCGCCGACCCGTCCGACGCGTTGCGTGCCCGGCGCGGTGTCTCCGCAGGGGCAGCCTCGGCGCCCGTGCCCACCGAGCCCGCGGCAGTCTCCGCCGCGGGAGCCGCCGAGGCCGCCGTCGCCGGGCCCTGGCTCACCGAGCCCTCCCCAGCCGTGCGCGTCCGCCGCACCGGCCGCTCCCCCGCCGCGCGCGCGGGCCGCTCACCGGCAGCCGCGCGTCCCGCGCCCCGGGCCGGGCGGGCCGGGGCCGGGGGGAGTTGGCCCTTGAGGGGGCCCCACTCGTTCGGGTCGGGGACTCCCGGGGGCAGCATCTGGCGGCGCTTGGGGCCGCCGTGGTCGGATTCGCCCGGTTCCTTGGCGCCGGGCCAGGCCTTGGCGACCCGTGCGGCCAGGACGAAGTCCTTCCGCAGGGGGTGGCCCTCGAAGTTCTCGGGGAGGAGGAGGTGGTCCAGGGCGGGGTGGCCCTCGAAGTGGACGCCGAACATCTCGTGCGTCTCGCGTTCGTGCCAGGCCGCGCCCGCGTAGACGCCGATGGCGGAGGCGAGCGTCGGGGCCTCGTGCGGGACCGTGGTGCGCAGCAGGAGGCGGCGGACCGGGGCGAGGGCGACGACGTGCGCACAGACGCGGAAGCCCGTGCCGGGTTCGTCGACCGCGCTCAGCCAGTCGAAGTAGGTGCAGGAGAGAGTCGTACGCGCCGTCCGCAACGCCGGGATCCAGGACGAGGGCGGTACGTCGACCGTCAGTACCGCGTACGACTCCTCTGCCGTGGCCTCCGTACCGAAGAGGTCCTCGACGGGGGCCGGGAGCCAGCCGACCGTGGTCATCGGGCGTCACCCTCCCGTGCGGCCGGGGGCCGGACCAGGCCGCTCTGGAGCGCTGCCGTAGAGGGGCGCGGGGCCGCGCCGGAGCCGTACCGCTCCCCGAGCGACTCCTGGGCGATCTTCTCCTGGAGCTTGAGGATGCCCTGGAGGAGAGCCTCGGGGCGGGGCGGGCAGCCGGGGACGTACACGTCGACCGGGATGATCTGGTCGACGCCCTTCGTCACCGAGTACGAGTCCCAGTACGGCCCGCCGCAGTTGCTGCACGCGCCGAAGGAGATGACGTACTTCGGCTCGGGCATCTGCTCGTACAGGCGCTTGACGGCCGGGGCCATCTTGTCCGTGACCGTGCCGGAGACCACCATCAGGTCGGCCTGGCGCGGGCCCGGTGCGAAGGGGATGACGCCGAGGCGGATGAAGTCGTGGCGGGCCATGGACGCGGCGATGAACTCGATCGCGCAGCAGGCGAGGCCGAAGTTGAAGACCCACAGCGAGTAGCGGCGGCCCCAGTTCAGGACCACTTTCATCGGTTCGGGGGCCAGCCGGGCGAGTGCGCCCAGCCGCTTCGGCTCCGGGAGCGGAACAGGCTCGGAAGGAGTGGGGGTCACGTCCATGCCAGGACGCCCTTCTTGTATGCGTACAGCAGGCCCACGGCGAGGAAGCCGAGGAAGATGAACATCTCCACCAGCGTCGTCGCGCCGTAGCCGGGGGCGGCGAAGATCGTCGCCCAGGGGAAGAGGAAGATCGAGTCGACCGCAAAGATCACGTACAGGAAGGCGTAGACGTAGTAGCGGACCTGGGTGTGGGCCCAGCCCTCGCCGACGGGGTCGACGCCGCACTCGTAGGTCAGCATTTTCTCCGGCGTGGGGACGACCGGCCGCAGCAGGCGGCCCGCCCCGAAGGCGACCGCGACGAACAGCACGCCGACGAGTGCGAGCAGTCCCACGACCGAATAGGACTGGAAGTAGTCCGCCGCGACGACGGCCGAGTCCCCCAACGTCTCCCGCAACGTGCGTCCCTCGCTCCCTGACCTGGTGCCCCTGGCGATCCGTGAACCGTGGTGGTTGACGTGATTCGACGATGTGTACGCACGGGAGTCTAGGCCCTGATAAAGAGAGGGTAAGCAGCCTGTCACGCGATGAGACGGGCGGGGCCCGCTGGGGTGGGGTTTTCCCCCGTGCGCGGGGGCGGCGGACCTCATGGCGCGGCGGCGCGGGGCACGGCACGCTAGCCCGTATGACCGCACCCGGGCCCAGTGCCGACGACGACCGCCTGCCGCCGGCGCGCTTCGCCTACGACAAGCACACCTGGAAGGAGATCGCGCATCTTCTGGCGAACCTGCCGGTGGCGATCCTCGGCTTCACCTACGTCTTCGCCGTGCTGCTGGTCAGCGGCATCCTGACGCTGACCGTGGTCGGGATCCCGCTGCTCGCGGCGAGCCTGCTGGGCGCGCGGCTGCTGGGGAAACTGGAGCGGCGCCGGGCGCGGGCGCTGCTCGGGGTGCGCGTGGAGGAGCCGAGTCCGCTGCCGCTCAGGAAGAGCGGCGGGCTGGTCCCGCGGCTGTGGATGGCGCTGAAGGACCCGGTGGGGTGGCGGACGCTGCTGTACGACGTGATCCGGCTGCCCTGGGGCATCGTCACCTTCGTCACCACGGTGACCTCGCTGTTCGTGTTGTGGCCGGTGCTGCCGTTCATCGCTCGGGGGCTGGCGAACGCGGACCGGGCGATGGTGCGCGGCCTGCTGTCGCCGTCGGACGAACTCGAACGCCGCATCGCCGAACTGGAGTCCGATCGCGGGGTCGTGGTGGACACGGCGGCGGCCGACCTGCGGCGCATCGAGCGCGATCTGCACGACGGGGCGCAGGCCCGCCTGGTCAACCTGGCGATGGGGCTCGGCCTGGCCAAGGAGAAGCTGCTGGAGGGCCAGGCCGACGAACACGTCGCGGCGATGGTCGAGGAGGCGCACGGCGAGGTGAAGCTGGCCCTCCAGGAGCTGCGCGACCTCGCGCGGGGCATCCATCCCGCCGTCCTGACCGACCGCGGCCTGGACGCCGCCCTGTCCTCGGTCGCCTCCCGCTGCACGGTGCCGGTGAAGGTGACCGCGGATCTGACGGAGCGGCCGGCCGCCGCCATCGAGGGCATCGCCTACTTCACCGTCTCCGAGCTGCTGCAGAACGTCAGCAAGCACAGCGGGGCGAGGTCCGCCTCGGTCGAGGTGTGGCGCTCGGCGGACCGGCTGCTGATCCAGGTCCGGGACGACGGCCGCGGTGGCGCGCGCCTGGACGGCGGCACCGGGATGCGGGGGCTGGCGGACCGGCTGGGCGCGGTCGACGGGCTGTTCGTCGTCGATTCGCCGCCGGGCGGCCCGACCACCGTCACCGCGGAGCTGCCCTGGCGGGACCGGACGGAGCCCCCCGGCCAGGGGTAGGGAAAACCCCCCGCCGAAGACGCCGACGGCCTCCATGGCCCGCCGACCTGCGGCGCAGCAGTCTGGACCTACGGCAACACAGCCGCCGGACGAGGAGAACGGGACGACGCCGATGGCCACGGAGTACGGACGGGAGTACGGGGAGCGGTACGGGCGCCGCAGCGGGCCCGGACACCACGGCACGGACGACTGGGAGGACCCCCGGCACCGCCCGCACCGGCTGCCCGCCGCGCTGCGGGCGCCCGTCGAGGCGCGCAGCCGGCGTGAGCTCGGCTACGTCCTGCTGAGCCTGCCGATCGCCGTTCTGACCTTCACCTACGCCGTGACGATGGTGGCCCTCGGCGCGGGCCTGCTGGTGACGTTCCTCGGCATCCCGGTGCTGGCCGCCGCGCTGGCGGGATGCCGGGGCCTGGGGACGCTGGAGCGGGCGCGGGCGCGCGGGCTGCTCCACCTGGAGGTGGCCGACCCGGAGCCGCTGCGGGTGCGCGGGAACGGCCCGACGGCCTGGATGGGCGCGGTCCTGAAGAGCGGCGCCTCCTGGCGGCACCTGCTGTACGCGCTGCTGCACTTCCCGTGGGCGGTGTTCTCCTTCGTCGTCGCCGTCAGCTTCTGGGCGTACGGCTGGGCGATGCTCACGTACCCGCTGTGGTTCTGGCTGTTCCCCCTGTACGGCGGGCAGGGCGGCCTCCAGCTGTACGGCGACGCGGACCACAGCGTCTACCTCGACAACCCGTTCGAGATCATGGTGACCGCGCTGGTCGGCCTGCTGTTCACGCTGGCCACGCCGTGGATCGTACGGGCGCTGACCCTGGTGGACCGGCTCATGGTGCTGGGGCTGCTCGGGCCGTCGCGGCTGGCGGAACGGGTGGTGGAGCTGGAGTCGGACCGGGGTGTCGTGGTCGACACGGCGGCGGCCGACCTGCGGCGCATCGAGCGGGACCTGCACGACGGGGCGCAGGCGCGGCTGGTGGCGCTGGCCATGGATCTGGGGCTGGCGAAGGAGAAGCTCGCCGAGGACCCGAAGGCGGCCGCCCGGATGGTCGAGGACGCGCACGGCGAGGTGAAGACGGCGCTCCAGGAGCTGCGCGACCTCGCACGGGGCATCCATCCCGCCGTCCTGACCGACCGCGGTCTGGACGCCGCCCTGTCCTCGGTCGCCTCCCGCTGCACGGTGCCCGTACAGGTCGAGGTGGACCTCGGCGAGCGGCCGGCCCCCGCCATCGAGGGCATCGCCTACTTCACCGTCTGCGAGCTGCTGCAGAACGTCAGCAAGCACGCCCGGGCCACGAGGGCCGCGGTGGACGTGTGGCGGTCGGAGGACCGGCTGATGCTCCAGGTCGTGGACGACGGGGTCGGCGGAGCCGACGTGGCCGCCGGGTCGGGGCTGGCCGGGCTGGCCGAGCGGCTGGACGCGGTGGACGGGATCCTCGTGGTCGACTCGCCGGCCGGAGGGCCCACCCGGGTGACGGCGGAGCTGCCCTGGCGCCGCTGACCGCCCGCACCTCTCGGCCGTGCCCGGGTAATCCCCTCGTCCGGGCACGGTCCGCTCCCGATGCTGGAATGCTGGACCTTCGTACGAAGGAGTACGAACGGACAGGCACTCGGGGTTGCGGGGGGCCGGAAGATCGTGGAGGACAGGGTGCGGGTGGTCATCGCCGAGGATTCAGTGCTGCTCAGGGAGGGCCTGACCCGGTTGCTGACCGATCGCGGGCACGAGGTCGTCGCCGGGGTGGGGGACGCCGACGCGCTGATCAAGACCATCGCGGACCTGGACGCGCAGGGCACGCTGCCCGATGTGGTGGTCGCGGATGTACGGATGCCGCCGACGCACACCGACGAGGGCGTCCGGGCCGCCGTCAGGCTGCGCAAGGCGCACCCCGGACTCGGGGTGCTGGTGCTGTCACAGTACGTGGAGGAGCGCTACGCCACCGAACTGCTGGCCGGTTCCAGTCACGGCGTCGGCTACCTGCTCAAGGACCGGGTCGCCGAGGTGCGCGAGTTCGTGGATGCGGTGGTGCGGGTGGCCGGGGGCGGTACGGCCCTGGACCCCGAGGTGGTCGCCCAGCTGCTCGGGCGCAGCCGCAAGCAGGACGTGCTCGCGGGGCTCACCCCGCGCGAGCGGGAGGTGCTCGGGCTGATGGCCGAGGGCCGGACGAACTCGGCGATCGCCAAGCAGCTGGTGGTCAGCGACGGAGCCGTGGAGAAGCACGTCAGCAACATCTTCCTCAAGCTCGGTCTGTCGCAGAGCGACGGCGACCACCGGCGTGTGCTGGCCGTCCTCACCTACCTGAACTCCTGACGGAGCGCGGGGTACCCGTGTCCCGGAACGGAAAAAGGCGCCTCGGGATGCGAGGAAGGCGTCTCGGATACCGAAACGGGCGTCGCGAATCGCCCTTCATCATGCGAATGACCGAGGGAAGGCGACCCTAAGCGACGTAGGGTTGATCCTGGGAAGGTCCGCGGGACGACCACGCCCCGGACAGCCGCCTCGAAGGAGGTCCAGTTCAGTGACCAGCCAGGTCAGCAGCGCAGCGGAACAGTCCGACGGAGCCGTCGTAGGAGAGCAGCGCAAACCGGCGGGGACGAAGGACGTCCGCCGGCTCGACCGAGTGATCATCCGGTTCGCGGGGGACTCGGGTGACGGTATGCAGCTCACCGGTGACCGGTTCACCTCGGAGACGGCGTCCTTCGGCAACGACCTGTCCACGCTGCCGAACTTCCCCGCCGAGATCCGCGCCCCCGCAGGCACCCTGCCGGGCGTGTCCTCGTTCCAGCTGCACTTCGCCGACCACGACATCCTCACGCCCGGCGACGCCCCCAACGTGCTCGTCGCGATGAACCCGGCCGCGCTGAAGGCGAACATCGGCGACCTGCCGCGCGGCGCGGAGATCATCGTCAACACCGACGAGTTCACCAAGCGGGCCATGCAGAAGGTGGGGTACCAGACGTCGCCGCTCGAGGACGGCTCCCTGGACGGCTACAGCCTTCACCCGGTGCCGCTGACGACGCTGACGGTGGAGGCGCTCAAGGAGTTCGACCTGTCCCGCAAGGAGGCCGAGCGCAGCAAGAACATGTTCGCGCTGGGTCTGCTGTCGTGGATGTACCACCGGCCGACGGAGGGCACGGAGAAGTTCCTGAAGTCGAAGTTCGCGAAGAAGCCGGACATCGCGGCGGCGAACATCGCGGCGTTCCGGGCGGGCTGGAACTTCGGTGAGACGACGGAGGACTTCGCGGTCTCCTACGAGGTGGCGCCGGCGGCCAAGGCGTTCCCGGTGGGCACCTACCGCAACATCTCCGGCAACCTCGCCCTGGCGTACGGCCTGGTCGCCGCCTCCCGGCAGGCGGATCTGCCGCTGTTCCTGGGCTCGTACCCGATCACGCCCGCCTCGGACATCCTGCACGAGCTGTCCAAGCACAAGAACTTCGGCGTGCGCACCTTCCAGGCGGAGGACGAGATCGCGGGCATCGGCGCGGCGCTGGGGGCGGCCTTCGGCGGATCGCTGGCGGTGACGACGACCTCCGGTCCGGGGGTGGCCCTCAAGAGCGAGACGATCGGTTTGGCGGTGTCGCTGGAGCTGCCGCTGCTGGTGGTGGACATTCAGCGGGGCGGGCCGTCGACCGGGTTGCCGACCAAGACCGAGCAGGCGGATCTGCTGCAGGCGATGTACGGCCGCAACGGTGAGGCCCAGGTCCCGGTGGTCGCGCCTCGCACCCCCGCCGACTGCTTCGACGCCGCGCTGGAGGCCGCCCGCATCGCGCTCACCTACCGCACTCCGGTGATGCTGCTGTCGGACGGCTACCTCGCCAACGGCTCCGAGCCCTGGCGCATCCCCGAACTGGAGGAACTGCCGGACCTGAGCGTGCAGTTCGCGTCCGGGCCCAACCACACGCTGGACGACGGCACCGAGGTCTTCTGGCCCTACAAGCGCGACCCGCAGACCCTGGCCCGCCCCTGGGCGATCCCGGGTACGCCGGGGCTGGAGCACCGGATCGGCGGGATCGAGAAGCAGGACGGCACCGGGAACATCTCCTACGCCCCGGCCAACCACGACTTCATGGTCCGCACCCGGCAGGCGAAGGTCGACGGCATCGACGTCCCCGACATCGAGGTCGACGACCCGCACGAGGCGAGCATCCTGGTGCTGGGCTGGGGCTCCACGTACGGGCCGATCACGGCCGCCGTACGCCGGCTGCGGGCGGCCGGGGAGTCCATCGCGCAGGCGCATCTGCGCCACCTCAACCCCTTCCCCCGCAACCTGGGTGCGGTGCTGCACAGATACGGCAAGGTGGTGATCCCCGAGATGAACCTCGGTCAGCTCGCCACTCTCATCCGGGCGAAGTACCTGGTCGACGCCCACTCCTACAACCAGGTCAACGGCATGCCGTTCAAGGCCGAACAGCTCGCCACGGCGCTCAAGGAGGCCATCGATGGCTGAGACGTCCACGGAAGGCACGGGCACGATCGAGGCGCTCTCCCTCGTGCCGAAGGCCGAGGCCAGGCAGTCGATGAAGGACTTCAAGTCCGACCAGGAGGTCCGCTGGTGCCCCGGCTGCGGGGACTACGCGATCCTGGCCGCCGTGCAGGGGTTCATGCCGGAACTGGGCCTGGCGAAGGAGAACATCGTCTTCGTCTCCGGGATCGGCTGCTCCTCCCGGTTCCCGTACTACATGAACACCTACGGGATGCACTCCATCCACGGCCGCGCCCCCGCCATCGCCACCGGCCTGGCCACCACCCGCCGGGATCTGAGCGTGTGGGTGGTCACCGGTGACGGCGACGCGCTGTCGATCGGCGGCAACCACCTCATCCACGCCCTGCGCCGCAACGTCAACCTCAAGATCCTGCTGTTCAACAACCGGATCTACGGCCTGACGAAGGGCCAGTACTCGCCGACCTCCGAAGTCGGCAAGATCACCAAGTCCACCCCGATGGGCTCCCTCGACGCTCCCTTCAACCCCGTGTCCCTGGCGATCGGCGCGGAGGCGTCCTTCGTGGCGCGCACCATCGACTCCGACCGCAAGCACCTCACCGAGGTCCTGCGCGCCGCCGCCGCCCACCCCGGCACCGCGCTGATCGAGATCTACCAGAACTGCAACATCTTCAACGACGGCGCCTTCGACGCCCTCAAGGACAAGCAGCAGGCCCAGGAGGCCGTGATCCGCCTGGAGCACGGCCGGCCGATCCGCTTCGGACCCGACGGCACCCGCGGGGTCGTACGCGACCGGCACACCGGTGACCTGAAGGTCGTCACCGTGACGCCCGACAACGAGGCCGACGTCCTCGTCCACGACGCCCACGCCGCCTCCTCCACCACCGCCTTCGCCCTGTCGCGGCTGGCCGACCCCGACACCCTCCACCACACCCCCATCGGTGTCCTCCGGTCCGTCGACCGCCCGGTCTACGACAACCAGATGGCCGACCAGCTCGACGCGGCCGTCGAACAGCAGGGCAAGGGCGACCTGGCGGCGCTGCTGGCAGGCGGCGACACCTGGACGGTCGTCGGCTGACGAAAGCGACGGTTCACCAGGCCCGGGGCTGCAGGTCCCGGGCCTCGTCGTTGACCCGGCGGCTCCTCCCCCGACCTACTTACCAAGGCGCCAGTACCTTACTTCAAGGTGGGTACTTTCGCACAGTTAGCGCTTCTCCTAGGGTTAGCAGTCGACGCACCCCACAAGGAGACGCAGATCATGAGCATCGTTGTCACCGGAGCCACCGGCCGGCTGGGCCGCCATGTCGTGGAGCAGCTGCTGGAGAAGGTTCCGGCCGAGCAGATCACCGCGGTGGTCCGCACCCCGGAGAAGGCCGCCGGCCTCGCCGAGCGGGGTGTACGGATCGCGGTCGCCGACTACAACGCCCCGGAAACCTTCGACGGCCTCTTCGCCGCCGGCGACAAGGTGCTGCTGGTCTCGGGCAACGAGTTCGACAAGGGCCGCGTCCAGCAGCACCAGGTCGTCATCGACGCCGCCAGGGCGGCCGGTGTCGCGCTCCTCGCCTACACCAGCGCCCCGGGCACCCTGACCGCCGCGCTCGCCGACGACCACCGCGGCACCGAGCAGGCGCTGCTGGCCTCCGGCCTGCCGTACGCGCTGCTGCGCAACGGCTGGTACCACGAGAACCACACCGAGAACCTCGCCCCGGTGCTCGAGCACGGCGCGGTCGTCCAGGCCGCCGGTGACGGCCGGGTCTCCTCCGCCTCCCGCGCCGACTACGCGGCCGCCGCGGTCGCGGTGCTGACCGGCGAGGGTCACGAGAACAAGACCTACGAGTTGGGCGGCGACGAGGCGTGGAGCTTCGCCGAGTACGCGGCCGAGCTGAGCCGGCAGACCGGCAGGGAGATCGCCTACCGCCCCGTCTCCGTCGAGGCCTTCGAGGGCATCCTGGCCGGCGCCGGCCTGCCGGGTCCGCTCGCCGCGATCCTGGCGGGCGTGGAGGCGTCCGTCGAGAAGGGCGAGCTGGTCGTCTCCACCGGCGACCTCTCCCGCCTGACCGGCCGGCCGACCACCCCGCTCGCCGAGGCGATCAGCGCCGCGCTCAAGGGCTGAACTCCCCCCGGCCCGAGCCCTTGGACCTCCGACCCCCGCCTGTCATGACCGTATAGCAATACGGGCATGACAGGCGGGGGTGTCCGGCGTTACCTTCGTGCAGGCGGACAGGACGTACGGAGTGAGCTGGAGGGACCGTGGGCGGGGAGTCGAGGGGTGAGCGGCGGACAGGTCTGCTGAACGGCTTCGCGGCGTACGGGATGTGGGGCCTCGTGCCCCTGTTCTGGCCGCTGCTGAAGCCCGCCGGCGCGGTGGAGATCCTCGCGCACCGGATGGTGTGGTCCCTCGTCTTCGTCGCCGTCGCGCTGCTCGTCGTACGGCGCTGGGCCTGGGCCGGTGAGCTGCTGCGGCAGCCGCGGCGGCTGGCGCTGGTCGCGGTCGCGGCCGGGGTGATCACCGTCAACTGGGGCGTGTACATCTGGTCCGTGAACAGCGGCCATGTCGTCGAGGCCTCGCTGGGCTACTTCATCAACCCCCTGGTCACCATAGCGATGGGCGTGCTGATCCTGAAGGAGCGGCTGCGGCCCGCGCAGTGGCTGGCGGTCGGCGTCGGCTTCGCGGCGGTGGTCGTCCTCACCGTCGGCTACGGGAGGCCGCCGTGGATCTCGCTCTGCCTCGCCTTCTCCTTCGCCACGTACGGGCTGGTGAAGAAGAAGGTCAACCTCGGCGGCATCGAGTCGCTGGCCGCCGAGACCGCGATCCAGTTCCTGCCCGCGCTCGGCTATCTGCTGTGGCTGACCGAGCACGGCGACTCGACGTTCAGCACCGGCGGCGCCGGGCACGCCGCGCTGCTCGCCTCGACAGGCGTCGTCACCGCCCTGCCGCTGGTCTGCTTCGGGGCGGCCGCGATCCGGGTGCCGCTGTCCACACTCGGCCTGCTGCAGTACCTGGCGCCCGTCTTCCAGTTCCTGCTGGGCATCCTGTACTTCCACGAGGCCATGCCGCCCGAGCGCTGGGCGGGCTTCGCGCTGGTCTGGCTGGCGCTGACCCTGCTCACCTGGAACGCGCTGCGCACCGCGCGCCGCGCGGCCCGGGCGCTTGCCGCCAGGACCGGGACCGCCGCTCCGGCGGACGCCGTGGTACGGCAACCGGAGGGCGTGACCTCCAACCCCGAGGCGGAACCGGCCTCCTGACGAGCCGCGGTCGGCTATATCTGGTCGGCATGACACAGACGCCCGCACCCCTGCACTGGAAACTCGTCGTCGACGCCGCCGACCCGCACGCACAGGCCGACTTCTGGGCCGCCGCGCTGCACTACGAGGCCGAGGACAACAGCGCGTTCGTCGAGCGGCTGCTGGAGCTCGGCGCGCTGCCGGGCGAGGCCACCGTGGAGTACCACGGCCGCCCGGCCTTCCGGGACCTGATCGCCGTACGGCACCCCGACGACCCGTACGACAAGGAGCGCGGCACCGGGCTCGGGCGGCGACTGCTGTTCCAGCGTGTGCCGGAGACCAAGACCGGCAAGAACCGGCTGCACCTCGATCTGCACCCCGGCGAGGGGCGGCGCGATGCCGAGGTCGAGCGGCTGACGGGGCTGGGGGCCCAGGTGCTGCGGCGGGTGAAGGAGCCCGCCGGGGAGTGGGTGGTGATGGCCGACCCCGAGGGAAACGAGTTCTGCGTGCAGTAGGCCCTCAGCCGCCTGACGCCTTGGCGGCGCGGTCCGTCAGGCGGACCATGCGGGCGCGGGCCGACTCCAGCCGCTCCCGGTCGTCGGCCGCCGGGCCCGGCTCGGCGGTGAGCTCCGTCCACAGCTCGATCAGGTCCCGCCCGAGGCGCAGGCCGTGCTCCGGGTCGCGCACCGCGCGCCAGGCGGTGGCCGCGCTCTGGACGTTGCCGTAGGCGGCGTCCGCGTTCCGGGCGCGGTGGTGGATGCGGGCCAGGTCGAGGGAGAGGTGGAAGGCGCGCAGCGGGTCGTCGGCCAGGTAGGCGATGTAGGCGGTCAGTTCGCGCAGGCGGAGCACCTCGGGGTGGCCGGCGCCGAGCATGCTGGACGCCTCGGCGACGGTGCGTTCGGCGAGTTCCGCCGCCGTCGCGATCCGGCCCTCCGTGACGGCCTCGTTGATCCGCGTCATCGGTTCGGTGAGCAGCGCGGCGCCCTCCGCGGTGGCGGTGACCGGGCCGTCGCCGAGGACCGCTTCGGCGACGGCGTCGAAGCCTCGGGCGGGCGTGTGCCGGAGGCCGGGGTCGGACTCCGGAACGAGGTCCGGCACCGGCTGCGGCTCGGGCCGGGGCTGGGGCGGGAGCGTGTCCCGGCGGGGCGGCTGAGGGGTGGCGCTCCGGGACGGCTGCTCGCAGGGGGTGGCCCGGGGCGGCTGCTGGGAGGTGGCGGTCCGTCCGCGCAGTTCCGGCTCGCCCGTGAAGCGGCTGGCGCCGTCCACGTCCACCTCCAGGGGGACGACGCAGCCGACGCGGTCGTCGTGGACCGTGGCGTGCACGGGCCGGCCGAGGCTGATGGCGAGACGCTGCAGGTGGTCCAGGACGGCCTGCTGGATCTCCTGGCCGGGGGCCGCCACGACCGCCACCCCGTCCACGGACGCACTGCCCGAGCCCGAGACGCGCACGTCGACCGGGGCCGCCGGGTGTACTTCGCTCCACTGGTCCCGCTTCTTCTCGAAGCTGAGTCGAGCCATCGGTTTCCTCACTCCCCGGCGTCGCGATCCACTCGTACGCGTCCCTACCCTCGAGTCTCTCCGCTCCACCCCGGCTCCCACGTCACCACGACGTCACAGCCTCGCACCAGCCGGACGGGACCGGACGACACCCCAGGTGATTGCGCATGCATATAATGCAGGTGCTTTTATTTCCGCGGTACGCCGATCACCTGGGGGACCCATGACCCGCCGCTTCCTGTTCGTGCTGGGCAGCGCCCGCGCCGAAGGCAACACCGAGCTGCTGGCGCGCACGGCCGCCGAACAACTGCCCGGCGACGTCGAGCAGCAGTGGATCAGCCTGGCCGAGCACCGGCTGCCCGACTTCGTGGACCTGCGGCACGACAGCGACCATGTACGGCCGCCCGCCGACTCCAGCACGGGCCTGCTGCTGGAGGCGACGCTCGCGGCGACGGACATCGTGATCGCCTCGCCGCTGTACTGGTACTCGGTGTCCGGCCTCACCAAGCGCTACCTCGACCACTGGTCCGCCTGGCTGCGCACCCCCGGCCTCGACTTCAAGGCCACCCTGGCCGGGCGCACGCTGTGGGGCATCACCGCTCTGGCCGACCGGGAGCCGTCGGTGGCGGACCCGCTCGTCGGCACGCTCAACAACTCGGCCGCGTACATGGGGATGCGCTTCGGCGGAGTACTGCTCGGCAACGGCAGCGCGCCCGGAGACGTACGCAAGGACACCGAGGCGCTGGCCCGGGCGAAGACGTTCCTCGCCGGCGAGGCGCCCCTCGCGCGCTTCCCGTACCAGGACCGCTGAGCGCCCCCGCCCGCTACGCCGTGATGTCCTTCGCCGTGAACCGCGCCCAGGCCGCCGAGCCGAACACCGCCGCGTACAGGGCCTGCAGACCGAGGTTCTTCACCAGGTCGTCCCAGTAGACCGGATCACGCATCAGGTCGGCGAAGGACAGCCAGTAGTGGGAGAAGAAGTACGGCCGCATCGCGTGCAGTTGGGGTATCTGGTCGAGGATCTGGACGGTGATGAGCAGGCCGACCGTGGTCGCCATGGCCGCGATACCGCTGCCCGTCAGCGTGGAGATGAACAGGCCGAGCGCCGCGACGCCGACCAGGGAAGCGGCGACGACCAGGGCGATCAGCAGCGCCCGGCCGAGGCCCTCGGTGAAGCTGATCTGTGTGCCCGAGATGGTCGTCAGGTCGCCGAGCGGAAACAGCAGCGCGCCCACTATGAGAGCCGAGACGGCTACGACCAAGGTGGCGACCAGACAGAAGACCACCGTGGTGGCGTACTTGGTGAGCAGCAGACGGGTCCGGCCGGCCGGAGCCACCAGGAGATAGCGCAGGGTCCCGGCGCCGGCCTCGCCCGCGATCGCGTCGCCCGCCACCACACCGATCGCCATCGGCAGGAAGAACGGCAGCGTCGCCGCCAGCGCCGTGAACACCAGGAAGAGCCCGTTGTTGGTGATCTGGGCGATGAACGCCGGGCCGTCGCCCCCGCCGCCCCGGCCGCCCGCCGACGAGCCGCCCCGCGTCTCGATCCTCACGGCCACCCCGACCAGCACCGGCACGGCGGCCAGCACGCCCAGCAACGCGAGCGTGCGCCAGCGCCGGAAGGTGACGGCCAGTTCGTTGCGCAGCAGGCCGAAGGTCCACAGCGGGGTGGGACGGCGTACGGCCACTGCCTCAGCCCGCGACATCGAAGCCCTCCCCCGTCAGCGCCACGAACGCATCCTCCAGCGAGGCCCGTTCCATCCCGAAGCCGCGCACCCGCACGCCGGCCTTCACCAGCGCCGCGTTCAGCTCGGCCAGGTCACGCTCGGGCGGCTCGCCGCTCACCCGGTCCTCCGCGACAACGACATCCCCGGCCCCCTGCTCCTTCAGCACCCGGGCCGCGTCGCCCGTGTCCGGTGTGGTGACCACGAGCCGCCCGCGTGTCCCGGCCGCCAGGTCGGCCACCGGGCCCTGGGTGATCAGCCGGCCCTGGGCCATCACCGCGGCGTGGGTGCACACCTGCTCGATCTCGTCGAGGAGGTGGGAGGAGAGGAACACGGTCGTGCCGTCCGAGGCCAGCTCCCGCACCAGGGCCCGGATCTCCCGCATGCCCTGCGGGTCGAGCCCGTTGGTCGGCTCGTCCAGGACGAGCAGCCTGCGCGGCTGGAGCAGTGCGGCGGCCAGGCCCAGGCGCTGCTTCATGCCCAGGGAGTACGCCTTCGCCTTCTTGCCCGCGGCGGCCGTCAGGCCCACCCGGTCCAGCGCCGCCGCGACACGGGCACGCCGGGTGCGCGGGTCGGCGGTCGGGTCGGCGGCGTCGTACCGCAGCAGGTTGTCGCGGCCGGTGAGGAAGCCGTACAGAGCCGGTCCCTCAATGAGCGCGCCGACCTGCGGGAGCACGGCGCGCGCGGCGCGGGGCACGGGACGTCCCAGGACGCGGGCCGTGCCGGAGGTGGGCTCGATCAGGCCCATCAGCATGCGGATGGTGGTGGTCTTGCCGGAGCCGTTCGGACCGAGGAAGCCGAAGACGCTGCCCGCCGGGACGGTCAGGTCGAGGCCGTCGACGGCGAGCTGTCCGCCGCGGTAGCGCTTGGTGAGCGCGCGGGTGTGGATGACGCTGTCACCCGCGCCTCGCGTGGCCTGCTCCGCGGCGGACGGTTCGTCCATCGGCTCCCCCGATTCGTCGTGCGTGTGCGTACGTGCCCTGCCGCCGGTGTCTACCGAGCCGCGTCGGCCGCCTTCACCAGCGCGTTCTTGTCCACGGCGCCGACGTACACCTTGCCGTCGTCCGTTATCAGTGCGTTGACCAGGCGGGTGGAGAACACCATGCCCTTGCCGAACTTGCCGGTCACGTGGTCGCCGAGCGAGCCGAGGAAGCCGCCCAGGTCACCGCCGCCGGCAGCCGCGGAGGGCAGGCCTGCCTCGGCGCCGGAGTGCAGGACGGCGACGGAGTTCCACCCCTTGCCGAGGACGTCGAAGCCCTGGAGGCTCTTCGCGAAGTCCTCCTCGGACTTCGGGGAGCTCTTCCCGGGCGCCTTGGCCGCGTGGTCGTCCTCCTCGGTGACCTTCGCGCCCCTGGGCGGGCTGAAGTCGAAGGTCGAGGCGGCCGGCTTGGCGAAGCTGACCTGGGTGAAGCCCGCGTCCACCACGGCCGCGCCACCGCTCGCCGGGGTCAGCGTGAACTTCAGCGGCAGCCCCGTCTTCGCGTCCACGGCGATGCTGATCGCGCCGACCGTGGTGCCGGACTGCCTGGGCTTGATGAGCAGCTTGTAGGCGTCCCGGCCGGCGACCTGCACGGTGCCGTCCACGGTCACGGACGTGGTGTCGTCGACGGACTTCAGGGCCTCGTCGGCGAAGTCCTTCGGCGTGGCGGGCGTCTTCTCCCGCCGCTCCTTGCCGTCCTGGTCCGCGGTGCCGTGGTACACCTCGTTGGACTTGCTGTCGTAGCCCCAGACGTCCTTGCCGTCGTGGATGAGGCTGTACTCGGCGGCCCGCTCGATCAGCGAGACCTTCTGCCGGTCCGGTCCGTCGGCCGCCACGCGCAGCGTGTGGCTGCCCGAGAGCAGTTCGGTGAGCTTGGACGCCGGGTCCGCCGACGATCCGTCACCGCCCCGGCCCGCCCCGGACATGAGGCCGCTCTCCAGGCCGCCGAGGTTCGGCAGGCCCAGGTCGGTGCTGACCCTTACCGTGCCGGACAGCTGCTGCACGTCCGACTTGGCGATCTTGTTGATGAGCTGCTGAGCACTGATCTTCGGCAGGTCGGGGTCGCCGGAGTCGGCGAGCGCCGGGACCAGCCCGATGGTCGCCGCCGCCACCCCCACCACCGCGACCGGCACGACGTACCGGGCCGCCTTGCGGCGTCCGGTGTCCGCGGTGTCGTCGGACGTGGTGTCGTCGGATTCGTACGGTGCCATGTGTGCCTTACCTCCGTCGTCGGCGGCGGCTGTCCTCGCACGAGTGGTCCACCCTGAGCCGCCATTCTCACCCGAATCGGTGAGGAGTGGTGATTTCCGTGGTTTCCATCTCACCAAATCGGCTGTGAGGAAGCGTCAGACCGGGGAGCCAACTCCGCGTACGCCTGGGGTATGACACGGGGTGGAGATGTCTCCCCCGACCCGTAGGGGTCGCAGAGGATCACGCCGGTCGGCACCGGGGCAACGGGCGGTTACCCCGCCCGGTGCACCACCGCATCGCACAGCTCCATGAGCGCCGCCTTCGCGTCGCACTCCCGCAGCGGTGCCAGCGCGGACCGCGCGTCCTCCACGTACCGCACGGTGTCCCGGCGGGCCTGCTCCAGCGCCGGGTGGGCGCGCAGCGCGGTCAGGGCCTCGGCGTGCCGGGTGTCGTCGGTCAGGTCGGAGTCGAGGAGGTCGCACAGGGCGATGTCCTCGGGCAGCCCCAGCCGTGCCGCCCGCTCCCTGAGGCGCAGCACGGGCAGGGTGGGGATGCCCTCGCGCAGGTCGGTCCCCGGGGTCTTGCCGGACTCGTGGGAGTCGGAGGCGATGTCCAGCACGTCGTCCGCGAGCTGGAAGGCGACGCCGAGCCGCTCGCCGTACTGGGTCAGGACGTCCACCACGGTCTCGTCGGCCCCGGACATCATCGCGCCGAAGCGGCAGGAGACCGCCACCAGCGACCCGGTCTTGCCGCCCAGGACGTCCAGGTAGTGCTCGACCGGATCCCGGCCGTCCTGCGGCCCCGCCGTCTCCAGGATCTGCCCGGTGACCAGCCGCTCGAACGCCACGGCCTGCACCCGTACGGCCTCGGGGCCGAGGTCGGCGAGAATCTGCGAGGCACGGGCGAAGAGGAAGTCGCCGGTGAGGACGGCGACCGAGTTGCCCCAGCGGGTGTTCGCGCTGTCCACCCCGCGGCGCACGGCCGCCTCGTCCATGACGTCGTCGTGGTACAGCGTGGCGAGGTGGGTGAGCTCGACGACGACGGCCGAGGGCACGACCCCCGGCGCGTACGGGTCCCCGAACTGTGCCGCGAGCATCACGAGCAGCGGCCGGAACCGCTTCCCGCCCGCGCGCACGAGGTGCTGCGCGGCCTCGGTGATGAAGGGGACCTCGCTCTTGGTGGCTTCGAGCAGGCCTTCCTCGACAGCCGCCAGTCCGGCCTGGACATCGGCTTCCAGAGCCTGGTCCCGCACGCTCAGCCCGAATGGCCCGACGACGGTCACGAGGGGTCTCCTGTCTGCTGGTGTCTGCTGGCGATTACACGGTTTGTCGATAGGTCGCTGCCCTCACTCAAGTCAGCGTATCCGGTCAGCTTTCGATCACCGAGGGCGCCCACTGTTACAGGCCGGGCGCTATCGGACCACGACCGTTATGTTTTCGATCGGTTGATAAGGACAGATATTTATCTACTTACCCGGAAGTACGACGCGACTGCGCCGCTTGGAGCAGCCCGATCCGCGCCGCCACGCCCGACGCGCTTACCCAAGACGTCGCCCTCCATGCCCCATTTGCCGCGATTGTTATTCCGTGAATTGGGTCACGCCACCCGACCGGCGTGTTTATCACCCCATACCGGCATTACGCCTTTCGGCATTGGCCAGTTGAGGCTTGGCGAGCGCAAAGGATCAAGCACCTCATACGCACCAGAACAAGGTCAACTAGGACGTTGTGTGAATCCGCTACTTGTTCTGGACATGTGCTCTCGCATACGTTCCGGGCCGTCGGGCGGACGCCTAATCCTGCCGCCGCCCGTCACACCCATTGACGAACTCATTCGCGTACGGCAGGAGCGGGGGACCCAGGTAAGCCGCCGGTCCGGGCGACATCCGTCGTCCCGGAACGGCTTGGGGTGAAGCCGTGCCGTCTTCGGGCGGCACGGCCGGGCACCTCCCAGCCCGAACCCGACAGCTCACCTCGCAGGCGACGGAGAGGAACTTCACCATGTCTGCTGCCGCTCAGCGCCGCCGTGCCCCCTTCGCCCGCCTCGTCCGCAAGGTCGCAGTCGCCGGTACCGGCGCCGCCGTGCTCGCCCTCCCGCTGATCGGCGCGACCAGCGCCTCGGCGGCCACCACCACGACGGCTACCACCACGACGGCCACCACCACGACGGCCACCACCACGACGGCCACCACCACGACGGCCACCAGCACGGTCGCGTACCCGAACAACCTCGACGGCTGGATCCGCCAGTCGCTCGCGATCATGGCCGAGAAGCACATCCCGGGCAGCTACAACGGCATCTACCGCAACGTGATACGCGAGTCGTCGGGCAACCCGCTGGCCATCAACCTCTGGGACTCCAACGCGGCCGCCGGTATCCCGTCCAAGGGCCTGCTGCAGGTCATCGACCCGACGTTCCGCGCCTATCACGTGGCCGGAACGTCGTTCAACATCTACGACCCGGTCGCGAACATCACCGCCGCCTGCAACTACGCCGCCGCGCGGTACGGCTCGATCGACAACGTGTTCGGCGCGTACTGACCGCTCCGCTCCCCTCAGGGGAAGAGTCTTTCGAGGACGACGGCGATGCCGTCGTCCTCGTTCGACAGGGTGACCTCGTCGGCCACCGCCTTCAGTTCGGGGTGGGCGTTGGCCATCGCCACACCGTGGGCGGCCCAGTCGAACATCGGGATGTCGTTGGGCATGTCCCCGAAGGCGACGGCCTGTTCGGCGCTCAGCCCGAGGCGCTCGGCGGCCAGCGCCAGCCCGGTCGCCTTCGTGACGCCGCACGGCTGGAGCTCGACGGTCCCCGGCCCCGACATGGTGACCGTCGCCAGCGACCCCACGACCGAGCGGGCCGTGGCCGCCAACTCGTCGTCGGACAGGGCATGGTGGCGCAGCAGGACCTTGCTGATCGGCGCGCGCCACAGGTCCTCGCGCCGCTGGACCCGTACGGCGGGCAGGGTGGGGTGGGGCATGAGGTACCCCGGTTCGATGAGTGTGAGCCCGTCCACCCCGTCCTGGTCGACGGCCACGTACACGTCCCCCACCTCGGCCTCGATCTTGCCGAGCGCGGTCTCCGCCAGCTCCCGGTCGAGGGTGACCGACCACAGCAGGCGGTCGGCGCCGGCGTCGTACACCTGCGCCCCCTGTCCGCACACCGCGAGTCCCGTACAGCCGAGGCCGTCGAGCAGCGGCCGCACCCGGGGTGCCGGGCGCCCGGTCACCACGAGGTGCCGGGCCCCCGCCTTCTCGGCCCGCGCGAGGGCGGCGAGGGAGCGGTCGGAGAAGGTGTCGTCGCCGCGCAGGAGCGTTCCGTCGAGATCGGTTGCGACGAGTGAGCATGCGACGGGTGAATGTGCGGGGGGTGCGGCCATGATCAGAGAATACGGACACCGCGCCCCCTGGACTCACCGCTGTTTTCAGCCCCAAGTGGTGCCCGCGGGCTCCTTGATGGTGGTGTTGAGACGGTTGAACATGTTGGTGACCGAGACGGTGAGGATCAGCGCGGACAGCTCCTTCTCGTCGAAGTGGCCGGCCACCTCGTCCCAGAGCGCGTCCGGCACCGGCTCCTCGGACCGGTCCGCGAGCCGCGTCATCCGCTCCGCCAGCTGCAGCGCGGCGCGCTCGGCGTCGGTGAAGAAGGGCGCCTTGCGCCAGGCGGCGACGGCCGCGATGCGCTCCTCGCTCGCCCCGGCCTTGCGCAGGTTCGCCGTGTGACCGTGCACGCAGGCACTGCACCCGTTGATCTGGCTGGCGCGCAGCCCGACGATCTCCGCCAGCTCGGCCGGCAGGCCGCCCTCGCCGATCGCCTGGAAGATGCTGCCGATGCCCTTCAGGGCGGCCGGGAGGACGTACGCCGGGTTGGTCATCCGTGCCTGCATGGTGCTGCCTCCTGTGTCCGACTGGTTCAACCGCTAAGTTGCTGTCACTGGGCTGACGGAGCGGGGGCGTGGAGTGTGACCGGTCGGCGCGAGAATTTCCGGACGCATCTGCTGCGGGCCGCGACCGGCGTCCTGGAGCGCTTCCCTGAGGAGCTGAAGCCCGAGATATACGCGCTCTCCTTCCGTATCTGGCGCGTCGACGACGACGACCGCCGCCCGTACGTGGCCATCGGCTACAACACCGAGACCCAGTACGAGCGGGAGACGTACCCGGAGGACCCCGGCGAGGCCCGCTGGAACTACGCCTGCTGGCTCCTGGACGGCTTCGAGATGCTCGGCAACGTCCCCGAGGACCCGGTCGGCGGCGCGCTCTACGAGGAGGAGGTGCGGCGGCTCGGACTCTGGTTCGAGGGCGACCCGGACGAGGTGGACGAGACGGACGGGGAGGACGAGATCGGCGCCAAGCGCGACCTGCTGGGCCTCCACTTCGCCGACGCCTGTGTCGGCCTCGCCCGCGACCTGCACTCCGAGGGCCGCATCGAGAAGATCCTCGGCCGCCCGCTGCCCGTCGTGATCTTCGATATGTACTGCCCCGGCTGGGAGATCGAGGCCACCGAGGCGGCCAATCCGCCCGAGCTGATCGAGGACTTCCTGGCGTGGCAGCGGGCGGCGGCGGCCGGGTAGGGCCTGCCTCCGCGGAGTGCCGGAGCCGCGGCCGGCCGCGGCCGAAGCGGATCACCGGGCCGTACGGCGAACACCGGCTGGCGGCGGCCGGGTGGGGCCTGCCCCGCGCAGAGACATGCCCTGGGGACGTGCCGTGGGCCGCGGCCCGTTCAGCCGTGGGCCGCGGCCAGGTGTTTCGCCAGGCGTGGGGAGGCGAACTCCGTGCCGCAGACGAACCGCATCACCGGGCCGTAGGACGACGCCGCCGGGAGGCCGGTGAAGTACAGGCCGGGAATGGACGAGACGAATCCCGCGCCCAGGCGGGGCGTGCCCCGGCTGACCGCGAGGCGGGTGCGCAGTTCGTGGCCGAGGAAGTCCATGGCCGCGATGTCCACGCGGTAGCCGGTGGCGGCGATGACGTGGTCGACGGGGAGCCGGGTGGTGTGACCGGTGTGGGTGCGGACGGTGAGGACAGGGTTGCCGTCGGTGGCGTCCGCGCCGACCACCCGGTCGACCTCCTCCACCTCGACCTTGCCCTCGAAGCGGTCGCGCAGCCACCAGGCGCCGAGCGGGCCGAGGACGCGGCGGACCAGGTAGTGGCGGGTGCGGGCCGGGAGGTGGCGGTAGGGATGCGGGTAGTAGGTCAGCGCCCAGAGGGACCAGGCACGGCCGAAGGGGGACTCGGGGCGCAGCTTCGGCTGCTGCCAGGGCGGGGCACCGAAGGCGACCCGGCCGCGGCCCCGCGACACCACCCTGACCCTGGCGCCCGCCTCCGCCGCCAGGGCCGCCGTCTCCAGCGCGGACTGGCCCGCGCCGACGACGATCAGTTCCCTGCCGGAGAACCGGGTGAGGTCGTGGTGCTGGGAGCTGTGGGACACCGGGCCGGCCGGGCTGGGACCGTCGGGCGCCGCCGACGCCAGCCCGGCCGGGAGGTGGGCCAGACCGGACAGGCCGGTGGCAACCACGACCGCGCGCGCGGTGAACAACTCCCCGGAGTCCAGTTTCAGTTCGAAACCGCCGCCTGCCCGCCGGTCCACGGACACCACCCGCACCCGCTCCAGGTCGGGCACCAGCTTCTGCTGGAACCACTCGCCGTAGGCGATGAAGGTCTCGACCGGGATGATGTCCTCGTCGGTCACCAGCCGGCGGATGCCCGCCGCGTCGCAGTAGTCGACGAGGCCGTGGCCGGGCTGGGGGCAGTCGAAGTTGGAGGCCACCGGGGTGGACTTGAGGAACATTCCGGCGGGCATGTGGTCACGCCAGCTGACCATGGGATCGCCGAAGACGCGGACGGGGATACCGCGCGCCCGCAGATGGGCGGCGGTGGACAGGCCGAACGGCCCGGCACCGATGACTACTACCGGTTGAATCACGAAGTCCCTCCCCAGGACGTGTTTCCGTCACTTCGTGGGTGGTGAACCGGTCCGGGCAAATCGTCCCGGGACACGGGCTAGCTGCTCGAACCGGTGCTGCTGCCGCGGCGGTTGGTCCGCCACAGCTGATAGAGGTGCTTCGCGCCCGGTCGCACGAAGCGCGCGAGCATCGTGAGGAACGGCAGCGGGTCGTCACCCGCGAGCCAGGCCAGCTCCGTCCCGCTCGCCCGCGCCGGCGCGTGCGGCGTCGTGTAGCCGCTGCGGCGGTAGGCGAGGAGGGCGGGGAGGTCGATGTTCTCCACGATGTAGCGATGACCGGCCCGCTGTTCCCCCTCCGGAACGGAACGGCCGGTCAGATTCAGGTGCATGGCGCGTACGACGTCCACGCCCGACTCGTTCTCGAAGAGCCGGAACTGGGCGCCCATGCGCGGGTTGAAGTCGAGGAGCTTGTACTGTCCGTCGCGCCGGTCGAAGCGCAGGTCGAGATCGATGATGCCGTGGAAGCCGATCTGTTTGATGAAACGCGCGGCGAGGTCGGCGAGTTCCGGGTTGTCGACGACGTACGCGTTCGCGGTCATGCCCGCGTGCGGCGGCCAGGAGCGCACCTTGACGCCGGTGAACATCGCGAGCGGGGTGCAGTCGGCGTCGAAGTAGGCGTGCACGATCCAGTCCTCGGCCTCCTCCCGGGGCAGGTACTCCTGGAGGATCACCCCGGGGCGCTCGCCCCAGTCGCGGGCCAGGGTGAGCAGCCCCTCACGGGTGGCGATCCGGGTGGTGCCGTTCACGGCGGGCCGTGCGCGCCGGACGAACGCCTCGCGGTTCTTGGCCACCACCGGGTAGCGGGCGGTGTCGGCGAAGGCGACGATCTCGTCGTACGACTGCGGGAAGGCCGCCGCCGGGCTGGCGATGCCGTGTTCCGCGCACATCTCGTGCAGCCCCTGCTTGCTGGCCAGATGGCGCGGCAGGCCGGACTCGACACGCGGGAAGAGGAACCGGTCCGTCAGCTCGTCCTGGTGCTCGGCGATCAGGACGGCGGCCTCTTCGTCGGTGGGGATGAGGACGGTGGGGCGGCCGATGCGCCGGCCGATGCGCCTGAGCCCCTCCACCAGGCACTCCGGTTCCTCCGCCCCGCTGGTCCGCCAGACGAAGGCGCGGGTGAGGTAACGGGAGGACGCGGCGGGCGTGTAACGGTCCTCGGTGATCGCATACATCGGAACACCCAGCCGGCCCAGGCTGCGGATGGCGCCGACGCCGCCGTGGTGCAGCGGATAGTCGCCGAACTTGACGATCAGACCCGGCACGTCTCTGTCCGCGTCGAAAGGCACACCGACGGAATTCCTGGCCACGGGTCCCCCCACGTGTCCCCCCTACGGACCGGACCCACCCCGTCCGTGTCCCCCAAAGGACGCTAAGCCGGAATTGGCCGCTCCGACAAGGCCTATTCGGACATTGCGAACTCTTTAGACACTCCTCAGGACGCTGCCCAGGACACGCAACTCACCCGTAACGTGTGGCTCGACCACATGCAACGGCCTGCAGCGATGGCACGGATGAGAGCGAGGCAGCACCCATGCCCCCCTTCGACGTCCCCGAGGGCGACCCCTTCGGCCCGCACAACCTTCCCTACGGCGTCTTCTCCCCCGCCGGTTCGGCCGAGCGCCGCGTCGGCGTCCGGCTCGGCGACCACGTACTCGACGCGGGCGCGGCGGCGCGGGCGCTCGGTTCGCCGTACGCCTCCCTGCTCGCCCACCCGACCCTCAACCCGCTGCTCGCCGCCGGCCGCACGGCGTGGTCGGACGTACGGCGGGCCCTGACGGCCTGGGTGACGGTGCCCGCGCACCGCGAGACGATCGAACGACTGTTCCATCCTCTGTCCTCGGTGTCCCTGCACCTGCCCTTCGAGGTCGCCGACTACGTCGACTTCTACTCCTCCGAGCACCACGCCCGGAACGCCGGGCACATCTTCCGCCCGGACGCGGAGGACCCGCTGACCCCCAACTGGAAGCATCTGCCGATCGGTTACCACGGCCGTTCCGGCACGGTGGTGGTGTCGGGGACGGATGTCGTACGGCCGTGCGGGCAGCGCAAGGGGCCGGGTGACCCGGCACCCGCGTTCGGGCCGTCGGTCCGGCTGGACATCGAGGCCGAGGTCGGCTTCGTCGTGGGCGTGCCGTCACAGCAAGGCAGGCCGGTCGCGCTAAGCGACTTCCGGGAGCACGTGTTCGGGCTGTGCCTGCTCAACGACTGGTCGGCGCGTGACATCCAGGCCTGGGAGTACGTTCCCCTCGGCCCCTTCCTCGGCAAGTCCTTCGCCACGTCCGTCTCCGCGTGGATCACCCCGCTGGAGGCGCTGGAGGACGCGCGGGTGACGCCGCCTGAGCGGACCCACCCGCTGCTGCCCTACCTCGACGACTCCGACGAGGAGCCCAGCGGCTACGACCTGCGGATCTCCATCGCGATCAACGGCCATCCGGTGTCCGAGCCGCCCTTCTCCACCATGTACTGGACGGCCGCGCAGCAGCTGGCGCACATGACCGTGAACGGGGCCTCGTTGCGCACCGGCGACCTGTACGGCTCGGGGACCGTCAGCGGACCGGAGGAGCGGCAGCGCGGTTCGCTGCTGGAGCTGACCTGGAACGGGCGGGACCCGCTCGAGCTGCCCGACGGCAAGCGGACGTACCTGGAGGACGGGGACGTCGTGACGCTGTCGGCGTGGGCGCCCGGGGCGGACGGGGCCCGGGTGGGGCTGGGGGAGGTCAGCGGGCGCGTTGCAACAAGCAGTTGACACAGGTTCCCGAGGCCGCATTGTTCGCTGTCACGGGGGTTCACATGCCGGAAGCCGGTTCTGATTCGTCTGCTCCCCCGGCCTCGCCGGCCGCGTCGCGCGCCCGTCGACCGTTACACCCGCTGGACGGGGGCTGGTGGGTGACGCGCTGACCCCGCCGGCCCGGGGTGCCGTCCGTACGGCCGGTCTCGCGTCGCGCCGGGTCCGCGACTACCTTCCGCCCCGGATGACCTGGCTGCCGGCCGCCCTCGCGGGTGCGCTGGTGGTGCTGCTGACCGTGACGGCCGCGGTGGCGTCGCCGGACAGCCCGGGGCGGGCGGCCCGCGCCCTCACCCTGACCTGCCGGGGCGTCACCGAGTCGTACGGTCCCCGGCCCGGGCTCCACTACGGCCTGCCCATGCTGGCCTCCCTCGCCGTCGCCACCGCCGTCTGCGGCCGGTCGCCGCGCCGGATCGCGACCCGGCCCGGCGACGAGCAGTCCCGCCGCGACCGGACGCCGGCGATCCTCGCGGCCCGGGGGCTGGTGGCCTCCTCCCTGTTGGGCGCGACCTCGACGGCCTCGGGCGCGCTGATGAACACCGTGTGCGACGGGACGGCGGGGACCGTGGCCAACGGGGTGCTGTGGCCGCTGGCGGTGGTGGCGCTGGTGACCGTCCCGTGGTCGCTGTTCACGGTCTGCTCGCCCCGGGCGATGTGGCGGCGCCCGTCTCGGCGCAGGGCGCGGCGTTGAGCGGCGCGGCCGTGGGGGTCGACACCACCAGTCCCGTCCCGCCGTACGAGCAGATCCGCGCCCAGCGCGCGGCCCTGATCACCACCGGCCGTCCGGCGGAGGGCGAACGCCTGCCGACCGTACGGCAGCCGGCGGCCGGCCTGGGCCCGGCGGCCGGGACCGTGGCCCGCGCGTACCGCGAGCTGGAGTCGGCGGCCCTGATCCGCACCCGGCGGGGTGGGGGGACCCGGGTCGCACCGTTGCCGGCGCCCGTACCGCGCCCGGGTCCGGCCGAACCGGCGGCGCTCGCCCGGAGGTTCGTCGCGGAGGCGCGGGCCCTGGGGGCGGCGGAAAGGGAGCTGCTGGAGGCCGTGCGGGGGGCGTTGCGGGAGTAAGGGGCCGGGGAGGCTCCGGAGCGGGTGGTGTTTGCCGTCGACGACTGACTCCGGGCGCCCGTCGGCGTCATACTGGCGGGACAGCGTGCACGACCAGAACCATCCCCGGAACCACCACCCGAACGACCCTTCACCCGCCCCTGTCTCCGACCAGGAACCGGAGCCCCCGGCATGACCGTCTGCCTGCTCCTGCTGAGCGTCGTCGCCCTGACGGCCGCCGTGCCGGTGCCGCGCGCGCTGACCCGGGCCGCGTGGCCCGAACGGGAACCCGTGGTCGCGCTGTGGGTGTGGCAGTGCCTGGTCGCCACCGTGCTGCTGTGCTGCCTGACCGCGCTGGTGCTGAGCGCCGCCGCCGTCTTCCGCACCGTCCGCGACCGCGTCTTCGCCCCGGCGCCGCCCGCCGTGACCGCCGCGTACGACCTCTCCGCCGCCCCGGTCTGGGCCGTCGCGCTCACCGCGCTGCTCGCCTGCGGAGCCGCGTGGACCACGGCGATGCTCGCCCGCGAGCTCGTCGAGGCCCGTCGGCGCCGCGGCCAGACCCGCGCCCACCTGCGCGAACGCGCGCCCGAGCTGCCCGCCGGGCTGTCTGCCGCGCGGGGCCCGATGCTGGTGCTGGAGGACGAGTACCCCGACGCCTGGTGGATGCCGGGCCACCCGCCCCAGCTGGTCGTCACCACCGGCGCCCTGCACCGCCTCACCGACCACCAGCTGGACGCCGTCCTCACCCACGAGCGCGGCCACGCCCGCGCCCACCACGACTGGCTGCTGCACCTGTCCACCGCCCTCGCCACCGGTTTCCCGCGCGTCCCGCTCTTCGCCCACTTCTGCGACCAGACCCACCGTCTGGTCGAACTGGCCGCCGACGACGCGGCTTCCCGCCGCTGCGGCCACCTCACCACCGCCCTGGCCCTGATCGAGCTCAACCAGCACCGCGGCGTCCTCTCCTGCGCCTCCAGCCGCCGGCTCCTCGGCGAACGCGTCGACCGCCTCCTGGAACCGCCTCCTCGGCTGCTCCGCAGCCAGCGCGCGCTGACGACGACGGTGGCGGCGCTGGTACCGCTGCTGCCGCTACTGATCACCTTCGCTCCGGGACTGACGGCACTGTCCTGACCGGCGTGCTGACGTACCCGCACAACCGCGGGCAGTCGTGCCGCCTCCGGCACCAGCTCACCTTCACCGCTCGGGCCACCGGTGGCAGATCTCCCCACGCCCCCGCGCAAACCCCCAGCTCAGCGGCACAACCGGCGGAGCATCAGGTGGCGCAACAATCCAGCAACACAGCTTTCCCTACCGCCTAGGTATGGTTCAGACATGCCACCCACCGACCGCATCCGAGACCACGCCGGTCAAGGCGCCGCGACCACCGTCGCCGCCCACCGCACGCGTCGCCGGCTGCGTGCGGACCAGGCCAGGCAGCTCGCCGATCTCCTCCGCCACCAGATCCTCACCGGCGCCCACACCGACTGCGCCCTCCCCCACGAGTCCACCCTCGCCACCGACTACCGCGCCTCCCGCAACACCGTCCGCCAGGCCCTCGACCTCCTCCGCGCCGAGGGACTGGTGGACCGCCTCCCGGGCGTGGGCACCGTGGTCGTCGCCCAGAAGTACCCGCACGGGCTCGACCGCCTGATGGGCCTCGCGGAAACCCTCCACGAACACGGCCGCGTCACCAACGAGGTCCGCACCATGGGCCCCGCCCCCGCACCCGCCCCGGTCGCCGAACGCCTCCACGTCCCGCCCGGCGCCGACGTCCTCTACATCGAACGCCTGCGGCGCCTGAACGGCCTCCCCCTCTCCCTCGACCTCACCTACATCCCGCTCGACATCGGCACCGCCCTGCTCGGCGCCGACCTGGAGAACACCGATGTCTTCCGCCTCCTGGAGGCCATCACCGGCCGGCGCCTCGGCCACGCCGAGATCACCCTGGAGGCGGTGAACGCGGACACCCACTCCGCCGCCGTACTCGAGGCCCCGCGCGGCGCGGCCGTCCTGATGCTGGAACGGCTCACGCACCTCGCGGACGGCCGCCCGGTCGACCTGGAGTTCATCCGCTTCCGCGGCGACCGCATCACCATGAGCGGCCTGCTGCACCGCTCCCTGTGACCACCGCCCTTTCCAAGAGCTCGACCTTCCTGGAGACAGCCATGCCCTTGGCGCCCCAGCGGACCGACGTGCCCGTGACCATCGACGAGTCGAAGTGCATCGACGGCTGCACCCTCTGCGTGGACATGTGCCCGCTGGACTCCCTCGCCATCGACGACAGCAACGGCAAGGCGTACATGCACGTCGACGAGTGCTGGTACTGCGGCCCGTGCGCGGCCCGCTGCCCCACCGGAGCCGTCACGGTCAACATGCCCTATCTGCTCCGGTGAGAGGCCCGAACTCCCATGAAACGCACCGTAATCGCCCTGTCCACGGCATCCCTGCTCCTCCCCCTGTCCGCCTGCGGCGGCGACGCACAGGCAGGTGACAGCTCCACGGTCACCGTCACCGTCGGCTATCAGTCCAAGACCATCAACACCGTCACCGCGGGCACGCTCCTGCGCTCCCTCGGCTACTTCGAACAGCAGCTCAACGCCCTCCACGACGGCCACACCTACAAGGTCGACTGGCAGGACTACGCCACCGGCGCCCCGATCACCGCCCAGATGACCGCCGGGAAGATCGACATCGGCTCGATGGGCGACTTCCCGCTGCTGCTCAACGCGGCCCGCGGCAAGCAGCTCGGCCGCCCCACCCACCTGGTGTCCGTCACCGGCTACAACCTGCGCGGCGGCCTCAACACCGTCGTCACCGCCCCGGATGCGAAACTCACCTCCCTGAAGGACCTGAAGGGCAAGAAGGTCTCCACGAGCGTCGGCTCGGCCGCCGACGGCACCCTCGTACGAGCCCTGCAGCGGGCCGGCATCGACCCGGACAAGGGCATCTCGAAGCTCAACCAGCAGCCCGCGGTCGGTGCTTCGGCCCTCTCGGCCGGCAGCGTCGACGCGCTGTCCCAGTTCGTGGCCTGGCCCGGCCTGCTCGCCTTCCAGGGCAAGGCGAAGGCCCTGTACGACGGCGCCCAGCTGAACCTCCCCACCTTCCACGGCGTCACCGCCCGCGAGGACTTCGCCAAGAAGCGCCCCACCGTCCTGGAGGCCTTCCTCAAGGCCCAGGCCGAGGCGACCGACTACCTCAACGCCCATCCCGTGGCCGCCGCCGAGAAGGTCGCCAAGGCCACCGGCCTGCCCGCCGAGGTCGTCTACCTCTACAACGGCGCCCATGGCATCGCCACCTTCGACCCCGCCGTCAAGCCCCGGCTCGTCTCCGCGCTCAAGCAGGACGTGGCGGTCCTGAAGTCCGCGAAACTGGTCGGGGACGTCGACGTCGACTCCTTCGTCGACGACCAGTACGTGAAGAAGGCCCTCGGCGCCTCCTACGCCAAGCAGCTCGCCGCGACTCCCGCACCGGCCGCGAGCGAGGTCTGGGAGAAGGACTCCGAGAAGACCACGGACTTCAAGTCCCCCAGCGCGCTGCTCGCCTACGTGGCCGAGCACCAGGGCGACATCCGCGCCGCGTACGTCCCCGACGCCACCACCGGCACCCTGTGGTTCGCCGACAAGGCGGTGTGGGTGGCCGACGGCGACCGGCTGCTGCCGTTCGTCGCCCCGGCGACCGCCCAGGCGTACGTCGCCGCGCACGGAGGCGCCCGCACGGTCACGTACAACGACGCGCTCGGACGGGCCTCGTGACCCGGCGCCCCCTCGCCCGGTATGCGCTGAGGGTCGCGTCGCTGGCCGCCGCGCTCGGCCTGTGGCAGCTGCTGACCAGCCTGGACGTCGACCTGTGGCTGCGCTTCTCGCAGTTCCCCACGGTCACCGACGTGGCCCACGGCTTCGCCGACCGGGTCTCCGGCGGGGACTACTGGACCGACCTCACCGACAGCCTCACCCGGATCCTCACCGGCTTCGCGCTGGCGGCCGTCCTGGGCGTGGCGACGGGCGTGCTCGTGGCCCGCTCGCGCCTCGCCGAGGACCTGCTCGGCCCGGTCCTGGAGGTGATCCGCCCGATCCCGGCGATCGCCCTCGTCCCGGTCGCGATCCTCCTCTTCCCCTCCAACGAGCAGGGCATCGTCTTCATCACCTGCACCGCAGCCTTCTTCCCCGTGCTGGTCTCCACCCGGCACGCGGTCCGCGCGCTGACCCCCGTGTGGGAGGAGGCGGTGCGCACCCTGGGCGGCGGCCGGTGGCGGATCCTCGGCTCGGTGGTCCTCCCGGGCGCGCTGCCCGGCATCTTCGGCGGCCTGTCGGTCGGCATCGGCGTCTCCTGGATCTGCGTGATCTCCGCCGAGATGATCTCCGGCCAGTACGGCGTCGGTTACCGCACCTGGCAGGACTACACGGTCGTCGACTACCCGGGCGTGTTCGTCGGCATGGTCACCATCGGCGTACTCGGCTGGGTCACCTCCACGCTCGTCGAACTGCTGGGCCGCCGGCTCACCCACTGGCTGCCACGGACGTCGTACGTCCCCGGGGCGCGTACCCCGCGGCGGGTGCACGGCGCCTCGGCCCCTGTACCGGTCGGGCCCACGGCCAAGGACGAGGTGCCCCATGACCAGCTCGTCTGACCTCCGCTCACCGGCGCGTGCCGGTGCGGGACTCGCCCTGCGCGGCGCCACTCTCGGACGACCGGGCGCGCCCGTGCTGCACGAGGTGGACCTCGGCATCGCCCCAGGCGAGATCCTCACCGTCGTCGGCCCCTCCGGCTGCGGCAAGTCGACACTCCTGCGCACGCTGGCCGGGCTGCTGTCTCCCCTCGCCGGAGAGGCCGCCCAGGACGGGCGCCCCCTGACGGGTCCCGCGGCCGACCGCGCCCTGATCTTCCAGGAGGACGCCCTCCTGCCCTGGCGCACCCTCCGCGCGAACGTCGAACTGCCCCTCGCCATCAAGGGCTTGCCGCGCGGCGAACGCCGCACCCAGGCGGAGTCCTGGCTGGACCGGGTCGGACTCGCCGAACAGTCACGGCAGCTGCCGCACCGCGTTTCCGGCGGCCAGCGCCAGCGCGCGCAGCTGGCCCGCGCCCTGGCCGGCAGCCCGCGCGCCGTCCTCATGGACGAACCCTTCGGCGCCCTCGACGCCCAGACCCGCGCCGGTATGCAGGACCTGCTGGTGGAGGTGTTGCGAGGCACGGGCGCCACCGTCGTCTTCGTCACCCATGACGTGGACGAGGCCCTGTTCCTCGGCGACCGCGTGGCCCTCCTGAACTCCGGCCGGCTCACCGCCGTACGCGACGTGCCGCACCCCCGCGACCGTACGGCGCACGACGACCCGGCGCGCGTGGCGCTGCGGCGCGATGTCCTGACCTCCCTCAGCATCTGAAAGGCATCCCGGTGGACACCCCGGACACCTCCACGGACACCCCTTTGGCGATCCCCGCCCTCGGCGACGCCGAGGAACTGACCTGCGACGTCCTCGTCATCGGTGGCGGCACCGCCGGCACCATGGCCGCGCTGACCGCCGCCGAGCACGGCGCGGACGTCCTGCTGCTGGAGAAGGCCCACGTCCGCCATTCGGGGGCGCTCGCCATGGGCATGGACGGCGTCAACAACGCGGTCATCCCCGGCCGCGCCGAGCCCGACGACTACGTCGCCGAGATCACCCGCGCCAACGACGGCATCGTCGACCAGTCCACGGTCCGCCAGACCGCCACCCGCGGCTTCGCGATGGTCCAGCGGCTGGAGTCGTACGGGGTGAAGTTCGAGAAGGACGAGCACGGCGAGTACGCCGTCCGCCAGGTCCACCGCTCGGGCTCGTACGTGCTGCCCATGCCGGAGGGCAAGGACGTCAAGAAGGTCCTGTACCGGCAGCTGCGGCGGCGCGAGATGCGGGAGCGGATCCGGATCGAGAACCGGGTGATGCCGGTACGGGTGCTGACGGCGCAGGGGCGGGCCGTGGGTGCGGCGGGCTTCAACACGCGGACCGGCCAGTTCGTCACCGTCCGCGCGGGCGCGGTGATCCTCGCGACCGGCGCCTGCGGACGCCTCGGCCTGCCCGCCTCCGGCTACCTCTACGGCACGTACGAGAACCCCACCAACGCGGGCGACGGCTACGCGATGGCCTACCACGCGGGCGCCGAGCTCACCGGCATCGAGTGCTTCCAGATCAACCCGCTGATCAAGGACTACAACGGCCCCGCCTGCGCCTACGTCGCCAACCCCTTCGGTGGCTACCAGGTCAACCGGCACGGCGAACGCTTCGTCGACTCCGACTACTGGTCCGGCCAGATGATGGCCGAGTTCGCGGCCGAGGTGGCCAGCGACCGGGGGCCGGTGTACCTGAAGCTGAGCCACCTTCCGGAGGAGTCGGTCTCGGCGCTGGAGTCCATCCTGCACTCCACCGAGCGCCCGACCCGCGGCACCTTCCACGCCGGACGCGGCCACGACTACCGCACCCACGACGTCGAGATGCACATCTCGGAGATCGGCCTGTGCGGCGGCCACTCGGCCTCCGGCGTACGGGTCGACGACCACGCCCGTACCACCGTCCCGCGCCTGTACGCCGCCGGTGACCTGGCCTGCGTGCCGCACAACTACATGATCGGCGCCTTCGTCTTCGGTGACCTGGCCGGTGCGGACGCGGCCCGGTACCGCGCGTACGCAGGGGAACTTCCGCAGGACCAGCTGCGGGAGGCGCACGAGTTGATCTACCGCCCGCTGCGCAACCCGGACGGCCCGCCGCAGCCCCAGGTCGAGTACAAGCTGCGCCGCTTCGTGAACGACTACGTGGCCCCGCCGAAGTCGGGCGCCCGGCTGTCGCTGGCCCTGGAGGCGTTCGAGCGGATGCGCGCGGACATCGCCGCGATGGGCGCCCGCACGCCGCACGAGCTGATGCGGTGCGCGGAGGTCACCTTCATCCGCGACTGCGCGGAGATGGCCGCGCGCGCCTCCCTGGCCCGCACGGAGTCCCGCTGGGGCCTCTACCACGACCGCATCGATCATCCCCTGCGCGACGACGCGTCCTGGTTCCATCATCTCGATCTGCACAAGTCCCCCTCCGGTGCGATGGAGTTCACGGCCCGTCCCGTGGCTCCGTATCTGGTTCCGGTCGACGAATTCACCCCGGTCGGCGGCCCTCCCCGTCACCTCGGCGAGGTTCGCCCCGAGGATGTGGCCACGGCCGGCTCCCGGGACGTGGCGCCGGTCGCCACGGGGCCGACCTCCGCACGCGTCGCCGAGTCCGTGGACCGCGGCTCTCGGGAGACCGCCTCGCCCCGGCTCCTGGAACTTTTGGAGCTGGCCGAGGAGGAACCCGAACTCGCCGCCATCGAGCCCTACTTGACCGACCCGGACGCTTCCGTGCGCCGGACGGCCGTCTCGGTCCTCACCGAGACCGTGCCGCCCGGCACCGGGCAGGCACTGGCCGGTGCTCTGACCGACCCCGACGCCGACGTGCGCGCGGCGGCCGCGGCCTCGCTGCGCGAGCTCGTCGAGACCCTCCCGCCCGAACCCGCCCTGGGTACCGCCCTCACCGGTGCGCTCGCCGAGGCCGACCCCGTGGTCCGCGCCGCCGCCCTCGACGTGCTGCGCGCCCTGCGCCTGGGTGACGCCGGCCTGTTCGCCGTGGCACTGGACGACCCGGACATCGCCGTCCGCATCGAGGCCGTACGCGGGCTCGTCTCGGTCGACGCGGTCGAACCGCTGGCCGGTGCGGCGGGCGACCCTTCGCGGGAGGTCCGCGTCACCGTGGCCAAGGCGCTGGCCGCCGTCAGCTCGGCGCCCCTGGCCACGAGCGCCCTGGAACTGCTCGCGGCCACCTTGAACCGGCTCACCGAGGACACCGATCCCCTGGTGCGCGGGGCCGCGCTCGGGGCGCTGGCCACCGTCGGCTGCCCGGCTCCGCTCGCCGCGCGTGCCGTGGCCGCCCTGTCGGATCCGGCCTGGCAGGTCCGGGCCGGAGCGGCGACCGCGCTCGGCTCCGCCGGCACCGACCTCTCGGTCCCCGCCCTCGCCAAGGCCCTCGCCGACCCCAACGCCGACGTGCGCAAGGCGGCCGTCCTGGCGCTGACCCGGCACGTCGCCGACGAGGAGGCCCGCGCGGCCCTGGCCACCGCCACGGCGGACCCGGACGCGGATGTCAGGGCGTATGCGGCACGTGGGCTGTGACGATCCCCCGCCTCGCCCCGGCTATATCCAGTCGTCGTGCTCCGGCTCCTCGTCCCGCTCGGGCCAGTCGTCGTCCGCGGTGGCCGGCGCCGGGCCGCCTGCGGTGGGGGCGTCCAAGGAGGAGAGCACTGCGAGCACGCCCTCTCCGTACGTCGCCAGCTTCTTCTCTCCCACGCCGCCGACGGTGCCCAGTTCCGTCACCGAGGCCGGCCAGACCGTGACGATCTCCCGCAGCGTGGCGTCGTGGAAGATGACGTACGCCGGAACGCCCTGTTCCCGCGCCTGCTCGGCACGCCAGGCACGCAGCGCTTCGAAGGCGGGAAGCAGTTCCTCGGGCAGCTCGGCCGCGACCGTCTTGGCCTTGCGGTCGGCCCGGCCGGAGGAGGAGGCCGGCCCCGACCGGGAGGTCACCGGCTTCTTCGGCTCCTTGCGCAGCGGCACCTCCCGTTCCCGCCGCAGCACCGAGCCGCTCGCCTCGGTGAGCACCAGCGTGCCGTACTCCCCCTCGACCGCGAGCAGCCCCTGGGCCAGCAACTGCCGGATGACGCCCCGCCACTCGCCCTCGGTGAGCTCCTCCCCGATGCCGAAGACGGACAGCTGGTCGTGGTCGAACTGGATCACCTTGCCGGTGCGCTTCCCCAGCAGGATGTCCACGATCTGCACCGCGCCGAACTTCTGCCCGCGCTCCCGCTGCAGCCGCACCACCGTCGACAGCACCTTCTGCGCGGCGATCGTGCCGTCCCAGGTCCCCGGGGGCACCAGGCAGGTGTCGCAGTTGCCGCAGCCCGCCGGGTCCGGGTCCTGGCCGAAGTAGGCGAGCAGCTGGCCGCGACGGCACTGGGCGGTCTCGCACAGGGCGAGCATCGCGTCCAGGTGGGCGGCGGCCCGGCGGCGGAACGCCTCGTCGCCCTCGCCGGACTGGATGAGCTTGCGCTGCTGTATGACGTCGTTGAGGCCGTACGCCATCCAGGCCGTCGAGGGCAGGCCGTCCCGTCCCGCCCGGCCGGTCTCCTGGTAGTAGCCCTCGATCGACTTGGGCAGGTCGAGATGGGCGACGAACCGTACGTCCGGCTTGTCGATGCCCATCCCGAAGGCGATGGTCGCCACCACGACCAGGCCGTCCTCGCGCAGGAACCGGGACTGGTGCGCCGCGCGCGTGCCCGCGTCCAGGCCCGCGTGATAGGGCACCGCCTCGATGCCGTTGCGGGTGAGGAACTCCGCCGTCTTCTCCACCGAGTTCCGCGAGAGGCAGTACACGATGCCCGCGTCGCCCGGGTGCTCCTCCCGCAGGAAGGCGAGCAGCTGCTTCTTCGGGTCGGCCTTGGGCACGATGCGGTACTGGATGTTGGGCCGGTCGAAGCTCGCCACGAAGTGCCGGGCCGTCGGCATGTTCAGCCGCTGCGTGATCTCCTGGTGGGTCGCATGCGTGGCCGTCGCCGTGAGGGCGATCCGCGGGACGTCCGGCCAGCGCTCGCCCAGGAGGGAGAGGGCCAGATAGTCGGGGCGGAAGTCGTGGCCCCACTGGGAGACGCAGTGTGCCTCGTCGATGGCGAAGACCGCGATCTTGCCCCGGGAGAGCAGGTCGAGGGTGGAGTCCAGACGCAGCCGCTCCGGCGCCAGGTAGAGCAGGTCCAGCTCGCCCGCCAGGAACTCCGCCTCGACCACGCGCCGCTCGTCGAAGTCCTGCGTGGAGTTGATGAACCCGGCGTTCACGCCGAGCGCGCGCAGGGCGTCGACCTGGTCCTGCATCAGGGCGATGAGCGGGGACACCACGATGCCCGTACCCGGTCTGACCAGGGCCGGGATCTGGTAGCACAGGGACTTGCCGCCACCGGTCGGCATGAGGACGACGGCGTCGCCGCCCGCCACCACATGCTCGATGACCGCTTCCTGCTCGCCGCGGAAGGCCTCGTACCCGAAGACCCGGTGCAGCGTGGCCAGCGTCTCGCTGTCCGTCATCCCTGGCATCTCACTGATCCCGCCCGTCCCGCCCATCGTCCTGTCCCCCGTACGTCGTCCCTCGACCACTGCGTCCACCATAGGTGCCCGCACCGACAGGACCGGAGTTATCCACAGGCCTGCCCCGGGCGCTGCACGTCAAGGACACGGACGTCGTTCACACGTTCGCGGAAGACCTGCCCGTTTCCGGCGGATAGTCTGAACGGACCGGCGAGACTCCGTCCCATGGGAGCACTGATGAGCGTCGCACCGAAGGCGTCCACGCCCAGCTGGCCGACCCCGCCGGAAGGCGGCTGGACCGCCGACGACCTGGACCGCCTCCCGAATCTTCCTCCGCACACGGAATTGATCGACGGGAGCCTGGTCTTCGTGAGTCCGCAGACCATCTTTCACGAGCGCACCATCGACTTCTTCAAGTGGCAGCTCCAGTCGCTGGCACCCGCAGACCTCGAGGTGTTCCGCGAGTTCACCATCGACCTGGATCACCAGAACCGCCCCGAACCGGACGTGGTCGTCGTACGCGGAGACGTGGTCGAGGACGCGGACCAGACCCGCTTTCCGGCAAAGGCCGTCGTCCTCGCCATCGAGGTCGTCTCCGAGGACTCCGTCTCCCGTGACCGCGAGACCAAGCCCCTGAAGTACGCCAGAGCCAGGATTCCCCACTACTGGCGGGTCGAGAACGAGAAGGGTCGCGCCGCGGTGCACACCTTCGAGCTGGAACCCACCACCGGCGCGTACACCAGCACCGGCATCTTCCGCGAGCGGATGAAGATGGATGTCCCGTTTCCGGTGGACCTGGACCTGACGGCGATCAGGGCGCGCCGGGACAAGGATCAGTGACCCCGTACACACGCCGCTGCCCGGCCCCCTGACGAGGGGGCCGGGCAGCGGCGCACACGAAGACCGGGTCAGCGCACGAACACCCCCGCCTGGCTCGCCAGGTCCAGGAAGTACTGCGGCGCCACACCGAGCACCAGCGTCACCGCCACGCCCACGCCGATCGCCGCCATCGTCAGCGGCGACGGCACGGCCACTGTCGGCCCCTCGGGCTTGGGCTCGCTGAAGAACATCAGCACGATCACGCGGATGTAGAAGAACGCCGCGATCGCCGAGGAGATCACACCGATCACGACCAGCGGGACCGCGCCGCCCTCCGCCGCCGCCTTGAACACGGCGAACTTCCCGGCGAACCCGGAGGTCAGCGGAATGCCCGCGAAGGCCAGCAGGAACACCGCGAACACGGCCGCCACCAGCGGCGAGCGGCGGCCCAGCCCCGCCCACTTGGACAGGTGCGTCGCCTCACCGCCGGCGTCGCGCACCAGGGTCACCACCGCGAACGCGCCGATCGTCACGAACGAGTACGCGGCCAGGTAGAAGAGGACGGAGGACACGCCGTCCTTCGAGGTCGCGACGACACCCGCGAGGATGAATCCGGCGTGCGCGATGGACGAGTACGCCAGCAGCCGCTTGATGTCGGTCTGGGTGATCGCGACGATCGCACCGCCCAGCATGGTGATGATCGCGACGGCCCACATGACCGGCCGCCAGTCCCAGCGCATCCCGGGCAGCACGACGTACAGCAGCCTCAGCAGCGCGCCGAACGCCGCCACCTTGGTCGCCGCCGCCATGAAGCCGGTCACCGGGGTCGGCGCGCCCTGGTAGACGTCGGGCGTCCACATGTGGAACGGCACCGCGCCGACCTTGAACAGCAGGCCCATCACCACCATCGCGGCACCGATCAGCAGCAGCGCGTCGTTGCCCATGGTGTTGGCCAGCGCCGGGTCGACGTTGGTGACCGTGCCGTCGACGACCTGCGCGATCGTCGCGTACGACACCGAGCCCGCGTATCCGTACAGCAGCGCGATGCCGAACAGGGTGAACGCCGAGGCGAACGCGCCGAGCAGGAAGTACTTGACCGCGGCCTCCTGCGACATCAGCCGCTTGCGGCGGGCGAGCGCGCACATCAGGTACAGCGGCAGGGAGAAGACCTCCAGGGCCACGAACAGTGTCAGCAGGTCGTTGGCCGAGGGGAACACCAGCATGCCGGCGACCGCGAACAGCAGCAGCGGGAAGACCTCGGTGGTGGTGAAACCGGCCTTCACGGCGGCCTGCTCGCTGTCGCTTCCCGGCACCGACGCGGCCTGTGCCGCGAAGGAGTCCACCCGGTTGCCGTCTGCCGCCGGGTCGAGCCGCCGTTCGGCGAAGGTGAACAGGCCGACCAGACCGGCCAGCAGGATCGTGCCCTGCAGGAACAGCGACGGTCCGTCGACCGCGATCGCGCCCATCGCCGCGATGTGCGCCTTGGTGGTGCCGTATCCGTCGGCCGCGAGGGCGACGACCGTGGCGAAGGCGGCGCACAGTGCGACGGCGGACACGAACACCTGCGCGTAGTAGCGGGACTTGCGCGGGACGAACGCCTCGACCAGCACCCCGACGATCGCCGCACCGACGACGATCAAGGTGGGTGACAATTGTCCGTATTCGATCTTCGGCGCGTCGATCTTCGAGATCGGGTCGGCCGCGGTTGTCCACAGGCTGTGGACGGCTGCTGCGCTCACTTGGCCGCCTCCACCTCGGGCTTGGGATCGGTCTTGTGTACGTCGGACATGGTCTGCTTGACCGCCGGGTTGACGATGTCCGTCACGGGCTTCGGGTAGACGCCCAGGAAGATCAACAGCACGATCAGCGGGGCCACGACCACCAGCTCGCGCGCGCGGAGGTCCGGCATGGCGGAGACCTCAGGCTTCACCGGGCCCGTCATCGTCCGCTGGTAGAGGACGAGGGTGTAGAGCGCGGCGAGCACGATGCCGAAGGTGGCGATGACACCGATCGCCGGGTAGCGCGTGAACGTGCCGACCAGCACCAGGAACTCACTCACGAACGGCGCGAGCCCAGGCAGCGAGAGCGTCGCCAGGCCGCCGATCAGAAACGTGCCGGCGAGCACCGGGGCGACCTTCTGCACGCCCCCGTAGTCCGCGATGAGCCGCGAACCGCGCCGGGAGATCAGGAAGCCCGCCACCAGCATCAACGCGGCCGTGGAGATGCCGTGGTTGACCATGTAGAGCGTCGCCCCGGACTGGCCCTGGCTGGTCATCGCGAAGATGCCCATGATGATGAAGCCGAAGTGCGAGATCGACGCGTACGCGACCAGCCGCTTGATGTCCCGCTGGCCGACCGCGAGCAGCGCCCCGTAGACGATGCTGATCAGCGCCAGTACCAGGATGACGGGCGTCGCCCACTTGCTCGCCTCCGGGAACAGCTGGAGGCAGAAGCGGAGCATCGCGAAGGTGCCCACCTTGTCGACGACCGCGGTGATGAGCACGGCGACCGGGGCGGTGGCCTCCTGCATGGCGTTGGGCAGCCAGGTGTGCAGCGGCCACAGCGGCGCCTTCACCGCGAAGGCGAAGAAGAAGCCGAGGAACAGCCAGCGTTCGGTGCTGGTCGCCATGTGCAGCGAGCCGTTGACACGGGCCTGCGCGATCTCCGTGAGCGAGAAGTTCCCCGCGACCACATAGAGACCGATCACCGCGGCCAGCATGATCAGCCCGCCGACCAGGTTGTACAGCAGGAACTTCACCGCCGCGTACGACCGCTGTGTGGACGCCGCCTCCTCGCCGTGCTCGTGGGCACGGTCGCCGAAGCCGCCGATGAGGAAGTACATCGGGATGAGCATGGCTTCGAAGAAGATGTAGAAGAGGAAGACGTCGGTGGCCTCGAAGGAGATGACCACCATCGCCTCGACGGCCAGGATCAGCGCGAAGAAGCCCTGGGTGGGCCGCCAGCGGCGGCTGCCGGTCTCCAGCGGGTCGGCGTCGTGCCAGCCCGCGAGGATGATGAACGGGATCAGCAGGGCGGTCAGCGCGATGAGAGCCACCGCGATGCCGTCGACGCCCAGCTCGTACCGGACCCCGAAGTCCTTGATCCAGGCATGGGACTCGGTGAGCTGGTAGCGGGCGCCGTCCGGGTCGAAGCGGACCAGGACGACGATCGCCAGGACGAACGTGGCGAGCGCGACCAGCAGCGCCAGCCACTTGGCGGCGGTGCGCCGCGCGGCCGGTACGGCGGCCGTGGCGACCGCCCCGACGGCCGGGAGCGCCGCCGTCGCTGTCAGCAGAGGAAAGGACATCGGTATCAGACCGCCCTCATCAGCAGGGTCGCGGCGACCAGGAGTGCCGCACCGCCGAACATCGAGACCGCGTAGGAGCGCGCGAAGCCGTTCTGCAGCCGGCGCAACCGTCCGGAGAGACCTCCGAAGGTGGCCGCGGTGCCGTTGACGACCCCGTCGACCAGGGTGTGGTCGACGTACACCAGGGAGCGCGTCAGGTGCTCTCCGCCGCGCACCAGGACGACGTGGTTGAAGTCGTCCTGGAGCAGGTCGCGCCGGGCGGCCCGGGTGAGCAGCGACCCGCGCGGGGCGACGACCGGGACGGGCTTGCGACCGTACTGCGCGTACGCGATGGCGACGCCGATGACCAGGCACACCATGGTCGCGCCGGTGACCGTCCAGGCACTGACCGGCGAGTCGCCCTCGCTGTGGCCGGTGACCGGCTCCAGCCAGTGCAGGAAGCGGTCGCCGATGCTGAAGAAAGCGCCGCCGAAGACCGAGCCGACGGCCAGCAGGATCATCGGGATCGTCATGACCTTCGGCGACTCGTGCGGGTGTGGCTCAGCGTGCTCTCCACGGTGCTCGGCCGCGGGCTCCGCGCTCGGAGCTTCCGGAGAGCGAGTGGGTTGGTTCTTCCAACGCTCCTCTCCGAAGAACGTCATCAGCATCACGCGCGTCATGTAGAACGCCGTGATGGCCGCGCCCAGCAGGGCCGCGCCGCCGAGGATCCAGCCCTCGGTGCCGCCCTTGGCGAAGGCCGCCTCGATGATCTTGTCCTTGGAGAAGAAGCCGGACAGGCCGGGGAAGCCGATGATGGCGAGGTAGCCGAGGCCGAAGGTGACGAAGGTGACCGGCATGTACGTGCGCAGGCCGCCGTACTTGCGCATGTCGACCTCGTCGTTCATGCCGTGCATGACCGAACCGGCGCCGAGGAACAGCCCGGCCTTGAAGAAGCCGTGCGTCACCAGGTGCATGATCGCGAAGACGTAGCCGATGGGGCCGAGGCCCGCGGCCAGCACCATGTAGCCGATCTGCGACATCGTCGAACCGGCCAGCGCCTTCTTGATGTCGTCCTTCGCGCAACCGACGATCGCACCGAACAGGAGCGTGACCGCGCCGACCACGGTGACCGCGAGCTGCGCGTCGGGCGCCGCGTTGAAGACGGCTCCGGAGCGGACGATCAGGTAGACGCCCGCGGTCACCATCGTCGCGGCGTGGATGAGGGCCGAGACCGGGGTCGGGCCCTCCATCGCGTCCCCGAGCCAGGACTGCAGCGGCACCTGGGCGGACTTGCCGCAGGCGGCGAGCAGGAGCATCAGGCCGATGGCGGTGAGCTTGCCCTCGGACGTGTCACCGGTGTGGCTGAGGACCGGCCCGAAGGCGAAGGTGCCGAACGTCGTGAACATCAGCATGATCGCGATCGACAGACCCATGTCGCCGACGCGGTTGACCAGGAAGGCCTTCTTCGCCGCGGTGGCCGCGCTGGGCTTGTGCTGCCAGAAACCGATCAGCAGGTAGGAGGCGAGACCGACGCCCTCCCAGCCGACGTACAGCAGCAGGTAGTTGTCGGCGAGGACGAGCAGCAGCATCGCCGCGAGGAACAGGTTCAGGTAGCCGAAGAAGCGGCGGCGCCGCTCGTCGTGCGCCATGTACCCCACGGAGTACAGGTGGATCAGCGAGCCGACGCCGGTGATCAGCAGCACGAAAGTCATCGACAGCTGGTCGAGGCGGAAGGTGACGTCCGCCTGGAAACCGGCCACCGGGACCCAGCTGAACAGGTGCTGGATCAGGGTGCGGTGTTCGGCTCCCTTGCCGAGCAGGTCGGCGAAGAGGAGCAGGCCGAACACGAAGGAGACGGCCGACAGGAGCGTGCCGATCCAGTGGCCGACGGCGTCCAGACGCCGGCCGCCGACCAGCAGGACGGCCGCTCCGAGCAGGGGCGCCGCGATCAGCAGCGCGATCAGGTTCTCCACGATTCTCCCGACCCCTTACAGCTTCATCAGGCTGGCGTCGTCGACCGAGGCCGAGTGGCGGGTGCGGAACAGCGACACGATGATCGCCAGACCGACGACGACCTCGGCGGCGGCGACGACCATCGTGAAGAAGGCGATGATCTGGCCGTCGAGATTGCCGTGCATCCGGGAGAAGGCGACGAACGCGAGGTTGCAGGCGTTGAGCATCAGCTCGATGCACATGAACACGACGATCGCGTTCCGCCTGATGAGCACGCCGGTCGCGCCGATCGTGAACAGAAGTGCCGCGAGATACAGGTAGTTGACGGGGTTCACTTCGACGCCTCCTCGGCCCGCTTGAAGTTCGCCGGCTCGATCGCCCTGCGCTCCAGGCGCTCCTCCGCGCGCTGCTCCAGGGCCCGCAGGTCGTTGAGCGCCTCCGCCGACACGTCCCGGATCTGGCCGCGTTCGCGCAGCGTCTTGCTGACCGTGAGCTCGGACGGGGTGCCGTCGGGCAGCAGGCCCGCGATGTCGACGGCGTTGTGCCGGGCGTACACGCCGGGCGCGGGCAGCGGCGGGATGTACTTCCCCTCGCGCACCCGCTGCTCGGACAGCTCTCGCTGGGTCTTGGCGCGCTCGGTGCGCTCCCGGTGCGTGAGCACCATGGCGCCGACGGCGGCCGTGATGAGCAGGGCACCGGTGATTTCGAAGGCGAAGACGTACTTGGTGAAGATGAGGGACGCCAGGCCCTCCACGTTGCCGTTCGCGTTCGCCTGGCCGGTGCCGTTGAACTCCTTCAGGGAGGCGTTGGCGATCCCGGCGAACAGCAGGACGCCGAAGCCGACCCCGCACAGCAGGGCCAGCCAGCGCTGGCCCTTGATGGTCTCCTTCAGCGAGTCCGCGGCCGTGACGCCGACCAGCATCACCACGAACAGGAACAGCATCATGATCGCGCCGGTGTAGACGACGATCTGCACGATGCCCAGGAAGTAGGCGCCGTTGGCGAGGTAGAACACCGCCAGAACGATCATGGTCCCGGCCAGACACAGCGCGCTGTGCACGGCCTTCTTCATGAAGACGGTGCACAGGGCGCCGATCACGGCGACGGTGCCGAGGACCCAGAACTGGAAGGCCTCTCCGGTGGAGGTGGAGTAGGCGGCGAGTTGCGCGGTCATCGGCCGATCACCTTCTCCGAGGCGGGTTCGCCCTCACCGAAGGTCGAGGAGGCCTCCTGGGGCACCTCGCCCTTGGAGCGGGCCACCTGCCGTACGGTGCCGGGCGCGGCCTCCGTCACCAGACCCTGGTAGTAGTCCTGCTCGTCCATGCCCGGATAGATGGCGTGCGGCGAGTCGACCATGCCCTCCTCGAGGCCGGCGAGCAGCTGCTCCTTGGTGTAGATGAGGTTGGCGCGGCTGGAGTCGGCCAGCTCGAACTCGTTGGTCATCGTCAACGCGCGCGTGGGGCAGGCCTCGATGCACAGGCCGCACAGGATGCAGCGGGCGTAGTTGATCTGGTAGACGCGGCCGTACCGCTCACCCGGCGAGTAACGCTCCTCGTCGGTGTTGTCGGCGCCCTCCACGTAGATGGCGTCGGCGGGGCAGGCCCAGGCGCACAGCTCGCAGCCGACGCACTTCTCCAGGCCGTCCGGATGGCGGTTGAGCTGGTGCCGTCCGTGGAACCGCGGAGCCGTGGTCTTCTTCTGCTCCGGGTACTGCTCGGTCAGCCGCTTCTTGAACATGGCCTTGAAGGTCACGCCGAAACCGGCCACTGGGTTCTGGAAACCGGGCTTGGACTGCCCGGCCTCCTGGGGCTCCTCAGCCATCGGACGCCTCCTTTCCATCCGAAGATCCGTCACTGACAGTGTCCGGGCCGCCACTGACAATCAGCTCCCGCTCGCGGCGCGAACGGCGCCTCGGCACCGGCGGCAGCTCCTGTCCGGGCAGCGGCGGCACGGGGAATCCGCCGGCCATCGGGTCGAACCCGGCGGGCTGGGCGGCGGGCGGCTCGGCCGTCTTCGCCTTGTCGCGGAAGATGTCGGCCACGAAGGACAGCAGGAGCAGGGCCAGGACACCACCCCCGACGTAGAGGGCGATGTCGGCGAAGTCGTAGTTCTCGTTCCTGAGGGTCCGCACGGTCGCGACGAGCATCAGCCACGTCACGGAGACCGGGATGAGGACCTTCCAGCCGAGCTTCATCAGCTGGTCGTAGCGCACGCGCGGGAGGGTGCCGCGCAGCCAGATGAAGAAGAACAGCAGCAACTGCACCTTGATGACGAACCAGAGCAGCGGCCACCAGCCGTGGTTCGCGCCCTCCCAGAAGGCGCTGACCGGCCACGGGGCCCGCCAGCCGCCGAGGAAGAGCGTCGTCGACACGGCAGAGACGGTCACCATGTTGACGTACTCGGCGAGCATGAACATCGCGAACTTGATCGACGAGTACTCGGTGTTGAAACCACCGACCAGGTCACCCTCGGACTCCGGCATGTCGAACGGGGCGCGGTTGGTCTCGCCGACCATCGTGACGATGTAGAGGATGAAGGAGACCGGCAGCAGGACGATGTACCAGCGGTCGTGCTGCTGCTCGACGATCGTCGACGTCGACATCGACCCCGAGTAGAGGAACACGGAGGCGAACGCGGCGCCCATGGCGATCTCGTACGAGATCATCTGCGCGCAGGAGCGCAGGCCGCCGAGCAGCGGATAGGTGGATCCGGAACTCCAGCCCGCCAGCACGATGCCGTAGATGCCGACGGAGGCGATCGCGAGGATGTAGAGCATCGCGATCGGCAGGTCGGTGAGCTGCATCGTGGTGCGGTGGCCGAAGATCGAGATCTCGTTGCCGGCCGGTCCGAAGGGGATCACCGCGATCGCCATGAAGGCCGGGATGGCCGCGACGATCGGCGCGAGGACGTACACCACCTTGTCCGCGCGCTTGACGATGAGGTCTTCCTTGAGCATCAGCTTCACGCCGTCGGCGAGCGACTGGAGCATGCCCCAGGGGCCGTGCCGGTTGGGGCCGATGCGCAGCTGCATCCAGGCGACGACCTTGCGCTCCCAGACGATGGAGAACAGCACGGTCACCATCAGGAAGGCGAAGCAGAACACGGCCTTGACGACGACCAGCCACCAGGGGTCGCGGCCGAACATCGAGAGGTCTTCAGCGGCGAGGTACGGGCTCATGCCTCCACCTCCTTGGGGGCCTCGCCGGCGAGGGCCGCCGGGCCGATGCGGACGAGGGAACCGGGTCGGGCCCCGGTGTCGGAGGCGACGCCGCCGCCTACGGAGTTCAGCGGAAGCCAGACCACCCGGTCGGGCATCTCGGTGATCTGGAGCGGGAGTCCGACCACCCCGGCGGGTCCGGTCACGGCGAGGACGTCGCCGTCCTCGACGCCCGCCTCGGCGGCCGTCGCGGGCGACACACGCGCGCGTGCCGCGTGCCGGGTCCCGGCGAGTGCCTCGTCGCCCTCCTGGAGCACACCCTGGTCGAGCAGCAGCCGGTGCCCGGCCAGCACGGCCTCACCGGCGGCCGGACGCGGCAGCACACCCGCGGTCTCCAACGGCTCGGATGCCCGCGGCCCGTCCCAGGAGCCGAGCCGGTCGATCTCGGCGCGCGTGGTGCGCAGATCCGGCAGACCGAGATGTACGTCCATGGCGTCGGCCAGCATCTGCAGCGCCCGCGCGTCGGTCGGCGCCGGGCGGCGGGTCATCTGGTCGGGCTTGAGCGCGGCCTCGAAGAAGCGGACCCGCCCCTCCCAGTTGAGGAAGGTGCCCGGCTTCTCGGCGACCGCGGCGACGGGGAGCACGACGTCGGCGTGCTCGGTGACCTCGCTGGGCCGCAGCTCCAGCGACACCACGAAACCGGCCTCGGACAGCGCCTCACGCGCGCGTGCCGGATCCGGCAGATCGGCGACCTCCACGCCCGCGACCAGCAGGGCCTGGAGTTCACCGCTCGCGGCGGCCTCGATGATCTGGCCGGTGTCGCGGCCGTAGCGGTGCGGGAGTTCGGCCAGACCCCAGACCGCGGCCACCTGCTCACGCGCGCGCGGGTCGGTCGCCGGACGCCCGCCCGGCAGCAGCGACGGCAGCGCGCCCGCCTCGATCGCGCCGCGCTCCCCGGCCCGCCGCGGGATCCACGCCAGCTGGGCGCCGGTCGCGGCGGCGGCCCGTACGGCGGCGGTGAGGCCACCGGCGACCGAGGCCAGCCGCTCGCCGACGACGATCACCGCACCCTCGGCGCGCAGCGCTTCGGCGGCCTGGGCTCCGGCGTCCTCCAGGCCGACACCGCTCGCCAGCGCGTCCAGCCACTCGGTCTCGGTGCCGGGAGCGGCCGGCAGCAGCGTGCCGCCCGCCTTCTCAAGGCCGCGCGTGGCATGCGTGGCCAGCGAGAACACCTTCTGCTTGCGCTTGCGCCAGGCCTTGCGCAGCCGCAGGAAGACGCCGGGGGCCTCTTCCTCCGACTCGAACCCGACCAGCAGGACGGCGGGCGCCTTCTCCAACGCGGTGTACGTGACGCCCGTACCGTCGAGGTCACGGCCGCGGCCGGCCACCCGGGCCGCCAGGAAGTCGGTCTCCTCGCTGCTGTGCACGCGCGCGCGGAAGTCGATGTCGTTCGTGTCGAGGGCCACGCGCGCGAACTTGCTGTAGGCGTAGGCGTCCTCGATGGTCAGCCGGCCGCCGGTCAGGACACCGGTCCTGCCGCGCGACGCCAGGAGACCCTGAGCGGCGATCTGCAACGCGTCCGGCCAGGAGGCCGGTTCGAGCTCGCCCTCGGCGCCTCGTACCAGCGGCGTGTCGAGCCGGTCCTTCTGCTGCGCGTACCGGAACGCGAAGCGGCCCTTGTCGCAGATCCACTCCTCGTTGACCTCGGGGTCGTTGGCGGCGAGCCGCCGCATGACCTTGCCGCGCCGGTGGTCCGTGCGGGTCGCGCAGCCACCGGAGCAGTGCTCGCAGACGGACGGCGAGGAGACCAGGTCGAAGGGGCGGGAGCGGAAACGATAGGCCGCCGAGGTCAGCGCGCCCACCGGGCAGATCTGGATGGTGTTGCCGGAGAAGTACGACTCGAAGGGGTCGCCCTCACCGGTGCCGACCTGCTGGAGCGCGCCCCGTTCCAGCAGCTCGATCATCGGGTCGCCCGCGACCTGGTTGGAGAACCGGGTGCAGCGGGCGCACAGCACGCACCGTTCGCGGTCGAGCAGCACCTGCGTGGAGATCGGGACGGGCTTCTCGAAGGTCCGCTTCCTGCCGCCGAAGCGGGACTCCGCGTTGCCGTGCGACATCGCCTGGTTCTGCAGCGGGCACTCGCCGCCCTTGTCGCAGACGGGGCAGTCCAGCGGGTGGTTGATGAGCAGCAGCTCCATCACGCCGTGCTGGGCCTTCTCGGCGACCGGCGAGGTCAGGTGGGTCTTCACCACCATTCCGTCCGTGCACGTGATAGTGCAGGACGCCATGGGCTTGCGCTGGCCCTCGACCTCGACGATGCACTGGCGGCAGGCGCCGACCGGATCGAGGAGGGGGTGGTCGCAGAAGCGCGGGATCTCGATGCCGAGCTGTTCGGCGGCCCGGATGACCAGGGTGCCCTTGGGCACGCTGATCTCGATGCCGTCGATCGTCAGCGTGACGAGGTCTTCCGGCGGGACCGCCGCCTCTCCCCCTCCCGAGGGGGCGTTGGTGGTCACGGTCATGCGGTCACCTCCGGGCGGTCGGCCCAGGCCGTGGACTTCGCCGGGTCGAAGGGGCAGCCCCGGCCGGTGATGTGCTGCTCGTACTCCTCACGGAAGTACTTGAGCGAGGAGAAGATCGGCGAGGCGGCGCCGTCGCCGAGGGCGCAGAAGGACTTGCCGTTGATGTTGTCGGCGATGTCGTTCAGCTTGTCGAGGTCGGACATGACGCCCTTGCCGGCCTCGATGTCGCGCAGCAACTGCACCAGCCAGTATGTTCCTTCGCGGCAGGGCGTGCACTTGCCGCAGGACTCGTGGGCGTAGAACTCGGTCCAGCGGGTGACGGCGCGCACGACGCAGGTCGTCTCGTCGAAGCACTGCAGTGCTTTCGTGCCCAGCATGGAACCCGCGGCGCCCACTCCTTCGTAGTCAAGAGGGACGTCGAGGTGCTCGTCGGTGAACATCGGCGTCGAGGAGCCGCCCGGCGTCCAGAACTTCAGCCGGTGCCCGGGGCGCATCCCGCCGCTCATGTCGAGGAGCTGGCGGAGCGTGATGCCGAGCGGGGCCTCGTACTGACCGGGGCCGGCGACATGGCCGCTGAGCGAGTAGAGCGTGAAGCCCGGGGACTTCTCGCTGCCCATCGACCTGAACCAGTCCTTGCCGTTTTTCAGAATGGCGGGAACCGACGCGATGGACTCGACGTTGTTCACAACAGTCGGGCACGCATAGAGGCCCTCGACAGCGGGGAAGGGGGGACGCAGCCGCGGTTGACCACGGCGGCCTTCGAGCGAGTCGAGCAGTGCGGTCTCCTCACCGCAGATGTACGCGCCCGCGCCCGCGTGCACGGTGAGTTGGAGGTCGAGTCCGCTGCCCAGGATGTTCTCGCCGAGGTAGCCCGCCGCGTAGGCCTCGCGCACGGCCTCGTGCAGCCGCCGCAGAACGGGGACGACTTCACCACGCAGATAGATGAAGGCATGCGACGACCTGATGGCATAACACGCGATGACGATGCCCTCGATGAGGCTGTGCGGGTTGGCGAAGAGGAGCGGGATGTCCTTGCAGGTTCCGGGCTCCGACTCGTCGGCGTTGACAACCAGATAGTGCGGTTTTCCATCTCCCTGGGGAATGAACTGCCACTTCATTCCCGTCGGGAACCCCGCGCCGCCTCGCCCGCGCAGACCGGACTCCTTGACGTACGCGATCACGTCGTCCGGTGACATGGCGAGCGCCTTGCGGAGCCCCTCGTACCCTTCGTGCCTCTTGTAGACGTCCAGTGTCCAGGACCTGTCCTCGTCCCAGAAGGCCGACAGCACGGGTGCGAGCAGCTTCTCCGGGCTGGTGTCCTTGAGTTCGGCAGCCACGCTCATCACTCACCCTCCTCGGCGGTAGGCCCTGCCGGGTGGGCCGGGTCGGAGGCCGATGTGTCCTGCGGTGCGTCGTGTGAACTGAGGTGTTCGGCCGGCGACGGCTCGTGCACCGTCCGGTCCTGCGGTTCGTCGTGCGGTCCGCCGTCCCGCGGATGCACCACCCGCGCGGGTGCGGTCTCTCCCCTTGCCAGGCGAAGGCCCACCAGCGAAGCGGGTCCCGCGCTGCCGCTTTCCTCGACGGCCCCGGGCCGCTCGTCGGGGAAGCCCGCCAGGATCCGGGCGGTCTCCTTGAAGGTGCACAGACGTGCCCCGCGGGTGGGCTCGACGGGCCGTCCCGCGCGGAGGTCGTCGACCAGGCGCGTGGCGCTCGCCGGGGTCTGGTTGTCGAAGAACTCCCAGTTCACCATCACGACCGGCGCGTAGTCGCAGGCCGCGTTGCACTCGATGTGCTCCAGGGTGACCTTGCCGTCGTCGGTGGTCTCGCCGTTGCCGACGCCCAGGTGCTCCTGCAGCGTCTCGAAGATCGCGTCGCCGCCCATCACCGCGCACAGCGTGTTGGTGCACACCCCGACCTGGTAGTCACCGGACGGCTTGCGCCGGTACATGGTGTAGAAGGTGGCGACCGCGGTGACCTCGGCCGTGGTCAGGTCCAGCATGTCCGCGCAGAACCGCATCCCGGTGCGCGTGACGTGGCCCTCCTCCGACTGCACCAGGTGCAGCAACGGCAGCAGGGCCGAGCGGGAGTCCGGGTAGCGGGCGATGATCTCGCGCGCGTCCGTCTCCAGCCGGGCTCGGACGTCGTCCGGGTAGCCGGGCGCGGGCAGTTCGGGCATGCCCAGGCTGACGCCCCGCTCCGAAGAAGAGGTGGTCACCGGTCGACGCCTCCCATCACGGGGTCGATGGACGCGACGGCGACGATGACGTCGGCGACCTGGCCGCCCTCGCACATCGCCGCCATGGCCTGCAGGTTGGTGAAGGACGGGTCGCGGAAGTGGACCCGGTAGGGGCGGGTGCCGCCGTCGGACACGGCGTGCACCCCGAGCTCGCCCTTGGGCGACTCGACGGCCGCGTACGTCTGTCCCGGCGGGACGCGGAAGCCCTCGGTGACCAGCTTGAAGTGGTGGATCAGGGCCTCCATGGAGGTGCCCATGATCTTCTTGATGTGGTCGAGGGAGTTGCCGAGGCCGTCCGGTCCGAGGGCGAGCTGGGCGGGCCAGGCGATCTTCTTGTCGGCGACCATGACCGGGCCGGGCTGCAGCCGGTCCAGGCACTGCTCGACGATCCTGAGCGACTGGCGCATCTCCTCCAGGCGGATCAGGAAGCGGCCGTAGGCGTCGCAGGAGTCGGCGGTCGGGACGTCGAAGTCGTACGTCTCGTAGTCGCAGTACGGCTGCGTCTTGCGCAGGTCGTGCGGCAGGCCGGTGGCGCGCAGGATCGGTCCGGTGGCGCCGAGGGCCATGCAGCCGGCCAGGTCCAGGTAGCCGATGTCCTGCATACGGGCCTTGAAGATGGGGTTCCCGGTGGCGAGCTTGTCGTACTCCGGGAGGTTCTTCTTCATCTTCTTCACGAACTCGCGGATGTGGTCCACCGCGCCGGGCGGCAGGTCCTGCGCGAGTCCGCCGGGGCGGATGTACGCGTGGTTCATCCGCAGGCCCGTGATGAGCTCGTAGATGTCGAGAATCATTTCACGATCACGGAATCCGTAGATCATGATCGTGGTGGCGCCGAGCTCCATCCCGCCGGTGGCGATGCACACCAGGTGGGAGGACATCCGGTTCAGCTCCATCAGGAGCACCCGGATGATCTTGGCCCGCTCGGTGATCTGGTCCTCGACGCCGAGGAGCTTCTCCACGGCGAGGCAGTAGGCGGTCTCGTTGAAGAAGGACGTCAGGTAGTCCATGCGCGTCACGAACGTGGTGCCCTGCGTCCAGGTCCGGTACTCGAGGTTCTTCTCGATGCCGGTGTGGAGATAGCCGATGCCGCAGCGGGCCTCGGTGACCGTCTCGCCCTCGATCTCCAGGATCAGGCGGAGCACTCCGTGGGTGGAGGGGTGCTGGGGGCCCATGTTGACGACGATGCGCTCGTCGTCGGCGCGGGCCGCGGACTGGACGACCTCGTCCCAGTCGCCACCGGTGACCGTGTAGACGGTGCCCTCGGTGGTCTCGCGTGCCGACGCGGCGGACGCGGCTGCTGACTGCGTGCTCACGAGTACGACCTCCGCTGGTCCGGAGCCGGAATCTGGGCGCCCTTGTACTCGACGGGGATGCCGCCGAGGGGGTAGTCCTTGCGCTGCGGGTGGCCCTGCCAGTCGTCCGGCATCATGATCCGGGTCAGGGCCGGGTGGCCGTCGAAGACGATCCCGAAGAAGTCGTAGGTCTCGCGCTCGTGCCAGTCGTTCGTCGGGTAGACGGAGACCAGCGACGGGATGTGCGGGTCGCTGTCGGGGGCGCTGACCTCCAGGCGGATCAGCCGGTTGTGGGTGATCGAGCGCAGGTGGTAGACGGCGTGCAGCTCGCGGCCCTTGTCGTGCGGGTAGTGGACGCCGCTGACGCCGGTGCACAGCTCGAAGCGCAGGGCCGGGTCGTCGCGCAGGGTCTGGGCGACGCGGAGGAGGTGCTCGCGCTCGACGTGGAAGGTCAGCTCGCCGCGGTCGACGACCGTCTTCTCGATCGCGTTCGCGGGGAGCAGGCCCTGCTCCTCCAGCGCCCCCTCGAGCTCGTCGGCGACCTCGTCGAACCACCCGCCGTAGGGGCGGGTCGCCGGTCCCGGGAGTCGGACCGAGCGGACCAGGCCGCCGTAGCCGGAGGTGTCGCCGCCGTTGCTGGCGCCGAACATGCCGCGCTGGACGCGGATCTCCTCGCCGCCCTGGCCGGGTCGGCCGGGGAGGTTGGAGGCGGCCAGGTCCTTCTCGGGGTTCACCCCGTTCGCGGACCCGTTCGCGCCGTTGGTGCCGTTCGCGTCGCTCACCGCAGCAGCCCCTTCATCTCGATCGTGGGCAGGGCCTTGAGCGCCGCCTCCTCCGCCTCGCGGGCCGCCTCCTCGGCGTTCACGCCGAGCTTGGCGGACTGGATCTTCTGGTGGAGCTTGAGGATCGCGTCCATCAGCATCTCGGGGCGGGGCGGGCAGCCGGGCAGGTAGATGTCGACCGGGACGATGTGGTCGACGCCCTGGACGATCGCGTAGTTGTTGAACATGCCGCCGGAGGAGGCGCAGACGCCCATGGAGATCACCCACTTCGGGTTGGGCATCTGGTCGTAGACCTGCCGGAGCACCGGCGCCATCTTCTGGCTGACCCGGCCCGCGACGATCATCAGGTCCGCCTGCCGCGGCGAGCCGCGGAAGACCTCCATGCCGAAGCGCGCCAGGTCGTAGCGGCCGGCTCCGGTGGTCATCATCTCGATGGCGCAGCAGGCGAGGCCGAACGTGGCGGGGAAGACGGACGCCTTGCGCACCCAGCCCGCGGCCTGCTCGACGGTGGTGAGCAGGAAACCGCTCGGCAGCTTTTCTTCGAGTCCCATGTCCTAAAGGCCCCTCAGTCCCATTCCAGACCGCCGCGCCGCCACACGTACGCGTAGGCGACGAAGACGGTGAGCACGAAGAGCAACATCTCCACGAGCCCGAAAACACCCAGGGCGTCGAAGGTGACGGCCCAGGGATAGAGGAAGACGATCTCGATGTCGAAGACGATGAAGAGCATCGCCGTCAGGTAGTACTTGATGGGGAAGCGCCCGCCGCCGGCCGGCGTGGGGGTCGGCTCGATACCGCACTCGTAGGCCTCGAGCTTGGCGCGGTTGTACCGCTTCGGACCGATCAGCGTGGCCATGACCACGGAGAAGATCGCAAAGCCTGCCCCGAGGGCTCCCAGTACGAGGATGGGCGCATACGCGTTCACCGCTCCTCGCTCCTCTCAGTCGGCACTGACTGCTGGCGGTTGCATCGGACCATCCACCTCACCGGTCCCACGAACCCCGCTCGATCCGGGCGAAGATCGAGAACATGTGAAGCAGGTCACAAGCCCGACTGCCTCGCATCTTATGCCCGCCGCTCTGTGATCTGCGACACGGCGTATTGCACAAGCTTTGTGATCTCCACCACCTGACGAAGGATCATGAAGTCGGACGAGCGGTGATCTTCGCACCGGAAGCGTTCGAGCGATCACCACAGGTGACATTTTCGCTCGTCATCGCAGGCCGGAGGGTGCGTCTCCATATCAAGAGACTTCCTTTGCATGCAAATTCGCCTTGGACGTCACGTCCTGTTAGAGACCCTCGTTCACACATCAGAGGGAGGCGCGGGGCGAGGTGTGGACGCGTGCACGCGTTCACGAGCGAGACGCGGTCCTCGCGGTGACCGTTCCGTGACCTCCGCCACATCCGTGCGAGTCGCCCAAGAGCCGGGCTTGGCCACCGAAGGCAACCGATGGTAAGCGGAGGGCAATTCGGACGTAATCATGAAAACCCATGATCAACGGCTTGATCAGCCGCGTCCGCAATGTCCGTTACGGCGTCAATAAAGAAAGACACGCCCGGCATTCGGGGCCTCGATTGAGCAACTGTGGCGCAGCACACGTTTCTTGAAGATATGAAGGAGCCCCTGGTACCGCTTGTTCCCATGTCCCACACCGCTCACATACGCAGCCACCGGAAGCCCCGCCGCAGCGCGTCGAAAATCGCGATGCGGGCCGGCGTTGCCGGTGGCGTCCTCAGCACCCTGGCAGTGGCCGGGGCGTCCGGCGCGGCGAACGCGGCCGAGCCGGTGACGCAGACCCTTGAACTGCCCACCCTGACGGCCGACGTGGCCGCCCAGGTCGCCCAGTCCGCGGACGCCACACAGCAGGCCGCCGCGAACTACGAGCTGCAGGCCGAGCGTGACGCGGCCGCCGCAAAGGCCGCGAAGCAGGCCAAGGCGGACCTAGCGGAGGCGAAGAAGAAGGCGGAGGCCAAGAAGAAGGCCGCGCAGGAGGCCGCCCGCAAGGAGGCCGCCGCCCGCGCCTCCCGCAACTCCGAGCGGACCACCCTCGCCGCCACGGCGGACACCAGCACCTCCACGAGCACGTCCACGGCCACCGGTTCGGCCGCGGCGGTCGTCTCCTTCGTCAAGGCGCAGGTCGGCAAGGCCTACGTCTCCGGCGCCACCGGCCCGTCCGCCTACGACTGCTCCGGCCTGGTGCAGACCGCCTTCAAGCAGGTGGGCATCAGCCTGCCGCGCGTCTCGCAGGACCAGTCGACCGCCGGCACCCAGGTCTCGCTGAGCAACCTGCAGCCGGGCGACATCCTCTACTGGGGCAGCGCGGGCAGCGCGTACCACGTGGCGGTGTACGTGGGCGACGGCATGTTCGTCGGCGCGCAGAACCCCTCCACCGGCGTCGCCGAGAAGCCGCTGTCGTACGACCCGCCGACCGGTGCCGTGCGGGTGCTCTGACGGCATCCCCACCCCTCGCTTGAAGGGCCGCAGCCGCTCGGGGGCAGCGGCCCTTCAAGGTCTCCTGGGATGCTCGGTTCGGGCCGGACCCTCCGGCCCGTCCACGAGACGATGGAGAACAAGTCATGCCAAGCGTGTTCGTACAGGGGCATCCCGTCCCGTCCTACCCGCCGCTCGCGCCCGAGGCCCGGCGCGGGTCGGTGCGCCGCATCACCGAGACCGGTGAAGAGGTCCTGCACAAGCCCTGCCGGGACGTCACCGAGTTCGGGCCCGACCTCGCCGCGCTCATCGACGACATGTTCCTCACGATGTACGTCGCCGACGGCGCGGGGCTCGCGGCGAACCAAGTAGGGGTCGATCTGCGGCTGTTCGTGTACGACTGCCCCGACGATGAAGGTGTCCGACATGTCGGATACATCGTCAACCCGGTGCTCGAGCCCCTCGACCCGGCCGGCCGGCGGCTGCTCGACGAAAGTGAGGGGTGCCTGTCGGTGCCGGGTGCCGTCATGGACGTACCGCGCCCGGACCGGGCGGTCGTGCGCGGGCAGGACAAGGACGGCAACCCGCTCGTCATCGAGGGCACGGGGTACTTCGCGCGCTGCCTCGCCCACGAGACCGACCACACCAACGGCCATGTGTACCTGGACCGGCTCTCGAAGCGGGAGCGGAAGGAAGCGCTGCGGCAGGTGGCGGACCGGCGGGAGGACGTGTTCGCCCGCCGGTCCGCCAACGCGGAGGCCCTGAGCCGGGCCCTGGACGGGGCCCAGAAGACCCTCACGCCTTCGGCGCCACCTTGCTCAGCCCGTTGATGATCCGGTCCATCGCGTCGCCGCCCGTCGGGTCGGTGAGGTTGGCCAGGAGCTTCAGGGTGAACTTCATCAGGAGCGGGTGGGTCAGGCCGCGCTGGGCGGCGATCTGCATGACCTTCGGGTTGCCGATGAGCTTCACGAAGGCGCGGCCCAGCGTGTAGTAGCCGCCGTAGGTGTCCTTGAGGACGCGCGGGTAGCGCTGCAGGGCCAGTTCGCGCTGGCCGGGCGTGGCCCGCGCGTGGGCCTGGACGATGACGTCGGCGGCGATCTGGCCGGACTCCATGGCGTAGGCGATGCCCTCGCCGTTGAAGGGGTTCACCAGGCCGCCGGCGTCGCCGACGAGCAGCAGGCCCTTGGTGTAGTGCGGCTGGCGGTTGAAGGCCATCGGGAGGGCGGCACCGCGGATCGGGCCGGTCATGTTCTCCGGCGTGTAGCCCCAGTCCTCCGGCATGGAGGCGCACCAGGCCTTCAGGACCTCGCGCCAGTCGAGTTCCTTGAAGGAGTCCGAGGTGTTCAGCACGCCCAGACCCACATTGGACGTCCCGTCGCCCATGCCGAAGATCCAGCCGTAGCCGGGCAGGAGGCGGTCCTGAGCGCCGCGGCGGTCCCAGAGTTCCAGCCAGGACTCCAGGTAGTCGTCGTCGTGGCGCGGGGAGGTGAAGTACGTACGGACCGCGACGCCCATCGGGCGGTCCTCGCGGCGGTGCAGGCCCATCGCGAGGGACAGGCGGGTGGAGTTGCCGTCGGCGGCGACGACGAGCGGCGCGTGGAAGGTGACTTCGCGCTTCTCCTCGCCGAGTTTGGCCGTCACGCCGGTGATGCGGCCGGTGCGGTCGTCGATGACGGGCCCGCTGACATTGCAGCGCTCGTACAGTCGCGCCCCCGCCTTCTGGGCCTGCCGGGCGAGCTGCTCGTCGAAGTCGTCGCGCTTGCGGACCAGGCCGTAGTTCGGGAAGGAGGCGAGATCAGGCCAGTCCAGCTGGAGCCGGGAGCCACCGCCGATGATCCTGAGGCCCTTGTTGCGGAGCCAGCCGGCCTCCTCGGAGATGTCGACGCCCATCGCCACGAGCTGCTTGACGGCGCGCGGGGTGAGTCCGTCGCCGCAGACCTTCTCCCTCGGGAACTCGGTCTTCTCCAGCAGGAGTACGTCGAGTCCGGCCCTGGCGAGGTGGTACGCGGTGGTGGAGCCGGCTGGCCCCGCGCCCACGACGATCACATCGGCTGTGTTTTCGGAGAGGGGCTCGGTCACGACGGGATCTCCCCAGGGTTCGTAATGTGCGTGCCGACCGGCACTGGACACGGGCAGTCTATTCAGCAGAATTGATCACCCGGCTGAAGGGCTGCTTCCGTGAACCGACCTCTCCCCGCGGTACGACTGCGCGTCCCCACCCACGAGGACGCCTTCGCCTGGCACCGGGTCTTCGACGACCCCGGGGTCATGGAGTTCCACGGCGGCAAGTCCGCGGCGCTGTCGGTCTACGAGGAGCTCACCGCCCGCCAGCGCCGGCACGACGCCGAGCGGGGGTTCTGCCTGTGGTCCGTGCTCGACGAGTCCGACGAGGTCATCGGTTTCACGGGCGCCCAGCCATGGCCGCGGGACTGGGGGCCGCAGGGCGAGACAGAGATCGGCTGGCGGCTCGGCCGGGCGCACTGGGGCAAGGGGTACGTGACGGCGGCGGCGCGCGAGACTCTCGACCGGGTGCGCGCGGCCGGCGTGCCGGGCGTGGTGGCCGTGATCCCGCCCGGCAACGAGCGCTCCATCGCGGTGGCGCGGCGCCTCGGCATGGAGCTCGCCGAGACCTACACCCACCCGAGGCTCGGCGAACCAGCGCTCTGCTACCGGCTCAGCCTGCAGGATGGTGACTGAGAGTAGCGGACTGTCACAGAAAGCCACATACCGCTTCCGAGTGCCGCGTGCGGGGAGTTACCCTTCCAGTACCACTGGGGGTGACATCTGTGCGTATAACACCCAAAACACCCGAAGTGCGCGTACCCCGTCTCGTCGGCCTGATGGCCGTGGACGCGCGCGAGACGGCCCGGGCGTGGGGTCTGTTCCTCAACGCGCCGGACCGGCCCGACTTCCCCCACACCGTCGTCGACCACGTCGTACGCCAGTACCCGCAGCCCGGAGCCGAGGTGCCGCGGGAGTCGCTGGTGTACGTGTGGTTCGACTTCGGTGAGGGAGAGGGCGGCGGGGGTGTGCGCGAGCCGCGCATCCCGAGACCGCCCAGGGGCGGGCCGCAACGCGAGCTGGACGAGCCGGGCGATCCCTGCGCCGTCGTCGGGTTCGGCTCTCCCTGAAGCCCGGGCTCAGCTCTCCTTGTAGCCCCGGTGCAGGGCCACCACCCCGCCGGTGAGGTTCCGCCACGCCACCTTCGACCAGCCCGCCTTGCGCAGCCGTTCGGCCAGTGCGGGCTGGTCGGGCCAGGCCCGGATGGACTCGGCGAGGTAGACGTAGGCGTCCGGGTTGGAGGAGACCGCCCGCGCGACCGGCGGCAGGGCGCGCATCAGGTACTCGGTGTAGACGGTCCGGAAGGGCGCCCAGGTCGGGTGTGAGAACTCGCAGATCACCACCCGCCCGCCGGGCCGGGTCACCCGGTACATCTCGCGCAGCGCCGCGTCCGTGTCCTGCACGTTGCGCAGCCCGAAGGAGATGGTGACGGCATCGAAGGTGTCGTCCTTGAAGGGCAGCCTCGTCGCGTCGCCGGCCGTGAACGGCAGCCAGGTGTGCCTGCGCTTCCCGACCTGCAGCATGCCGAGGGAGAAGTCGCAGGGGACGACGTACGCGCCGGTGCGTGCGAAGGGGAGCGACGAGGTGGCCGTACCGGCCGCCAGGTCCAGGACCTTCTGGGCGGGCCGGGCATCGACCGCCTTGGCCACCTCCTTGCGCCACACCCGGTCCTGGCCGAGCGACAGCACGTCGTTCGTCAGGTCGTACCGTTCCGCCACGTCGTCGAACATCGAGGCGACTTCGTGCGGCTGCTTGTTCAGGGAAGCGCGGGTCACGTCGCCATTCTTGCAGCACGCCGTCACGGGAGAGGTCTCGGCTTCTTCTTCGCCGCCACGTCCTCCACCCAGCCGCACGGCAGGCTGAAGGCCGCGATCAGGAGCCGGCCGACGCCGCACATGAACCACTGGCTCTCCAGCGGCAGGTACTTCTCGAAGGCGGGCACGTTCCAGAACCGGTCGATCAGGGGGACGGCCGGGATCAGCGCGATCTCGTGCCAGAGGTGGATCGTCACCGCGCGGTTTGAAGACCGTGACGGTCCGGTCCAGCAGCCGGATGGGGGTGGTCCCCCCGCTCGGGCGAAGCCGCGGCCTTGCCCGCCGCCCGCTGTCCGGGAAGGCGTTCGCGGGCTGAGCGGGCCAGGGCGGCCCCGGGGCGGATCAGCGGCGCCGGAACACGAGCCGCCCGGCCACGACCGTCGCCACACAGGTGCCCGCTCCGCGCTCGGCCAGCTCCGCCTCGTCACGGACGTCGAACACCGCGAAGCGGGCGGCGGAGCCCTGCTGTCGCTCGATCGCCGTCATGGGCGGCCGTGCGGAGCCGAACGGGTCGAGAGAGGGGACGTCGCCGGGGCGGCCCAACCGGCCCGTGGTCCCGATACCGCTGCGCCGTACGGCGTCCTTCACGGCGCGATTGCGGAAGGGTTCACAGGCCACGGTGACCGTGCCCTGCGCCAACATGCGCTGGATCCCGCGCCGTGCGCTGGCGCCCCAGCGGGTGTCGTCGAGGACGAGCATGGTCAGCGCCTCGCCGGTCAGCGGCTCGGTGCCGAGGTCGTCGGCCTCCCGTGGGTCCGGGTGGTACGTCTGCTCCAGCAGCTCGTTGCCGTAGACGTTGACGAACCCGGGGGTGAGGATGCCGGGCCAGGTTCGCACCCGTGCACGTGGGTGCGCGGCGGCCAGTTCCTCCAGGGACCCGACGGCGGCGATCCACTCGCCCTGGACGACGAGGGCACGGCCTCGGGAATCGGCGTGAATCGTCAGCACCACGGTCTCAGTTCGACGCGAGCAGCTTCAGCTCGGGATGCGCCGTCCCGCCCGCGATCGCCGTCGAGGAGATGTGCGACATCACCCGCTCGTCGACGGGGTCGTTCGCCGGGTCGTCGTGGACGACGAGGTGCTCGTACGTCGTCGACCGCTGGGCCGGGACGCGCCCCGCCTTCCTGATCAGGTCGATGATCTCCATACGGTTGGAGCGGTGCTTGGCGCCCGCCGAGGAGACGACGTTCTCCTCCAGCATGATCGATCCGAGGTCGTCGGCGCCGTAGTGCAGCGACAGCTGGCCGACCTCCTTGCCCGTGGTCAGCCAGGAGCCCTGGATGTGGCGGACGTTGTCGAGGAAGAGGCGGGCGATCGCGATCATCCGCAGGTACTCGAAGAGCGTGGCCTGGGTGCGGCCCTTCAGGTGGTTGTTCTCGGGCTGGTAGGTGTACGGGATGAAGGCCCGGAAACCGCCCGTACGGTCCTGTACGTCCCGGATCATCCGCAGGTGCTCGATGCGCTCGGCGTTGGTCTCGCCGGTGCCCATCAGCATGGTCGAGGTGGACTCCACGCCCAGCCGGTGCGCGGTCTCCATGATCTCCAGCCAGCGCTCGCCGCTCTCCTTCAGCGGGGCGATGGCCTTGCGCGGCCGCTCGGGCAGCAACTCGGCGCCGGCACCGGCGAAGGAGTCGAGGCCGGCCTCGTGGATGCGGGTGATGGCCTCCTCCACCGAGACACCGCTGATCCGGGCCATGTGCTCGACCTCGGAGGCGCCCAGCGAGTGGATCACCAGCTGCGGGAAGGCCTCCTTGATGGCCCGGAAGTGCTTCTCGTAGTACTCGACGCCGTAGTCCGGGTGGTGGCCGCCCTGGAACATGATCTGCGTGCCGCCCAGTTCGACGGTCTCCGCGCAGCGGCGCAGGATGTCGTCGAGGTCGCGGGTCCAGCCCTTCTCGGTGTCCTTGGGGGCCGCGTAGAAGGCGCAGAACTTGCACGCCGTGACGCACACGTTCGTGTAGTTGATGTTCCGCTCGATGATGTACGTCGCGATGTGCTCGATACCGGCGTACTTCCGTCGCCGTACCGCGTCGGCGGCGGCGCCCAACGCGTGCAGTGGGGCGTCGCGGTAGAGGTGGAGGGCCTCCTCGGGGGTGATCCGCCCACCGGCGGCGGCACGGTCGAGCACTGACTGGAGGTCGGCCTTCTCGGTCACCGGGGCGTCCCTTTCGTAAGGGTTGTGAGCGGACCGAACCAGCCTACGCCAGCGCCTTCGCCGGGCTCACGTCAGGCCGTGTACGCGCCGATCAGGACCCCAGCGAAGGCCCCCGCGATCAGGAACGGCCCGAATGGGATCATCGTCTTGCGCCCGGCCCGCCGCGCGAGGACGAGTACGCCGCCGTACAGTGCCCCGAACAGGAACCCGGCGAAGGTGCCCAGCATCACCGTCGGCCAGCCGTACCAGCCCAGTACGGTCCCCATCCCGAGCGCCAGCTTCACGTCGCCGAAGCCCATGGCGCCGGGGTTGATCAGCCACAGCACGAAGTAGCCGGCGCCGAGGGCGAGGGCGCCCAGCAGGGCGGTGAGCCAGTCGCCGGCGTGCTCGGGCACCAGGGTGACCAGCGCGAGCAGCCCGAGCGCGGCCCCCGCGAGCGGCAGCGTCACCGCGTCCGGCAGCCGCTGCACGCGCAGGTCCACGACCGCGAGCAGCACCCCGAGGGGCGCGAGCAGCAGCCACACGCCGAGCTCGGGCCGGGTGCCGGTGGCGGCGGCGAGGGCGGCGCAGACGAGGGCGGTGACGGTGGCGAGGAGGGGTGTTCCGGGGCCGTACGACGACTCGGGCCAGACGCATCGCGCGCACCGCGCCCGCCCGATCCACCCCCCGACCGGATGCCCTCCCGGACAGCTCTCCCGCCACTCCTCCTCCGGGGGGACGGAGAAGCGGTAGGCGGCGCGGGGCAGGAGGGTCCCCGCCGCCGCACCCCACAGCGCGGCGACGGCGACGAGCACCAGGTCGATCGTCCGGCCGTCGCTCATCCGGCCGCGGCGACGCCGTCGCGCCACGTCGGGAGCAGTTCGTCGAGGAGCGCCTCGGTACGCGGCGGCAGTCCGCGCGCCCCGCTGCGGCCGAGGAGGTCGGCGGCGAGGGAACGCAGACGGGCCGGGTCGCCGGTGGCGTGGGTGGCGCGCAGCAGCTCGTTCCACAACCGCTCGTCGTCCGGGGCGGTCCTCAGCGCCGCGTTGAGGGCCTCGATGGCCTTCTCCGCACGGTCCTTCTCCAGGTGGAACGCGGACAGCGCGAGCCCGATGTCGGCGACCAGCAGCGGGAGCTGGGCGTCGACGATCTCGTGGGTGAGCCAGCGGTAGCGGCTCTCCGGCCGGTCGGCGAGCAGCGGTCCCCGGACGAGCACCAGCGCGTCGGTGAGCAGCCGCCCGCGTACGGCCCGGCTGTCGACGCCCTTGCCCTGCGTGGCCTCGTAGTAGAGGGAGCGCAGGACGTCGAGGTCGGAGACGACGGACTTGGCGAGCGTGAGCCGTCCCGTCTCGTCGGCGCGGAGCCGGGGGCTGCCGTCCGGATCGGTGCCGAGCCAGGCGCGCAGCCGCTCGACGAGCGCGTCCCGTACGTCGTCCGTGACGCCGCGCGGCCACAGCGCGGAGGCCAGCACACGCGGGTGGACGCCCTCGCGGTGCAGGAGCAGCAGGGCGAGCGCCTCGTGGAGCAGGGCGCTGCGGTCGCCGTCCGGGGTGTCGAGGCCGATGATCTCGTAGGCCCCGACCAGGCGCGCGTACACCGCCGGCCGCCCCTGCTCGCTGATGTCGACGAGGAACGGCGGGGTGTTCGTGGGCCCGTCCGGGTCCCGCTCCGGGTCGGCCTCGACGAACAGCTCCACGACCGCCCGCTGCTGGGCCGCCGGCAGAAGCTGGGCGTCGAGTTCGAGGCCGAGGAGCGGGGCGAGCAGCTTGCCCTTGGCGGTGATCTCCATCTCCCAGGCGGCGCCGGGCAGATCGCCGGTCTCGGTGCCGACCAGGTAGCCGATGCCGAGGCGGCCGGCGTCGGCGGCGAGTTCGGCGAGCTTGACGGCGTCCTCGGCGGAGGGCTGGGCGGCGAGCAGGACGAGGTGCGGGGCCCAACGGGTGTGCCGGGCGGGCCCGGTGCGGCCGGTGAGCACGGAGTCGTGTCCGGCGGCGCCCAGGGCGCCCCGGCGCTGCCGGGTCTCGGCCTCCATCGTCTCGATCAGCGCCTCGATGCCGTCGAGGTGGCGCAGCCGGTTGGGGGCGAGCGCGGTGAGGTCCTCCCCGAAGCCGACGAGGGTGATCGTCATCCGGTCCGACCAGCCGTTGGTGGCGAGTTCGGCCGCGACGGAGGCGAACACGGCGGCCCGGTCGGCCTCGCGCCCGCTCAGGGAGACGATGCCGGGCACGGCCTCCAGGTTGAGCAGCAGCCGCGAGTCGTCCATGGTGCCGAGGCTGACGAGACCGGGGTACGGAGCGGCCGTGTCGACGTCCTCGTACCGTTCGGCGTCGGTCCGGGCCAGCATCCAGAACGTCTGATCCTGCCCGAGCCGCCACGGCGCCGGCGGCTTCCCGGCCGGCTGGGCGAGCTGGAGGTGCAGGTCGCCATGGCTGAACCAGGCGGCGTAGACGACGGGCAGCGCGCGCGACTCGGCGGCGAGAGAGGCGGCGAGCCCACGCAGCGACCGGTCCAGCAGCCGTACGCCGTCGGGGTCGGCGCCGACCAGCAGCGCGTCCTGGACGTCCTGGGCGTCCCCGGTCGGCGTCGGCGGCTCCATACCGCGCCGCCCGCCGACCGCCCCCAGCGCCGACTGCCACAACGCCTGCCGCCGCCGGCGACCGAGGGCGCCGAGCAGACCGGCGGCGAGAAGAGGGGCGCCGACGAGGGCTTCGGGGAGGCCGAAGGAGGTGCCGTGGGAGTCGGTGGCGGGGGTGGCGTGCTCCTGCTGAGGCCGGTCTGCGGTGGCGTCCGGGGCGGGCCGCTGCGCGGGCAGTTGGACGCGGGCCTCCCCGGAGCCGCCGTCCTGCCGCTGCTCCTGGGCGTGGTCCCCGGACGTGTGGTCCCCGGACTTGGAGTAGTCGTGGATTTGCTGCTTCACGTCCGGAGAGACATGTGCGTCGGGCATCTCGACGAGCTCGCCGCCATGCGCGTCGGCCGGCATCTCCATGATCCAGCCCGGCCGGATGAGGCTGGCCTCGGACAGTCGCGAACCGTCGGGCTGGACACGGTCCTTGTTGAGCTCGTAGATCTCCTTGTACCGGCGCCCGTCGCCGAGGTGCCGCTGGGCTATCTCCCAGAGGGAGTCGTGGTGACGCCCCTCGGGCGGCTGGATCCGGTAGTACTTCGTGCCCGCTTCCTTGGCGGTACTGCCCCCGGCGTCTGCCTGGGCGGCGGCGTGGGAGGCCTGCTCGGCGAGGGCCGCGGCGGCGCTCGCGGCCTGCTCCTGCGGCTGCGTGAAAAGGGTGCCCGGCGTCTGCTGGGCCGCGGCGACGGTCCCCTTCTGGTTGCCCTCCAGGTTGTGCCCGAGCTGCGAGAGCCCCGGCGTGAGGCTGGCGGCCGAGGCACCGACGAGCAGCAGCGCGGCGACGAGCTGACGGGCGAGCAGCTGACTGGGCCCGGCACCGGGCACGCGGCCGGGCAGCCCGACGCCGGAGAGCGCGGCCTTGACCTCGACGAGGACGCAAGCGGTGAACTGGGCCCAGGCGAGCCAGACGATCACCGTGAGGACGTGCAGGAACGTCGTGACCGTGATCTCCCGCTGCAGCCAGTCGAGGCTCGGCGCCCCGTGCGGCAACGGCCGGCCCACGGTGACGGCCAGCGCCCCGGGCACGCCGACGACCAGCACGAGCAGGGCGACGAACGCCAGGAACGCCTTGACGAAGTCCCCGAACGTACGCCGCCGCACGCGCACCGGCTGCGGTGTCCGATTCCGCGGACCGGCCGGGCCTCCGCTGGGGCTTCCCGTCGAGCCTGATGTGCTGCGTCGCGCCATGGCGGGTGTCCTGGGTGGTGTGTGGGAGGAGTCGGTCGGGGGGTGGTCGAGCCTACCGAGATCCTATTGAGTCGGACTGACAGCGTCGAAGGGGTGGCACCCCTTCACACTCCCCGCACGGTCCCCCGCGACCACTCAAGTGACCGTCGTACGCCCCTGATAGCTTCATTCCCAGCTGCACATGTGCCGAACTCCGGGGGAGACTCAACCGTGACCCGCCGCACTCTGACCCTGACCACGCTGACGACGACCGCGGCCCTGCTGCTGACCGCCTGCGGTGGAAGCGGTGGCGGCAAGGGAGACGACATCAAGGGCGCGGCCACGGGATCGGGGAGCCCATCGGCCTCCGCCTCGGGGTGGTCGCCGGCACCATCCGACGTCAAACGCCCGGTGATCACGCTGCCGAGCAACTTCCAGCTCACGTTCGAGAACTGGACGAGCAGCGATCCGGTGAAGCGGGCGGTGCTCAACGACGCGAAGGAACAGCTCCGGGCGGGTTACGCGGCCATCACCGCCAACAAGACCAAGAGCGAGGCGCTTTCCTTCTACAACACCGAGTCGGGGCTGCTCCAGGTCCAGCAGTGGATCAGGACCTACACGGAAAAGGACCTCACGGTCATCGGCAAGCTGCCCATCTACGATCCCAAGGTCTCCCTGGCCAAGACCGGGATCGGGGCATATCTGACCTACTGCAGTGACGAGAGCAAGGCGTACTCAAAGGACCGCAAGACAGGTAAGGAAGAGGGGAATCCGGCGGGCACGGATCCCCACGTCTTCTACGCCATCACACTGGGCAAGAACGCAAAGGGTGTGTGGCAGACCAGGTCCGCCCGTTCGGAGCGGGGCGCTTGCTCGTGAGCTCGCAGCACGCGCCCCTGCCCGTGGCGCTCGTATCACTGGGCGTCGTACTCCTGTTGTCCACACCTGCCAACGCCATCGGTGGCGGCGGCACATACGGCAAGGCCAAGGGCACCCAACTGTCCGCCTCCGCCCGCCAGTCCCGTATCAAGGTCACCCGAGTCAGCGGCCCGACCGGCGGCGAGCAGGGCACCGTCTCCTCGACGGACGTGAACTGGAAGCCGCCGCCGTGCTGGTACGAGCCGGTCTTCTCCCCCGCCCAGCTGAAGGACTTCGCGGAGAACAACGGCGACGGCGACGTCGGCCTGCGCGACGGGTGGTACGGGTCGAAGCTCTGGACCGACCACTTCAGGGACGAGAAGGACGCGAGCAGCATCTTCACCACCCCGGCCACCGTGAAGGGATACAAGAACTACAACCTCGGCAAGGACGGCTACTTCTGGCGTGGAGTCGCGCCGGACGCCGGCTCCCTCGACGACACATCACTGTGCAGCCGACTCATGTTCTGGGTCGACGCCGGCAAGATCCCCGACGTGCCGAACGCCCCCACACCGAAGACCCTCGCCGAGTACGCCTACAACAAGATCAAGGTCCCCAGTACCTCGATCGAGGTGAAGCCGACGGCCAAGTCCACCGTCAATCTCCCGTCCTGGGTGTGGCTGGACAAGGGCACCTTCAAGGAGGTCAAGGTCCGCGCGGAACTCCCCGACACGGGCCTGTGGGCGGAGACGACCGCCAAGCCCGTGGCGCTCCACCTCGACCCCGGCACGCCGGACGCCGAGACCTACCCCTCCTCGGGCAACTGCACGATCAACGAGGACGGTTCAATCGGCACCCCGTACGAGAAGGGCGACGGCGACAGGACCCCACCATGCGGCATCACCTACCTGCGCGCCTCCAACGGCACCCCGTATCACCTCAAGGCGAGCATCACCTGGCAGATCACCTGGAAGGGCTCGGACGGCTCGGGCGGCGACCTGCCCGACGGCATCTTCGACACCACCCAGGACATGAACGTCCAGGAGATCCAGTCGGTCAACCGCTGATCTCGTCGTCCCACTCAGCCACCGTCGGGTCAAGTCTGAACCCATGCGGGCCATCGTCTTCCCCGGCCCCGCTCACGGCTCTCCGGCCCGCCGAACTCTGCGAGAAAACGCCGGGCCGCCTCATGGATCTCGAAGCCGCCGCACGGTCTCCTCGCTCATCTTCTCGGGTGCATCGTGCTTGGGGTTGCCCGCCGCTCGGACGTCACGGACGCCGTGACACCACGCCTCGAGTCGGGACCGGAGTCAGGAACTGCGGGAGTCACCTCACCGCTCGCTCGACCGGCCCCTCGCCCCGGTCTCGTGCGGAGCGGGTTCGGTGGCGATGACGTGCTGCACCTGCCAGCGTGCCTCCTCCCAGCGGGCACGGCGCGCGGCTTGCCGCTCATCGGCGCCGTCAGGGGTCCCCTTCGCGTACCAGCGCCCCACCTCCGCTTGGAGCTCGCGGGCGACGTACAGGCAAGGAAGCGGGGTGCCCGGCCCACGCCCTGCCGCCTCGTCCATCAGCCGCTCGGTACCCACCCGTGCAGCCCGCAAGGTCAACTCCGCCCCCCTGGCCAGGACGTATCCGTCGCCCTCCCACCGCGCGGCGGCCTCCCGAAGGCACTCACGTGCCTGAAACAGCCGCGGGTACGCCTCACCGAGATCGATCGACTCATGGGCCGCCGCGATGTACTCCAGGCAGGCGGCCAGGACGGGCTCCGTGATCTCGTCCCGCTCGATGTCGAGCACGTGCTGCGCGAAGTCCAGCGCCAGATGCGCCGCACGCGTCCGGTCGACCTGATCGAGCAGGTCGCTCAGCAGTCTGGGGAAAATGATCACTCTCAGCTCCTGTCCCACTCGCCACGACCGCGACTCAGAATCTCCAGCAGCTTGTCCGTATCACCCGTGGCGATCTTGAACCTGTGCGCCGGGATACGGACGGCCTCCGCAGCACGGGCGGCGTTCGTGAACTGGTTCCCCTTTGTGACCTTCTCGCTGTTCATCTTGTGATCGACGACCCAGCCGACACGGTCCCTCTTGTTCGTCATATCCACAATCACGAAGTCACCCTCTGCCTGCTTGCCATGAGTCCGGTAGACACGCAGGTTCGCGCGCTTCTCCAGCAGTTTGGCCACGAACTCCCGCTCCGGCGGGCTCATCTCGTACGGCGTGCCCTTCTTCACCTGCTGCCCCGCTCTCACACGGATCGGCGGGTACGGCGACAGGCCGTAGGGATCGAGCCAGGTGAGAGGGTTGTGGACGTACGTGTCCGGGTTGGATGCCGCAACCAGCCCCAGGGGGTCCGGGCTGAGGTACCGTCCCGTCTCGGGGTCGTAGTGACGATGCAGGTTGTAGTGGTGCCCCGTCTCCACATCGTGGTACTGGCCCGGGAAGCGCAAGGGCGTGTAGGCCGAGGCGTCGTCATTCCACGTGGTCGCGCCCCACAGGGTGGACGTGCGGCGCCAGAGGACGGTGCCGTGCTCGTCGAGAAGTTCTGTGGGTGATCCGATGGAATCGGTGACGATGGCGTAGAAACGGCTGTCGACTTCCTCCTGCGACATGGCTGCGGCGCTCACATAGCGCTCCGACTGCGCCAGCGGCTCCATCCCGCTCTCGTCGAACTCCCACGTCATGCTCTGCTCCACCGGCCAGTCCGCCAAGGTGGTGGACTGCTCGACCAGGACCCCTTCGTGCCAGGTGAAACGGGTCTCCTCCAGCACCCCGCCGTCGGCGGCCAGGCGCTGCTTGGCGATGCGGCGTCCGAGCGGATCGTAGGTGTAGCACCACACGGTCCCGTCGGGAACGGTTACCTCGGTCAGCCGGTCCTGGGCGTCCCAGGTGTACCGCCACACATCGGGCTTCCGGGAGAGGCGGGGCCGCCGCCGTACGGTGAGGCGCCCGCTCGCGTCGTGTTCGTAGCGCACGTGTCCTGCCGAGACGAGACGTCCGCCGGCGTATTCGCGCGATCCGGTGGCGTCCGAGCCGACGTGTGTCTCGGGCCAGAGTGCCTCGGCCTGGTTGCCAGAGGCGTCGTAGGCGTACGACTCCGTCCATTCGGGTGCCACCACCTGGTCGACCCGGCCGGCGGCGTCGAGTGTGTAGCGTCGATCCCCGGCCGCGAGCAACGCGCCGTCGGACCGCCACGTGAACTCCCGAGGCGGCAGCGCCGCGCCGTTCGGGCCGGTGAGCCGGTGGTTCAGCAGCCGGTCCATGGAGTTCCAGGACAGCGCCAGATGCAGTGTGCCGGCCCAGGACCGGCTCGTCTCCCGGCCCGCCGCGTCGTGTACGGAGACAACGGTTCGCCCGCCCGTGGTCAGCGTGGTCCGGCGGCCCGCCGCGTCGAAGGAGTAGACGGTTTCGGTACCGGAGGGAGTCCGCCGGCCGACCAACTGGCCAGCGGCGTCGTACGTGAGCCGCAGCGTGCGCCCGTTGACCGTCTCCGAGGTCAGCTGGCCGGCAGCGTCGTAGGTACGGGCGAGTTGCCCACCCGGCCATACGGCGCCCACCAGTCGGCCGGCCGGATCGTAGGTGAAGTCTGTGACCTCGCCGTCGGCATCGGTTCGCACCAGCCGCCCCATCACGTCACGCGTGTGCCGGACGACTTGGCCGGTGGGGCTCGTCCGTGCGCTGAGCCGTCCCGCCGGGTCGTACTCGTAGCGGACAAGGCGGTCGTCGAAGTCCGACTCCGCGATCAGACGGCCGGCCGCGTCATACGTGTAGTCCCACGTACGTCCGACGGCATCGATCACCCGGGTCAGCTGGAGCGATGCGTCGTACTCGAAGCGGTGGCGCACCCCTGCCGGATCAGTGCGGGCGCTGAGCAGGTCGAAGTGCGTGTACTCGAAGCGGGTCACGGCTCCCACCGCGTCGGTGTGGCTGAGGCAGTTGCCTTCCGCGTCGTACGTCCAGGACTCGGTGGAACCGTCCGGGTGGGCGACGCTCAGCAGCTCTCCCTCCGTACTCCACCACCATCGGGTGACCTCACCGAGAGCGCCGGTCTCGGAGACCGTCCGGCCGAAGGCATCGCGCTCCAGGGCGATGCGGCCGCCGAGCGGATCGATCACCTCGTTGGCGAGACCAGCGGGGTCACAGACCAGGCGCGTCGTGTGACCGAGGGGATCGACGAACTCGGTCAGGCGCCCTTGCCCGTCGTAGTGGAAGTGGCTCGTCGCCCCCGTGGGATCGGTGAGGGTGAGGCCGTTGCCATGCTCGTCGTATGTCCGGGACCACCTCCCGCCGTTCTGCATCACCATGTCGGTTGGCAGGCCCAGCTCGTTGTACACCACCGAGGATCGGCTACCGTCCGGATATCGAATCTCGAGCGGAAGGCCGAGTTCGTCGTTCACGTATTCGGTGGTGTTGCCGAGTTCGTCGACGTACGACGTGACGTGGTGGTGTTCGTCATACGTGGTGCGGACTGTGCCCCCGAGAGGGTCGATTTCGGCGATGACCTGGCTGTTGTCGTTGACGACGAAACGGCTGACCGCGCCCTCCGCAGTAGTGAGGGTCGTGATGCGGCAGCCGGGCCAGGCTGGGTCGGTGCCGTCGTAGTCGAGCGTGATGGTGATGTGGCCGGCTTCGCCGCCCTCGGCGATGCAGCGGTCGCGGTCATCGTAGGTGTAGGCGTAGCGGCTGTTGTTCGTGTCCATCCAGGACGTGATGCGCAGCCGGTCGTCGTATGTGAAGCGCAGTGGCAGGCCGGAGGAGTTGATCGTCTCAGTGAGGTTGCCATCGGCGTAGCCGTAGCGCTTGATGACGACGTCTGAGCCGTCGTCGGCGGCACCGGCAAGTCGCAGGGCGGTGACGCGTCCTTCGTCGGTCGTGAGCTTGAGGTGGTAGCCGCCGGAGTGGCGTATGGCCAGCGGGGTGCCGTGTTCGTCGTAGTCGAAGGTGATCGTGTGCTGGTTGCGGTCGGTGATGCGGGCCAGCAGCGCGATGCCGTCGACGGGGCGGGTGAAGTGGCGTGTGTGGCCGGTGAGCGGGTCGTCGACGCGGTAGCCGCCGTCGTCCAGGCGGGTCAGGGGCATGCGGGGACCGGAGTGGGGCAGGACGCGGGCTTCCGGCCCGGCCGGGTGGGAGTACGACAGCAGCAGACCGTCCTCGGTGACGAAGACGATGCCGTCCGCGTCGACCTCCAGGCGTTGGTCGACGGTGGAGGCCCAGGTGGGGCCGAACCACCAGCCGCAGCGGTAGTCCGAGGCCACTCGGCGGGTGAAGGCCAGCGGCAGCAGCCCGGGAAGTTCCACGTCCGTCTGCGGCAGATACATCGCGCCGGTGGCCATGTCCACCGGGTCACTGCCCTTGGACCGCACCACGCTCTTGACCCGGTTGTAGGCGCCCTTGGCGCCGTCGGCCAGCATCCCCTTGCCGTTCTTGGCGAGGCCCCGTACTGCGTTGGCCATCCCCTTCAGGCGCATCGCCTTGAGGCCCTTCATGCCCTTGGCGAGCTTGCCGAGGCTGGTGATGCCCTTGCCGCCGGGTATGCAGTCCATGGCAGCGAAGGCCACATCCCATAGGGATGCTTGGCCTTTTCGGTATTTGTTCAGTGTGTCGGCGAGCACGACGAGCGCCGCGATCAGCACGATCGCGCCGAGGATCGGCCCCCCGATGATCATCGCGATGATGCCGACGACGGCGACGACGACCTTGCAGACCGCGACGATGGTGTCCCAGTTGTCCTCGAACCAGTCGCCGATGTCCTCCCACCACGACCGGTTCTGGATCCCCGCGTCCGACGCCTGGTCGATCTTCGTCTTCGCCTCGCGGGCGGCCTCCTCGCGCATCTTGCGCGCGTCCTCGGCCATCTTCTTCGCCGCGTCCAGGGCGCTCTGCGCGGTGGTGACGTCCGACTGGGCCTTGGTGTGAGCGGACTTGGCGTTCTGCGCGTCCCGGGTGGCCGCGCGGACCTTCGCCTCGTCCGGTTTGTCGGCGTCGCTCTTGCTGCCGGTGGGGTCGTCCTTGTACTTGTCGGCTTCCTTGTTGGCCCGCGTCACCCACGAATCGGCCGAGGACAGGCGCGACTTGGCGGAGGTGAGGTCGTCCTGCGCCTCCTTCGCCTTGGCGAGCGCCTTGTCCGCCAGCGTCTGGGCCCGCTCCAGCTTCGGCCAGTAGTCGGCGAGGGCGTCGCCGCACATCTCGTACGACTTCTTCAGCTTCTTCAGGTTCTTCGGGACGTCGGAGAACTGGTCCTTGAAGACCTCCGCCGACTTGCCCGCCCACTCCAGCAGCGTGTCCTCGCCCGCCATGCCCTTCACCAGGCGAAGCGCCTCGGACACATCGTCCGCGAAGTCGTGCAACTGCTTCGCCAGTGAGCGGACCCGGGCCGGATCCCCCGGCGTCGGATCCTTGTCCAGGTCCAGTGGCTGCCAGTCCGCCGGCCGATGCCCCGCCATGTCCTCGCAACCCCCGTCGCATGCGCATCGTCAACAAGCCTGTGCACACGTGAACTTACCGGGAACTCGCGTTCGATGCGAAGGGCAGCGCGGGGCGGGGGCGGGCCGCTGTGCGGCGGTCACTTCGCACCACACGTACTTTCCCGGGTGACTGTTTCTCGACAAGTTCCATCCCCACAGACCGGCGCAGGCCCGGCGATGCCGAGACCCCGACCGTCCTCCGCCTCCGTCAAGTCGGCCAGGTCCATCGGGGGTTCCGGCGGCCGGGGTCCGCGTCCCATGCGCCGACGCGCAGTACGCCGTCCTTCCAGCCCAGCCTGAGCGCGGCCGGTCCTTTCGCGTGCCGTACGGCGTTGGAGACCAGCTCCGTCGCGAGGAGCTCGGCGATGTCCGTCAGGCGGATCAGGCCGTGGATCGTCAGGATGAGGCGAAGGGTGCGGCGCCACACGGTGACGGCTCTGACTCATGGGAGATACGGGGGGTGTATTCCCAGGGCTCGGCTTCGGTTCCGGGCAGGGTGATCTCCACCAGTTGGCATAGGAGCTGTGAGAAGACCATGGTCACCCCCGACAACTGGCAGAAGTCGTCCTACTCCGGCGGAGGCGAGGGCAACGCCTGCCTCGAACTGGCCGCCACGCCCGCCGCCCTCTACCTTCGCGAGAGCGACGAGCCGGCAACCGTGCTGAAGACCTCCGCTCGCCGACAGCCGCCCTGACAGGCCACCTGCGCGACAGGTGACCGGTGACGGTCACACCGCCACCGCTCAGCCGACCTCGTTCTCGGCGGTCGCCCGGCCGTGCACCACGACGTTCCCGCCGTAGAACATGCCGGTGAACACCGGCTCGTAGGTCAGCTGCACCTCGACCTCGACCTGTTGCGCGTCGGCGGCCACGCAGTGCGTCGCGGCGATGTCCGCGCCGGTCATGTCCATCTCGCGGGCGAAGGCCTTCACCCGGGCGTCGCACTCCTCGTACTTGATCGGCGCGGCGCCGCCCTGGTCGTCGTACAGGGCTTCCTTGTCGATGTCCTGGGCGGCGTAACGGGCCGCCTGTTCCGCGATGTCGGCGGCGCGTTCGCGCTTGGAGATGGACAGGCCGCCGTCGATCACGAACGCGGAGAGGGAGAGGAAGACCAGGGCGAAGATGATCACCGCGCCGGCGCCCGAGCCCCGGTCGTCCATCCTCGCGCGACGACTGCGCCACCACGCGCGTACGGCCCCTCTCACGCCGTCCTCCGGAACGGATCCAGCGGGGAGCTGAAGCTCGCCGACAGCCGGGTCGGGACGTCCAGGCCCAGCATCGCCAGGCCGCGCACCTGGCAGCTCACCTCGACCGTGAAGATGGTGTCGGGTTCGAAGCCCTGGCTGGTCTGGACGACGGACACCGGCCCGGAGCAGACGTCCGACAGGTCGGCCTCGGCCGCCTTGCGGGCCTCGGCCATCGCCGTCGCGTGGTCCTTCTGGATGGAGCCCGCGCGGGCCGCGTCGCGTGCGGCGCCGTCGAGCGCGCCCCGGCCGTCGACGAGCTGCCCGAAGGCGACCAGGACCAGGATGAACAGGATCATCACCGGGGCGAGGATCACGACCTCGACCGTCGACAGCCCCCGGTCGTCGGACGCACACGCGACCCGCTCACGCAGTCGGGAGAAGCCCACCTAGTTCTCCCCCTCCTTCACGAACCGCTCCACCGGCCCCGACGACTGCGCGTGCACCGTCAGGTCCAGCCCGGGGAACACCGTCGGCACCCGTGCCGTGATCTCCACGCCGACCGTGTTCTGCTCCGGCTGGAGCATCGTCACGTCCGGGGAGAGCACGAGCTGGGGGCCCAGCTGGCGGATGTAGGAGTCGACCACGTCCCGTGCCTCGCCGCGCCACGCGCCGGGCTGTTCGTCGGCCGTGGCGCGGGCCTTGCGGGCGCCGGCCTGGGCGGCCGCCTGGGCGACGTGGTCGGCGAAGAAGTACAGCGCGAACTGCACGATCGCGAAGATCATGAAGAAGAGGACGGGGGTGAGGAACACGAACTCGATCGCGGTCATGCCCAGGTCGCCGGACCGGCCGCGCGCGGCCTTGGCCCGGCGGCGTGCCCATCCGCGCGCGCGTGCACGCATCCCCGTCGCCGTCCCCGTCGCCATCCCCGTCGCCGTCCCCGTAGTACGTACTTCGGTCAGCAGGTCTTGCTGGCGTCGGCACCCTTGATGCAGTCGCCGACCTTGTTGGCGCCCTCGCTCAGCGCGGAGTTGATGATCGCGGCGACGACGCCGACGATCGCCACGACGACCGCGGAGATGATGACCCACTCCACCGCGGAGGCACCGCGGTCGAGTTCGCCGGAGCGGGCCCGCTGGACGCGGCCCTGGAAGAAAGTGACCAGGAAGTCCACGGCCGGGATCCCGGTGCTGAAGTTCCGTCCGCTCATGATGAGTTGTCCTCTCGAAACAGCAGTTGGCAGAAGTTCTGGAAACGGCTCACACCTGGAACACCCGCATCGCCGCCGGGAAGATCAGGAACACCAGGAACCCGGCGCACAGCAGCAGCTGGGCGACGAGCATCGACTGTGACTTCTCACCCGCGCTGCCCTCGATCTCGGCCAGTTCGCGGTGGCGCATGGTCTCGGCGCGGGAGGCGAGGGACTCGCGTACCTTGGCGCCGTCGTCGGCGACCAAGGCCAGCGACGCCGAGAGGTCCTTCAGCTCCTCCACCCCCAGCTCCTCGCCGAGCGCGCCGAGCGCCTGCCACTGGCTGACGCCGGTGATGCGGGCGTCGGCGAGGGCGTTGCGGATGCGCTGGTTGGCCCACCCGTCGGAGACCTCGGCCGCCGCCATCAGGGCCTCGGGCAGGCCCCGGCCGCCGGCCAGGCTCATCGACACGAGGTCCAGGTAGGCGCCGATGACCCGGCGCAGGTCCCGCCGCTTGTCGGCCGCGTCCCGCCGTACCTCGAGGTCGGGCAGGAAGAAGAAGACGGCCGCGAAGAGCAGGGCCAGCCAGACCGGGATGACCGGGCTGGAGCCGAAGCCGAGCGTCCAGACCACCGCGAACAGGAACGGGCCGAAGAACAGTCCCGCCGTGGCCAGCAGCACCTTGGTCGCCAGGAAGTTCTCCCAGCTGCGGTCCAGCACGGCGAGGTCGGCGCGCAGCGAGCGCTGCTCCCATCCCTGCTGGAGGTACAACTCCGAGACCCGGGCGCCGATCTCGGCCCGCAGCGAGCCGATGCGGCCGGTGTCCTTGGCCTGGCGCGCGGACTCGTACGCCGCTCCCCGCGCCCGCATCGCGTCGATCCGCGCGACCTGGGCGACCGCGCTGCGCTTCGTCGGCATCAGGGCCCGGATGAGGGCGTAGACGCCCAGGCCGAAGACCACGCCGACGACGATCGGCATCGTCAGGTTCACCGGCGTACACCTTCTTCCGTTGGCAACGGCTGCTGGGCGGGCGTCCGGGGCCGTACGAACTGCACCCCGGACTGGTCCCGTACCAGGAAGCGTTCCGGCGTCTCGATCGTCGACAGCTTGCGCAGCCACCAGAAGCCGAGCGAGAACAGGCCGCAGACGACGGCGAGGACGAGCTGGCCGACCGCGGTGCCGTACGGGGCCACGAAGTCGCGGTTGAAGACGGCGAGGCCGAGGACGAACGCGATCGAGACGGCGACGACGATCTGCACCGAGCGCCGTGTCGAGGCCCGCTGGGCCATCACGCGCTGACGCATGTCGACCTCTTCGCGCGCCGACTTGGCCAGAGCGCCCAGGACCTGGCGCAGACCGGGGCCGCGGAGGCGGGCGTTGAGGATGAGGGCGGCGACGATGATGTCCGCGGAGGCGTCGTCGATCTCGTCGGCGAGGTGCTGCAGGGCCTCGGGCAGCGGGGTGCGGGCGCGCAGCCGGTCGACCAGGGCGTCGAGGTGGGGACGCAGGACGGGGGCGGCGGCCCGCGCGGACGCCGGGATGGCCTGCTCCAGGCCGACCGCGCCCGCGATGGTGTCGCGCAGGGACTCCGTCCAGGAGGCGAGGGCCTCGACGCGGCGCATGGCGGCCCGCTCCTCCGCCGCACCGCCGAAGAGGCGGTCCCAGAAGAAGACGAGGACGCCGGCCGCGATGCCGGCCACCGCCCAGCGGGTCAGCAGCAGCACGGCGAGCCCGATGATGGCGGCGAGCGAACCGCGCTGCCCGGCGAACCGGATGAGTTCCGCCGCCCGCTCGTTGGCCTTGTGCTTCTCGTGCTCGGGCTTGGCGGGCAGGCCGCGCACGGCGATCAGGAGCAGCGCGAGGCCGCCGCCGACGGCGACGCCGGAGCCGATGGCGTACAGGACGGTGGTGGAGAACAGGCCGCCCATGGAGCCGAGCGAGCCGAGTGCCAGGTGGGCCGGGCCGAGGGTCGGGTGGGTCATGCCGCTCACCCCCAGCTTCCGTGTGGCCGGTAGCCGTGGGCCATCAGGTCCTCCAGGCAGGCTATGGGCGCGTGCGGTACGACCCGTCCGTCGGGGGTCTCGGCGAACACCTCGCTGGACAGCACGCGGCCGTCGACGCCGTTGACCTCGCGGACGGAGGTGACCATGCGCTGGAGGCGGCCGCCCGACTCGAAGTTGTTGCGCCTCTGGATGAAGACGACGAAGTTCACCGCGCCCGCGATCAGCATCTGGCTGGCCTCGATGGGCAGCCGCTCGGAGGCCTGCAACGCGTACGTGGAAATACGGTTGAAGACCTCGCTGGAGCTGTTGGCGTGGATCGTGGACAGCGAACCGTCGTTGCCCTGCGACATCGCGTTCAGCATGGTCACGATCTCGTCGCCGAGGACCTCACCGACGATGACCCGGGAGGGGTTCATACGCAGCGACCGGCGGACCAGCTCGGCCATGCTGATGGCGCCCTGCCCCTCGGAGTTGGGCAGCCGCTCCTCGAAGGCGACGACGTTGGGGTGCAGGTCGGGAAATGAGTCGAGGCCGAGCTCGAGGGCCCGCTCGACGGTGATGAGCCGCTCGTGCGGCGGGATCTCGTTGGCGAGCGCGCGCAGCAGGGTGGTCTTACCGGCGTTGGTGGCACCGGCGATCATGATGTTCTTGCGGGCGCGCACGGCACAGGCGAGGAAGTGGCCGAGTTCGGGCGTCAGCGTGCCGTTGCCGACCAGGTCGGAGATGAACACCTTGCCCATGCGGGCGCGGCGGATGGACAGGGCGGGCCGCCGGGCGACGTCCATCACGGCCGACAGACGCGAGCCGTCGGGCAGTCGCAGGTCGAGCTGTGGGTTGGCGGAGTCGAAGGGCCGGGACGACAGGCCGGAGTACGCACCGAGCACCTGGATGAGCTCGATGAGCTCCTCGTCGGTCTCGGCGACGGGCTCCCCCTTCTCCTCGCGGCCGTCCGAATAGCCCACGAAGACCTGGTCGCACCCGTTGATGTCGATGTTCTCGACCTCGGGGTCGTCCAGCAGCGGCTGAAGGCGTCCGACCCCGAACAGCGCGGCGTGCACGGCGGCCGCGTACTGCTCCTCGGTCTCCGCGTCCAGCGGCGTACGGCCCGCGTTGATCTCGGCGCGGGCGTACTCCTCCAGGATCTGGGCGATGACCGCGCGGGCGTACTGCCGCTCGTCCTCCGTCGACATCGGCGTGACGCCGGCCACCTGGTCGAGGCGGCGCTGCTCGGCGATGCGGTCGCCGGCCTCCTGCCGGAACCGCTTGACCAACTGGTGGTCGACAGCGGTCATCGCCCGGCCCCCGCGTGGGGCGCCTGCGTCGGTACGGTCCAGGCGGCGCCGTACTGCTGGTGGAGGTCCGCGGCGACCTTGCGGGCCGAACGGATCAGCAGGGACTTGTCCAGGCGCCCCCGCTTGCGGCCGGCCAACTGGTCGGCGCCGGCGGGATCGTCGGCGATGGTGCCGACGACCCGGGCGCCCGTCTGGGCGTGCACCAGCATGTCGTTGACCTGGTTGACCAGCTTGCCGGAGCTGCCCGGGTCCGCGATGAGAATCACGCCGATCAGCGGGGTGGCGAGGGTGGCGGCTCCGCGCGGGCCGCCGTGCAGCTTGGCGGAGAGGGCGGCGGCGCGGTCCCGGACGCGGGCGATGGCCTCCGGCTCGGTGCGCGAGACGAGCAGGACCAGAGCCGCGTGCGGGAACAACTCCACGGCCGGGGTGTCCCCGCTGACCCGTCCGCAGTCGGCGATGACGTCGGCGGGCGCGTTCGGGGACTCGGCGAGGGAGGCGAAGGCGTGGCCGAGGGTCGGCCAGAGCCCCGCGAGACCGGCGGCCTGCTCGGCGATACCGAGCCCGACAAGCACCTCCAGCCCACCGCTCAACGGCTGCACATGGTCCCAGAGTTGATCCGGTACGAGCCCGCGGCGGGCGGTCGCTGCTATGGACAGCATGCCGGTGTTCGGGTTCAGCGGCCCGCCGTGCGCGGCGGCACTGCGGTACACCAGGTCCCCGCCGGCCGGATCGGCCTCGGCGAGCAGCACGCGCCGCGGCCAGACCGCGGCGAGGGCGACGGCCGCGGTGGTGACGCCGGGGGAACCCTTGTCGGCGGCGATAGCGATGAGCGCCATGGGGTGGGTGCCGCCTTCTAGTTGCCGTTGCCGGAGACGTGCACGATGGCCACCGCACCGGCGGACGCGGCACGCGCCACGGCGGCGGCGTCGGACTGGTCGACGAGGAGGGTGAGGGAGAGGTTGCCGGTGCTGATGGTGGCGTCGCTCTTGTCGGACTTGGTGTTGACGCGGGCGTCACCGACGATGAGTCCGCCGGAGGAGGTGGACGTCGAGTCGCTCGAGCCGGTCTTGTCGGAGCCGGATCCGCTGGTGTCCACGTTGTAGACGGCGACGATGTCACCGGGCTTGACGTCCGCCGGGTACTGCCCCTCCTTGAGGGACACGCCGACGGAGGCCTTGCCGGCCGGGATGGAGCTGCCCTCCGCGAACATCTGCCCCATGACGACCGTGTTCTTGTAGATGGTCGTGCGGGCCTTGAGCTTCTTCAGCAGTGACAGCTGGTCCCACTTGACGTAGTTGATGCTGTCGTCGGCGGCGACCATCACGGAGGTCACGTTGTTGTCGGTGACGGATTCCCCGGGCTCGATCTCGCTCGTCACCTTGACGACCTCGATCCGGTCCCCGGCACGCAGCACGAGCGTCGTGGCCCCGAGCGCGCCGAGCAGAACCAGCAGCACCGCGAGCGCGGCCAGCGCGGGCTTGCGCTCACGAGGAGGTGTGGGAAGCCGGTCCCCGACCGACGGCTGAGCCGGAGCGACGGAACGACCGGCGCCCGCCCCCGTACGCTCTTGGATCTTCACGCAACCGCTCCCCGTACATCCAAGAAAATGTCTGCCAATTCCCCTGCAAAAGCGGACACTTCATCCCCCGGCGCGTTTCTGCCGACTATCCGGCGCCGGGGTCAGTGTCAAGCGTTCGCACCGTATCAGCCGCACATAGGCCCCTCAAGGCACGTGCCCACTCCTTGGCCTCACTCGACGGGCCGTTACGCTCTGCAACTGGGGCTCTGCCTGGGCCGGTTGGGGAACGGCGGCCGGAAGTACCGCTCCCTGTGCGCCAGCGAACCCCCATGGCATGATCTTCGCGTGACGAGGACACCGACACCACCCGGCCTCCTTCCTCTCAACGGCGCGACGCTGGCGACCGACCCCCGGGTCCTGTCGGCGGCCCGCGAGATCGGGACACGCTGCGGAGTCGACTACACGGACGACGCCGCGGTCACCGCACTCCTCGCCGAACGCCGCCGCGCCCTCGACGCCACCCAGCGCGGCCCCCTGGTATGGCTGGGCGGCCTGACCCTCACGGCCGGCGCGCTCCTCCCCTTCCTCTCCCCCGCCCTCCCCGCCCAGGCCGCGAAGGCCGCCCTCCTCGTCACGGGCCCGTTGATCGTCATCGCCGTGGCCACCCTCACCCGGCTCCGCCTCCGCTGGAAACGGGAACTGACCCACCCCGCACTCGCCGGATACCGGGAAGTACTGGGCGTGGCACGGGCGCACGGGCTGCCGCTGGCGTATGTGCCCGGGTGGCTGGAGGGGCGGACTTCCGGCGCGGGCGGGGGCGGGAAGGGGGCGGCGCCGATTCCTTCGTACGAAGGGGTACGGGCGGAGAAGAAGATTCCGCCATACGAGTACGAAGGGGAGGGCAACGAACGCGAGGCTGAGGCAGGCGAGGGCACCTTGCCCCCGATCCCCCCGAAGCCCCCAGCGGTCACCACGTACGAGACGATCGCCGACCAGGGCGGCTGGCACGACGAGACCGGCTGCCTGCTTGTGCTGGCCGCAGGCGCCGGCGTCCTGTGGGCGGCAACCTCGGACGCACCCCTGGGTTACGGCGCCCTCGCCCTGATCCCCCTGGCGATCCTCATCTGGCTGGCAGGCATGCGCCAGGGCGCCGAGAAGCAACGACTCCGGGCGGAGGCGGTGGCGTACGTGAGGGCGGTGGCGCAGGCGCAGAGGGCTGGGGCGCGGGTGCCGGAGCTGTCGCCTGTGCTGCGGAGGTTGCTGGACGACTAGCGGTTTCACAGTAGCGAAGCACCCCCCAGTAGAGTGCTGTGAGCAGGAATGGAGCGGGTACGGGGGCAACGGTGAGAACCGCCATGGCACACGGTCGAGATCAGGCGCGCACTCGGACGTGGCGCCTGGCGGGGCCGGCCGTTCTGCCGCGCTCCTCGCCCTCTGCGCACTGGCCCTGCTGTTCACGACCGCCACCCCGACGGCCCGGGCGGCCGACGACTCCGCTCCCCAGGCCGCCTATCTGGCAGATCACCTCCGCGCGGATCCGGTCTACGTGTCCGATCAGATGCCCCGCGAACTGACGAGTCCGGTGGCTACCAGGACCGCCTCGCGGCCACGCTCCGCCAACGCCTCGGACAGGACGGGCCGTTCGTGATCGCGGACGCCGCCACCGGTAACATCGAGGTGGTCAACTACGGCGCCCGCCTCGACCCGGGCTACCTCTCGCGGCTCCCCGAGCGGATCACGTACGCCTCGGAGACCGGGTTCCCCCTCGCGCGCCGCCTGGACCAGCTCGCCTCCTGTCTCGCGCAAGCGCCCTCGGGGTCGCCGGGTTAGCCCGACTACCCACCACCGGCTCCCGACGACCCGCTCGAGGAGGACGCACTGCCCCCGCTGTTCTCCGGGGACGTCGTACCGATGACCCTGCTGGGCGCGATGGGCGGCGCGGCCCTGTCAGGGCTCGTGGTGCTGTCGTTGGCCGGGGTGCGGGCGTATCGCGGTGGAGGCGCGGCCCCAACGCCGGGTCAGGGCGTATCAAGCGAAACCCCGTCCCGGGTGACAGTCCTCCGCATCGCGGCGGGCTCGACCGCGGCTGTCGTCTCCCTGACACTGACGAGCATGCTGGCGGCGGCTCCGGAGTGGTTCGGCCTGTCGTCATCGCCGGAGCTGTTCGAGCGGATCACGGCAACCGGCCGGGGTGCCGAGGCCTTCCTCATCGGCTGGGCCCTGATCGCCCTGCCGCTGGCGGGGCTGCTGCAGACCCCGGTGGCACGGGCGCGCCGGGCCCGGATCGGAGCCGGCTGGGCGCTGCTGTCCGGCTACTGGCTCCTGGCCCTGCTGGTCGGCGTGCTGGCCTGGCAGGTGCGGGGCCTCTTCCCCGGCCACGGTGGTCCGGAAGAGCGGCGGCCTGTTCGGCGCGGCGATCCTGCTCCTGCTGGGAGTGCCGACGTTCCTGGTCGCTTCCGGGGCGGTGTTCCGGGAAGTCCGCCCAGAGCGCGGCCGGACACTTTCGGCGCAGGTCCGCGATCAGCTGACCGCGGCCACGATCCTCACCAGCAGCCTCCTGGGCGTCTTCGCGGGACTGCTGTGCGGCTTGGCCTTTGCCTATCCTCGCGCCGGCTTCCCCGCCATGTTCCTGCCCGGCGGACTGATCTGGGGTCTGTTCGCGGGCGCCGCCCAGGGAACGCTCGCCGGCGCCGCTCTCCAGCCCTTCCCCGACTCCCGCCGCTCGATGACCCGCGTCGCGGCCGGCCTGGCCCGCACGAGCACGGCCGTTGTGGTGTGGTGCGCGTGCGTGGCCCAGGTCATGGCTCTCGCAGCACGGAATGAACGGCTGGGGAGTAGCTTGAGTTCACGATGCCGGAGGTGTCGAAGGGATCGCTCGACTGACGAGGCACGGATGAGGGAGCGAACCACGGACGAAATCGTCGAAGTTGTCGTCGAAGGCCTTCGAGGACGTTCTGGTATGTGATGTCAAAGCTGAGCGCAGGGATTTCGGACGGCCTGCCCGTAGCCGGAGGCATGCCGCTCCGACATCAACGTGCGCCCAGCGCCGGATACGCTCCCGACACACCGGTCCTGTTTCGCGGCGGCGAAGGAGAGTCTTGACGTGACATCCAGGGGCAAGCAGCGTGGGGCAACCCAACGGCTCGGCATCCACGCCGAAGCGGGTGCATGGTGCACGATCGGCAAGATCCCGCAGCCCCCCGCGGATGTCCTCCATGCCGCCGGTACTCCCCGGCTCCGCCCCGGAAGGCTGCGCCCACTGGGCATGGCCGGAGCGGTCCTCGCCGTGCCGTTCATGCCCCTCCTCATGTTGCTGACCCTTCTGTCCAATGCGGAGGAAGCGGTCAAGCGGTCTCTTGCCACCGAGGACGAGAAGGAGCGGTTGCGGGTCCAGGACGAGGGCGACAAGCGCCGGGACGCCACCATTGCCGAGCGAGGCCTCGACCGGGTCTTCGACGGGAACTGGCACGGCAACGCCGGTCAGTTCCTGTTGCGTTGGTACAGCCACTCCACTCACCACCAGCGGTTGATCCTCGCGACCCAGGACGGGATCGTTCTGGCGGCTCCGCCGCAGCGCGTCACCGTGGGACGCGTGAAGCGCATGCAGATCGTCGCCCGTCTTCCCGCCACGGAGGCAACCCTTGTCGACCCGTTCTTCGGTGAGTTCGAAACGCGGATGGTACTGATCCGCTTCCGGGACGGATCCTGGCTGCGCGTCGAGACCGAGGAACCCCGCAGTGATCTCCACACTTACCTACTGCGGCAGCCCCTGCCCAACAGTTGACGGCCCCGGCCGGCGGCGTACGTCAGAGCGGTGGCCCGGACGCAGGCGGCGGGGGCACGGTTGCCGGAGCTGTCTCACGTGTTACGGGGGTTGCTGGACTAGTAACGTGCTCTGTTCGCTCTGCCCCCACGCGACAGAACCGCAAAGGAGAACTCGGGTGAACGGCGGCACGACGGTGTACGGCTCCCTCGCCGCCGAACACTCCACGATGTCCTTCCGGGGTGCCAGCCACACCATGCACACCGAGGTCGTCCGCAACGCCGACGTCATCGGCGTCTACTGCTCCGTGAACGGCATCGCCATCGCCAAGGCCACCCCCAGCGACGCCCAGCTGCCCGAGGTGGTGGTGACGGCGCAGAGCGCGAAACTCGGGTGACCAGTCGTAAGTTCGCGATCGAGAACTGCGCAGCCAGCCTGGCGGAACCATCAGCCCCACCGATACCGTCATTGCCCACAACCGCGTCTACGTCTCACGGGGAGCCCACTGTGAAGCGCCGCCCTTTGCCCGTTGCTGCCGCGCTTGCCGCAACCGCATGCCTCCTGCTGGCGGCGTGCGGCGGGGCTGACGGTTCCAAGGACAACGACAAGATCGCCGGTGCGGGTGCAGAAAACTCGACAGCCTCCGCCTCGCCGAGCACATCAGCAGGTGACGACCACCGTCCCGACATGACGCTGCCGAGCGATGTCAAGGAAACCTTCGAGGGCTGGAAGACTGGTGACTCTGCGAAGGACGCGATCCTGGCGGACGCCGGAAGGGCCCAGACCGCAGTGACGTACGCCGTCACGCGGGGCGACCCCCGGTCCCCGGCCCTGTCGTTCTATCAGACAGCCACGGCTCTCGCAGGCAGCCAGGACTGGGTCGAGTCGATCGTCGACGCGGGCCTCACGTACTCGGGATCGGTTCGTTATTACGCGGCCAGGATCAGCGTGTTCGACGACAAGTCGGCCGGCGTCTCGTACTGCGCGGACGAGAGCAAGGCGTTCAACAAGAACCGGAAGACCAAGAAAGTCGACAAGGTGCCGGCCACGTCCGACTCCTACGTGCTCTACAGCACGCGTCTGGAGTTGAACGACAAGGGCGTGTGGCAGACCACGAAGCTCCGGTCGGAACGGGGGAACAAGGCGTGCACGCCCTGAGGTTCAAGCTCTCCTGGCTCGCGGTGGGAGTGGCCACTGGAGCTCTGGCGCTCCTGCCCAGCACGGCATTCGGATGGGGCACGCCGGGCAAATCGAACGGCCAGAAGACGGAGACCGGCGGAAAGCGGGACGGGACCAGCATCGTCTCCAGGGTCACGTTCAGCGGTTCCACGGGTGGCACCACGAAAAGTGGCGGCGGAAACGTAATGCCCGTGGGCAACTGGACCCCGCCCGCGTGCTGGTACGAACCCAGAAGTGCCCAGGAGTTCTCCAAGTACGTCGAGGACATGTACAACGACACGATCAACACGCCGGGCCAGCACAGCTACGCGAAGGCTGCCGTCGGCATGTTCCGTAACGAGTACAAGGACGGGACGTACAAGAACTACAACCTCGACAAGGAGGACGAGGGCAACTGGTGGGTTGCCGTCGTTGACGAGGACCGCTGGATGGAGCCCGAAGCCCAAGCCTGCGACAAGCAGCCCTTCTGGGTCGAGAACGGCGAGACACCGCCTGTCGCCAACGCGGTCACTCCGAAGGTGCTCGCGGAGCTCGCCTACAACCGCGTCAAACTGCCGACCACCGAGGTGACGCTCGCCCCGGCGAACACCACCAAGGTCAACCTCCCCACCTGGTCCTGGCTCGACAAGGCCAAGTTCAAGGACGTCTCCGTGACCGCCTCCCTCAACGCCGGCGGTCTCAACATCCAGGCGACGACCACTGCGAAACCGATCGCCCTCAAACTCGAACCAGGTACCAGCGACGCCGAGACCTACCCGGCATCCGGCGAGTGTGCCATCAACGCCGACGGCTCCATCGGCGAGCCCTATTCCAAGGGCAAGGCCGACGAGACCCCGCCCTGCGGCATCAAGTACCTGCGCTCCTCCGGCGACGGCACGTACGAACTGAAGGTGACCATCACCTGGCAGATCAGCTGGACCGGCAGTGGCGGCACCGGCGGTGACCTGCCCGACGGGACGTTCGGGGCCACGCAGGACGTCACTGTGCAGGAGGTGCAGGCGGTCAACAGGTAACGCGGTACCCGAGGGGCGCTACGAGCGGCTGCTGGAACAACGAGGGTGACCTGGCTGGCTGCCATCGACAGTCTCCGAGGCGAACGCACCTGGCAGTGGGCGGCCGAGGCATGGGCGGGCGGGGCGTACGGCTTCTCGGTGTGCATCGGCGCCCTGGCCTCGTCCCTTCCCTCCTCTCGCTGTGATTTTGGGGGTCGGCCTGCTCTCCACCGCCGCAACGGACGTTTCGTCCCAATTGATGCGGCACTCACCCCACTCCAACGGGAAGCTCCGCCTGGCGAGACCCCTGGAATCACCGCTAACGTCATTGTCCTTGACTGAACTTTTGTCACACGGGGAGCAACCATGAAGCACCCTTTGCCCGCTGTTGCCGCCTCCTGCCCAGACCCGGCACGGGAGGGCTGATCAACCTTCATGGCAGATGACTCGGACCTCATCGTCAACGTCGACCTCCTCGTCGAGTCGGAGTCCCGGCTGAAGAGCATCCAGAAGGAGCTCAAGAACCTCAATCATCGGAAAGATGACATGAGGCCGTACTGGGGCAGCGGGAAAATCGCCGACAAGATGGATGATTTCGTCGACAATTGGGACGACTACCGCGCCAAAATGCTTCAGAGCGTCGAAACGGTCGGGCAACTGGTGAAGTCCACCATCGACGGCTTCACGGGGCTGGACGCCCAACTCGCCAATGAGCTCCGGAAGGCGAGGAAGAAGAAGCAGTGAGCGCATCCTCGAAGCCGCGTCCCCGCGACTGGCATCCGCTCGCCGACTCCGACCCGGTGCCGGGCGACCCAGAAGAGATCCGCGACGAGGTGAAGCACATGGTCTCGGTCGCGGAGAGCCTCCGTGAACAGGCAAGACTGCTTCGCGGCATCAAGAACGACAACGAACTCAAGGGAAAGTACGCCGGCAAGCTGCGCGACGAGTCAGAGGTCCTGGAGAAGCATCTACGTGAGGTCGCTGAACGATACGAACACGTACATGGTCACCTGACGAACTGGGCCAACGAACTGGAGGACTTCCAGTCCGACGCCGACAAGGTGCTGGCCAACGCCAAGAAGGAGCAGGAGGAGCTGGAGGCCGAGAAGGCCGAGAACAGTTCCGGCGACAAGGACACTCCGCTTCCTTCGGAAAGCGGCGAGGACCATGATCCGCTGCGGAAGTACCGGGAGCAGCTGGATCGCATCACGGGAGACCGTGACGACCGCGCAGAGCATTATGCGCGCAAGATCGGTGAGCAGCTGAACGATGTCATCAAGGACAGCTGGTGGGACAACGTCAAGGGCTGGGTCCACGACAACGCGGACTGGATAAAGACCGTCCTTGACGGACTGGGGTGGGTCGCGACCATTGCCGGTATCGTCGCCATCTGGATTCCGGTGCTGAACTTCCTTGTACTAGGGATCGCCATCTTGACCATCCTGACCAGATCCTTGCTGGTCGCATCAGGTGACGCATCCTGGACCGACCTGGCCTTCGATGTCGGCGGCCTGCTGCTGATGGGAATCGGCCGAGGCGGGCTCGCCGCTCTCAAGGGCGCCAACAAGGTCACCAGCGCAGCTGCCCAGAGCACCCGAACCGCTGGTCTGAAGGCGGGCCTCCGGTCACACAAGGGCATGCTGAACGACCTGAGTAAGGCTATGGCGAACGCCCAGGACGATGTGTCCCGGAAGTTCTTCTCGGACCTTCGCAACTACACCCTGAAGAAGATCTCCAGAGACACCGGTCTGGTCGCCAAGGGCGCGACCGAGGTGTCCACGGTGTCCAAGTGGCTGCACCTGGGGGACGACGAGGCGGCTGGGTTGTTCGGCCAGCTCCGCGCCAACAAGGGTGTCTTCCCGGGCGCCGTCGCCGGGGGAGCCTCCAAGATCGGACATGCGGGTTATGCCGCGTCCATGTTCGCCGCATACGGCGGCATGGGCGTCGACGTCGTCGACAAGTCACTGAGCAAGAGCGACTCCGTTGGCTGGCTCGCCGAACATCATCTCCTCCCCGGCGATAAGCCGTACAACGACGGCTACAACACATGGAAGGAGAGCGGTTGGATGCCCGCTTCGGATACTCACTGGTGAAAACGAAGGTGCCCGTCGGGAACACCGAGAAACGCGACAGGAAAAGCAGGAGATATGGCTGAGTCCCTCAAAGAGCAGTTGGGTACCGGCGCGAATTTCAGAGTGCGTGTGACCATCATCGGCGCGCTGGCGTCCATTTTCCCGTTGATCGTGATCGCGGTTCTGGTCCCCGAGTCCGGCCGCCAGGTCCTCTTCTGGATCTACTGGGTTGCCCTGTCCGGGTGTCTGCTCCATCTCCTGTGGATCCTGATCAAGAACCCCACGCCCAGCAAGCGGCCCCCGCTGTTGACGCGTGACCTCGCCATGGGCTGGGCTCTGCTCTTGCCCAGTCTCGTCACTTCCTTCTGGCCGGGAATCGTCGGAGCTCCACTGTTCACCGTGCTGGTCGGCGCGACATGGGTCGCGGAGAAGATTCGGAACCGCAGTGTCACTTACTGAGAACTCCGCGAAACCCATCCGCATCCCCACGGGTTTCAATATCGTTCCGCCGCCCGGATGGGACACCATCCCGCTCCAGAAAGGAACGAAAGAGGCCATCCATCGGATCGTAGGGAAATCGGTATCCCAACTCCCTGCCGGTTTCCCCAAGGACGACATCCCCAGAGCCCGGCTGCGGCTCATGAGGGAGCTGAAGGAGAGCGTCCGGCAGGCGCGCAAAGCCAGTGGTCTGACGCTCTACCTACCCGTCGAGCGGATCCATGGGATGATCATCCCGGCCTCTTTCATCGCTTCCGAGCCACTGGGGGCACCTACGGGGCATGTGGATCCCGAGGCCGTACTCAACGATCTCGTTCGTGGCGCCGAAGACGCCTCGGCCCGGGAACTCGACGGAACGACGGCCGTGCGCACGTTTCGGAAGCTGCTTGCCGATCCGGACAGGGGAGTCGAGGTGCCGTCGTGGCGGGTGCAGTACACCGTGCCGATACCGCACAGCGCCCCCGCCCAGTGGCTCACGTTCTCGTTCAGCACGTTGATCGCCGCTGACATGGACGTCGAGTTCACCGAGACCCTGGTCGAACTCTTCGACGCCGTGATGACCACCTTCCGCTGGAGTTACCCATGAGGATCGTCAAAACCGACTCCAACCCGGCCATGTGGTTCCACATGCCGCTGGGCGGCACCAGCTCGGAGTTCGCGCAGTGGCTGGACCTGCAGCTCGAAGCAAGTTCTCGCCTTCACCAACGGAAGCTCACCTGGCGGGAGAAGCGGCAGATGAAGAAGTTCCTGGAGGGCTCGGCCGCAATGCTGCACACCCGCGTGGAAGCCGATCAGGCGTTCCTTTTCGGCCCCATTCCTCCGCAGGCCGCCCCGCTGGTCTTCTTCACCAAGCAGTTCGCCTGCGATGAGGAACACAGCGCCCTGCACCTGAGCATGTTGGCAGAACCGGACCCCACGGCGGCGGCGGCAAGTCAGCGCGTCGAGACCACCCCGTTCGTCTCTCCCCACTTCGGCGAGGGCCTGCGCTGCCTGCGCAGTTGGACGGGTCCCGACGGCGGACTGATGCTTTCCGTCGCCTACGCCTGGAACGATCCGGCACACGACGTCGACCTGCTCCTCAAGTGCCATTACGACGACCCGGCAATCCTGGAAGCATCCTTCGACGCGATTGACGACTTCGCCCGGAGCATCTGGATCAGCATCAGCGAATGAGCGTGATCCCTTGCTGGACCGCCTCGGTGTTGGCGTGATCGCGCGTGCCGGACTGTGCCTCATCAGCGGTTCGGCGTCCGTCTTCATCGTTGCCCCAGCCGCCGGACTCCCCCAGCCCTTCAAGGCGTCCTCTATTGGCTGCAGCGGGGAATCGTGTGGGCCGTGAACCTCGCTCTGCTGTGCATTTCCATCCGCCATCCATGACACACCGCGCGTTCGCGGGGGCTGACGCAGCCGCTGGGAGTCTCGTTCCGCCTCTCGCCCGCCGCGCTGGTCACAGCCTTCTGGCCGGGCTTCTTCGCGGCATTCGTCACCCCGCTCTTCGTGGTCGCTTTCTTGGCTCGCAGAGCGTTTTCACCGTGCCTGAACACGAAGCGGTGCAGCAGGCCTGAGCCCGCCGCACCGCCTCCAACGTCCGTCAGGCAGCCGTTACTTGCTCCGAGCCGCCTTCGCCAGCTCGTCGTCGATCTGCTCGAACTTGTCCGCCGCGTTGGTGAGGTAGTCCCCCATGCCGTCCAGACCGTCGACCGTGTCCTTGGCGCCGCGGACGAACTCGTCGAAGTTCTCGTCGAAGGCCTTGGAGGAGCTCTTGGTGACGTAGCCGGACTCGACGAGGTTGGCGATGTACTTGCGGAGGGCGTCGAGCTTCTCGTGGATCTTTTCCTTCTCCTTCACGACATGCTTGGCAGCATCGCGCATGTCCTGGTATGTGACGTCAAGGTCCTTGGCCATGAAGCCGCTCCCTCTTCAAAACGCCGCAGGGCCAACCCCCGTGGCTCCCTGTTCACTCTCGGGGCAGCAGCTTACGGGGGTGGCCTGAGGTGTCACATCCCCGATCGGTAACAGGGTTCGTTGCCTTCGGGAAGAGCGGATATCGTCACTTGCACTGTTGCACTGTGACCTGCGTGGCGGATGCGTGGGGAATGCATGGCGGAGACGGCCACAGGCCTGGGGAGGACGAGCGTGCGCCTGACTCTGACCGTCGTCGACCCGTTCGGCGGGGGCTCGGCCGACGTCGTGCTCGACGCCGATCCCGAGTCCACCGTGGGGGACATCGCCCAGGAGCTCGCCAAGCAGGTGGGCCAGGGGGGTGCTCAGGTCATTCCCATCGGGCAGAGCCTTCCGGCCTCCATGCGCAACAGCCCCCAGGTGTACGTCGACGGGTACGCCGTCGATCCGAGCGCCACCCTCGTCGGGTCGCCGTTGCGCGAAGGGGCCGTGGTCAGTCTGCAGGATCCCGCCGGGTGTCTGCCCGGTGAGCCGACCGGGCTGGTCGAGTTGCGCGTCGCCGGCGGGCCCGCCGCGGGGTTCGTGCACCGGCTCGGGGTCGGGCGGTACGACATCGGCAGCGGGGCGGCCTCGTACGTCCGTATCGACGATCCGGAAGTCGACGCCCGTGCGCTGACGTTGTCAGTCGCAACCGACGGGACCTGCCGGGTCGCCGTCCATCAGGACAAGGCGGGCGTCACCCTCGACGGCCAGAAGATCGACGGGGACGAGTGGCCCCTCGGCGCGCAGATAGCCGTCGGCAACACCCTTCTCGAACTAGCCCGTTACACCCCGCCCAACGCCGCCCTGAAGTGGTCCGAGGACGGAATCGGGCTCGACTACAACCGGCCGCCCCGGCTGCGTCCGCCCGAGCGGCAGACCAAGTTCCGGCTTCCGACGCCGCCCCGGGAGTACGAGGCCCGGCCGCTGCCCTGGCTGATGGCGCTGACGCCGTTGGTCGGGTCGGTCGTGTCCGTGCTCATCTTCCATCGCTGGTACTACCTGATCATGGCGGGGCTCAGCCCCATCATGCTCTTCGCCAACTACTTCATGGACAAGAAGCACGGGCGCAAGTCCCATGCGAAGCAGGTCAAGGAGTACAAGGAGCAGAAGGAGCGGATCGAGAAGGACGCCCAGGACGCCCTGACGGCCGAGCGGCAGGACCGGCGGAACGCCGTTCCCGATCCCGCCACCGTCCTCTCCCTCGGGACCGGACCCCGGACCAGGCTGTGGGAGCGGCGGCGCACCGACCGCGACCACCTGCTCCTGCGTGTCGGTACGGGGCGGATGCCCTCCGAAGTCGTCCTCGACGACCCCGAACAGGACGACCACCGGCGGCAGGTCACCTGGTACATCGAGGATGCCCCGGTCGCTCTGTCCCTGCGCGCCCTCGGCGTCGTCGGCATGGCGGGACCGGGTGACTCGGCCCGGGCGCTCGGGCGGTGGGCCGTGGCGCAGACCGCCGCGCTGCACAGCCCGATGGACGTGCAGTTCTACGTACTGAGCGAGCACACCGCCAAGGACAGCTGGGACTGGGTGCGGTGGCTGCCGCACGCCCGGCCCAGCGGCGGCCAGGACGTCAACGTTCTCATCGGCACCGACGCCGAGACCGTCGGCGCCCGCATCGGCGAGCTGACGCAGATCCTCGACGCCCGCAAGAAGGCCGCCGAGCAGAACCGCGGCCAGGGCGTCTCCTTCAGCGAGCCGGACATCGTCGTCGTGTGGGACGGGTCGCGGCGGCTGCGGTCCCTGCCGGGCGCGGTGCGGCTGCTGCGCGAGGGGCCCGCCGTCTCCATGTACGCCGTCTGCCTCGACGCCGAGGAGCGGTTCCTGCCGGGCGAGTGCCAGGCGTTCGTCGTCGCCGAGCCCAAGGCGCGCGAGTACGACAGCGCCGGCGCCCAGCAGCCCGTGCAGCAGCAGGTCGCGGGGGGCTTCCCCTCCTTCCAGGCCTGGCACACCAACGCCGCCGCCCAGCCCGAACAGGCCCAGACCAGCCATGAGTTGCGGCTGCGCGTCGAGGAAGCCGGTGCGGAGCGCCTGAAGGACGTACGGCCCGACTTCGTCTCGCCCGCCTGGTGCCTGCGCCTCGCCCGCGCCCTGTCCCCCCTTCGCGACATCAGTGGTGAGACCGAGGACTCCGCGCTGCCGGGTGCCAGCCGGCTGCTGGACGTGCTGGAGCTGGAGCCGCCGACCAGCGATGCCATCGTGGCGCGGTGGCGGATGGGCGGGCAGTCGACGCTGGCGGTGATCGGTGAGTCGTACGACGGTCCCTTCGGCATCGACATGCGGCGGGACGGTCCGCACGGTCTGATCGCCGGTACGACCGGTTCCGGTAAGTCGGAGCTGCTGCAGACCATCGTGGCGTCGCTGGCCGTGGCCAACACGCCGGAGAACATGACCTTCGTCCTCGTCGACTACAAGGGCGGTTCGGCGTTCAAGGACTGTGTGAAGCTGCCGCACACCGTCGGCATGGTCACCGACCTCGACGCCCATCTCGTCGAACGCGCCCTGGAGTCGCTGGGCGCCGAGCTGAAGCGGCGCGAGCACATCCTGGCCGCCGCCGACGCCAAGGACATCGAGGACTACCAGGACCTCGTGCGGCGGGATCCGTCGCATGCGCCGGTTCCCCGACTCCTCATCGTCATCGACGAGTTCGCGTCCATGGTGCGCGACCTGCCCGACTTCGTGACCGGGCTCGTCAACATCGCCCAGCGAGGCCGGTCCCTCGGCATCCATCTCCTCCTCGCCACGCAGCGGCCCAGCGGTGTCGTGTCGCCCGAGATCCGCGCCAACACCAACCTCCGGATCGCCCTGCGCGTGACGGACGGCGGCGAGTCGACGGACGTCATCGACTCGCCGGAGGCCGGGCACATCTCCAAGAGCACCCCGGGCCGGGCGTACGTCCGCCTCGGTCACGCCTCCCTCGTGCCGTTCCAGTCGGGCCGCGTCGGTGGGCGTCGCCCCGGTGCGGCGGACCCGGCGGCCCTCGCGCCCTGGGTGGGCGAGCTGGCCTGGGAGGACCTGGGCCGGGCCGCGCTGGTGAAGCCGAAGGCGGAGGCGCGGGAGGACGAGGAGATCACCGACCTCAAGGTGCTGGTGGACGCGGTCCGGGACGCCAACCGGACGCTCGGCATCCCCGCCCAGCACAGCCCCTGGCTGCCCGCGCTCTCCGAGACGCTGCTGCTCGACGAGATCGAGACCCCGGTGACGGCCCCGGCCCTGGGCCCGGGCAAGCTGCCGCCCGCCCCGTACGGTGTGGAGGACCTGCCGGCCGACCAGACCCGCCGTCCGGTCGTGGTCGACTTCTCGGCCTTCGGTCACCTGATGATCGGCGGCGCGCCGCGCAGCGGCCGCTCCCAGGTGCTGCGGACCATCGCGGGCTCCCTGGCCCGCACCCACTCCTGCGCCGACGTCCACCTGTACGGCATCGACTGCGGCAACGGCGCGCTGAACGCGCTGACCCGGCTGCCGCACTGCGGCGCGGTCGTCGGCCGGAACCAGACCGAGCGGGTGGTCCGCCTGGTCAACCGGCTCAAGGGTGAGCTCTCCCGGCGCCAGGACCTGTTGGCGGAGAAGGGCTACGCCGACATCGGCGAGCAGCGGGCCGCGGCGCCCGAGGACGAGCGGCTGCCGCACATCGTCGTACTCCTCGACCGGTGGGAGGGCTGGGTGCCCACCCTCGGCGAGATCGACCACGGGTCGCTGACGGACGAGCTGACGACGATGATGCGCGAGGGCGCGAGCGTCGGCATCCATCTGGTCCTCACCGGCGACCGGACGCTGCTCGTCGGCCGCATCGCCACGCTCACCGAGGACAAGTACGGTCTGCGTCTCGCCGACCGCAGCGACTTCGCCACGCTCGGCATCCCGGCCCGCAAGGTCCCGGAGGAGATCCCGCCGGGCCGAGCCTTCCGCAACGAGTCCGGTACGGAGACGCAGTTCGCGCTGCTGACACAGGACACCACCGGCCAGGGGCAGGCGGCGGCGATCGCCGCGATCGGCGAGGCGGCGACGGCCCGGGACGCCTCCGTGCCCCGCTCCCGGCGCCCCTTCCGCGTCGACAGCCTGCCCAGCCGCATCTCCTTCCCGGACGCCTGGGAGATGCGCGACCCGGAGGCCTCCCGGTCCCGGCTGTGGGCGCTGGCGGGCATCGGCGGCGACGAGATCGTCGGCTTCGGCCCGGACCTGGCCGAGGGCGTGCCGGCCTTCGTCATCGCGGGCCCGGCCAAGTCCGGCCGCTCGACGGTGCTGATGAACTTCGCCCAGTCCTTCCTCGCGCAGGGCGTACGCCTGGTCGTCGCGGCCCCCCGCCAGTCGCCGCTGCGCGGGCTCGACGGCACGGAAGGTGTCCTGAAGGTCTTCACCGGCGACGACATCGACGAGGACGACTTCGAGGAGGTCATCGACTCGGCGACGCCGCAGGAGCCCGTCGCCGTACTCGTCGACGACGGCGAGATCCTCGAGGACTGCGACGCCGAGAGCCACCTGAAGAAGATCGTCTCGCGCGGCGCCGAGCGCGGCCTCGCCCTCGTCATCGCCGGTGACGAGGAGGACGTGTGCAGCGGCTTCTCCGGCTGGCAGGTCGACGCCAAGAAGGGCCGCCGCGGCATCCTGCTCTCCCCCCAGGACACCTCCAGCGGCGACCTCATCGGCGTACGGCTGAACCGCAGTCTGGTCGGCGGGCAGGTGGTGCCCGGCAAGGGCATGCTGCACCTCGGGGACGGGGAACTGCGGACGGTGGTGATCCCGGGATGAGCGGGGGGTCGGCGAAGCCGAAGCGGGGGAGGGCGGCGCCGGCCGCGCTGCGGTACGAGCACCGGGGTCGGCGGTCGGCCGAGGAGCGGGCGAAGAAGCGCGACTGGAGTGGCTGCGGTTTCTTCCTGCTGATGATCCTGGCCGCGGTGGCGCTCGTGGTGCCGCTGGCCATGGCGGAAGAAAGCTGGGGCGGTCGGGTGTGGGGCGAGGTGGCGCCCGGGTGGCCGGGTGGTGCCTACGTCTTCGCCGTCACGGTCGGTGCCGTGGTACCGCTCGCCCTGGCCGCCTTCATCACGCCGCTCACCCGGATGAAGTGGAAGGCTAGCAAGGTCCGTTCGCTGGCCTGGGCCGCCGCCGCGCTGCCCGGGTTCGCCGCCTGCTGGCTGCTGTCCCTGGTGATCCTGGAGACCACCCGGCCCAGGCGCCGGCGGCACTGGGACTCCGAGTGCTACAGCAGGGGCCACTCCTGCTGGGTGCACGAACACTACCCGTGGATCTGGGCGGTGGGCCTGCTGGCCACGCTGGTGACTGCCGCACTGCTGATCGTCGCCCTGGTCAAGTTCACCGACCGCAAGGCCCCGCCCGCTACTTGACCCGCGACATCCGCGAGACCGGGTTCCCCTCCGCCGAACTGTCCGAGGTGTACTTCAGGTCGTCCCCGACCGGCGTGAGCCGGATCGTGTGGGCGGCCGGGTCGCAGCCGGCGTGGTTGTCCTCGGCCCCGACGGACGTGGCGACGATCTGCGTCCTCGTCACCTTCTTCAGGGTCAGTACGTCGGTGCAGACGCCGCCGAGCTGATCCGTCTGCCGCAGCCGGCCCAACTCCTCGCCGGCGCCGGCTCGGTGGACGGTGATCCGGAACGTGCCGATGGCCAGGTTGCCGTCGAGGGCGGTGGCCTGGCCCTCCCAGGTGCCGAGGTAGCGAGCGGGGACGGTGGCGTCCACGGGGGTGGCGACGCCGCTGGACTCGCTCTCGCCCACGGAGCTGGGCCCGGCACCGGGCACGGTGCCGTCGATCGCGCCGGCGGTACCGGTGGGCGCCTGGGAGTAGGCGCTGCCCCCGGCGGAGTCGTTGTCACCGTCACCGGTCATCGGCCGGATCAGGAACCCCAGTCCCACGGCCGCCCCCGCGAGCACCCCCGCGACGGCGAGCGCCAGCGTGCAGCTCACCCGGCGCCCGCGGCCTCCCTCGCCCGGAGTGGAGGTGGCCGCCATGGTGACCGAGACCTTGCCCGGCCGCTGCTCGAAGGGCGGCGGGGGCGCGTCGCGGGGCTCGGGCATGGAGACCGGGTCGGGGGCGCCGGCCACCCCGGGCACAGCCCCGAACTCCCCACCCCCGACGCCCGACGCCCCGCCCACCGAGGGACTGCTGAACCCCACCGGCCCGGACTGCACCGCCTCCGCGGCCTCCAGGTTCAGCAGCTGTACGGCGCTGCGGCTGACCTGTTCGACCAGAGGGCCCGGCAGCCATCCGCCCGCGACCAGGCGGGCCGCGCCGTCGGGGGCCAGTCGCCGGGCCAGTTCGGCGGGGCTGGGACGCCGGCCGGGGTCCTTCGCGAGGCAGGCCTCGGTGACCTCCCGGAGTTCCCCGCCCAGCGTGCCGAGTTCCGGTTCCTCGTGGACGACCTTGTACAGCAGGGCGGCCGACGAGTCCCCGGGGAAGGGCGGTTCGCCGGTCGCCGCGTACGCCAGGACCGCGCCGAGGGAGAAGACGTCCGCCGCGCCGGTGACGCTCTTGCCGAGGATCTGCTCGGGGGACATGTAGCCGGGCGAGCCGACGGAGACGCCGGAGGAGGTCAGGGACGCGGTGCCGTCGGTGGCGCGGGCGATGCCGAAGTCGATCAGCAGAGGGCCGTCGAGGGTCAGCAGGACGTTGGACGGCTTGACGTCCCGGTGCACCAGGCCCAGGTCGTGTACGGCGGTCAGCGCCTCGGCGAGGCCCGCACCCAGCACCCGTACCGAGGGCGCGGGCAGCGGGCCGTCGGCCTCGACCGCCGCGGCGAGGGACGGGCCCGCCGCGTAGGCCGTGGCGACCCACGGCACGGCCGCGTCGGGGTCGGCGTCCAGGACCGGCGCCGTCCAGGCGCCGCCGACCCGCCGCGCGGCCTCGATCTCGCGCCGGAAACGCGCGCGGAACTCCGCGTCCAGCGCCAAGTGCGGGTGCACGATCTTGACCGCGACCGTGCGGCCACCCGCGCTGCGGCCGAGGTAGACCCGTCCCATCCCGCCCGCGCCGAGCCGGCCGAGCAGCCGGTAGGGCCCGATGACGGCAGGTTCGTCGGCCGCGAGCGGCTGCATGGCGTCCCCTCTCCCCCGTACGCCTGGCTGCCAGCAGCGTAGTGATTAGGGCTGGAGCAGATCCACCTTCACGTCCGCCGGGAAGCCGGTCGTGGGCCCCACCCGGCGGGCGAACTCCGCGACCGCCGCCAGCTGCGGTCCGCCGAAGCTGAAGTCGAGGGTGGTGAAGTACTCCGCAAGGGTCGCCTCGTCGAAGGCCTCCCAGCGGGCCGCCTGCTCGGCGACCTTGCCGACCTCCTCCAGGGAGAGGTTGCGGGAGGCGAGGAAGGCCTCGTGTACCTTGCGGGTGATGTCCGGTTCGCGCTCGAGGTAGTCCCGCCGGGCGGCCCATACCGCGAAGACGAACGGCAGCCCCGTCCACTCCTTCCACAGCTCGCCCAGGTCGTGCACGTCGAGCCCGTAGCGCGGCCCGTCGTGCAGGTTGGCCCGCAGCGCCGCGTCGCCGATCAGTACGGCGGCCTCGGCCTCCTGCATCATCAGGCTGAGGTCGGGCGGGCAGGTGTAGTAGTCGGGCTGGACGCCGTAGCGCTCGTCGAGCAGCAACTGCGCGAGGCGGACGGAGGTGCGGGAGGTCGAGCCGAGGGCGACCCGGGCGCCGTCCAGCTGCTCGAGGGGGACCTGCGAGACGATCACGCAGGACATCACCGGACCGTCGCAGCCGACGGCGATGTCGGGGAAGGCGACCAGGTCGTCCGCGTTGCGCAGGAACTCCACGAGGGTGATGGGCGCGATGTCGAGGTCTCCCCGCACGAGCTGCTCGCTGAGCTTCTCGGGGGTGTCCTTGGTCAGCTCGAAGTCGAGGAGGGTGCCGGTTCTCGCGAGCCCCCAGTAGAGGGGCAGGCAGTTCAGGAACTGGATGTGGCCGACGCGCGGCCGGGTGCGAGAATTGTCCACATCGCGAGACTAGACCCCGTGGGGTACGGTGCTCGCCCCGGCCCTGCCGTCAACTCGGCCATCCGGCCGTCAAACGTCCGAGTGACGTGATCTTGACCTCTATTGCTTTCGGCTGCCCACGTGCTAGGCTCGCCGCAAGTTGCAGTTTGGTTTCCCTTGCAGTACAGAGCCTGCGGAGCATGTAACCGCGGGCTCTAGTCGTTTTCAGACGTATGCAGTTGTGCGGCACTTGCTTTCACGCTTGCAGGGTTCTGGAGCAGGGCAACCCTTTGGGCCCAAGGAGGGCTTATGGCTACCGGAACCGTTAAGTGGTTCAACGCCGAAAAGGGCTTTGGCTTCATCGCCCAGGAAGGCGGCGGCCCCGACGTCTTCGTTCACTACTCCGCGATCAACGCCTCGGGTTTCCGCTCGCTCGAAGAGAACCAGCAGGTCTCCTTCGACGTGACCCAGGGCCCGAAGGGCCCGCAGGCGGAGAACGTCACCCCTGTGTGATCGTCAACCCTGTGATCGCAGTCTGAGAGCAGTACCCAAGGAGCCCCGCGCCATCCGGCGACGGGGCTCCTGCCTTTTCTCTCCCGGGCGTTCGTCTCCCGTTCACACGTGCTGCATGATCAGTACGAACCTGGTCCCGGCCGTGACCGCCTCGTACGCGTGCGGCACGTCCCCCCGGTACGACATGTAGTCTCCCGGCCCCAGCTCGACCGCCTCCCCGCGCGGCCCGGCCTTCACCCTGCCCTCGCTCACCACGATGTGTTCGACGGTCCCCGGAATGTGCGGCTCGGAATCCCGCACGGTGCCGGGCTCCAGCCACACGTAATAAAGGTCACGCCGGGCGCCCGGCGGGCTCGCCGAGAGCAGCGTGGCGAGATAGCTGGACTGCTCGGAGTGCACGGTCGGCCCCTCCCCCGCCCGGATCACCTGCACGGCCGGCGCGGGCGGCTCCACCAGCGCACTGAACGGCACCCGGAGGGCCACCGCCAGCGCCCAGATCGTCTCCATGCTCGGATTCCCACCGGCCCCCTCCAGCTGGGACAGCGTGGACTTGGCGATGCCGGCCCGCTTGGCGAGTTCGGAGAGGGACAGCCCGGCGCGGGTGCGTTCGCGGCGCAGGGACGCGGCGATCCAGTCGAGGGGGAGCCGGGCGGGCGGGGCGGGTGTGGCAGGTGGGGCGGGTGGGGGCGGGGTATCGGTATGGCTATCGGTATGGCTATCGGTCTCGGTATCGGTATCAGGCATGGTGTTCGCTCCGTCGGTACGATCGTTCTGTTTGACGAACGAGCCAGCTACTGTCCATTGTAGAAAACATGCGTTCGCCAAACCGAACACGGGCGTCGGCATGGCACTCGCCCCTGGTCCGGGACAGCTCCCTCGTCTGGCTGGCCAGCGGCATCGTCGGCGTGTCCTTCGGTGCCGTCACCGTTGCCGGCGGGCTGCCGGTGTGGGTGCCGGTGGTGATGTCGCTGGTGGTGTACGCCGGGTCGGCCCAGTTCAGCGCGGTCGGCGTACTGCTCGCCGGGGGTGGCCCGCTGGCCGCGGTGGCCACCGGGCTGCTGCTCAACACCCGCACGGCCGCCTTCAGCCTGGCGGTCGCCGAGATCATCGGCCGGGGGCGTCTGGCCCGGCTGGCCGGCGCCCACCTGGTGACCGACGAGACGGTCGCCTTCGCCCTCGCCCAGCCGGACCCCGCACGGCGCCGGACGGCGTTCTGGGTCTCCGGGCTCGGCCTGTTCGCCGTGTGGAACACCGGGGTGCTGGCCGGCGCACTCGCCGGGAGCGCCCTCGGCGACACCGCCCGCTACGGCCTGGACGCCGCCTTCCCCGCCGTCCTCGTGGCCCTGGTCCTGCCCACCCTGCGCACGGACCGCGCGGTACGGCGCTCCGCCCTCCTCGGCGCGGCCCTGGCCCTCGCGGTGACGCCCGCGGTCCCGGCCGGGGTGCCCGTGCTGCTGGCGCTGGGCGGGCTGGTCCTCCACGGGTACGGGATGAAGGGTGCCGCCGTATGAGCGCGACGGTCGCCGTGATCCTGGCGCTGGCCGTGGGCACGTACGCCTTCCGGCTGGTGGGCCCGGTGCTCCACGGGCGCGTGGAGATCCCGGCCCGGGTACAGGAGCTGGCATTGGCGGCGGCGGTCGTCCTGCTCGTCGCACTGCTGGCGACGGGTGCGCTGACCGAGGGCGGGGACTTCGCGGGGTCGGCGCGGCCGGCGGGGGTGCTGGCGGGGGGCGTGCTGGCGTGGCGGAGGGCGCCGTTCGTGGTGGTGGTGCTGGGGGCGGCGGGGGTGACGGGGATATTGCGGTCGGTGGGGGTGAGGTGAGGGGGCTGCTGCGGGTTGGCGTGGGGGTGGGGTGGGGGCTGCGTGGGGTGGGGTGGGGGCTGCGTGGGGTGGGGTGGGGCGAGAGTCGGTGGGTTGTCAGTGGGGCGCGCTAGGGTCCCCGGCCATGACGGGTACGGATACGGACACAGGTACGGACACGGGTGCAGGTACGGACACGGGTACGGGTAGCGACTTCCTGCTCACGACCCGGGTTTTCTACGACACGATCGCCGACGACTACGCCACCCACTTCCGCGACGGGTTGGCGGCGAGGCCGCTGGACCGGGCGGTGCTGACCGGCTTCGCGGAGCTCATCGGGAAGGGCGGAGAGGGCGGACGGGTGGCCGACCTCGGGTGCGGGCCGGGGCTGTTGACGGCCTACCTGGACTCGCTGGGCCTGTCGCCCTTCGGGATCGACCTGTCTCCCCGCATGGTGGAACTTGCCCGGCGCGAACACCCCGGCCTCCACTTCTCGCAGGGCTCCATGCTGGAACTGGACCTGCCCGACGGCGACCTGGCCGGGGTGGTCGCCTGGTACTCGGTCATCCACACCCCTGTGGATCTACTGCCCGCCCTCTTCACCGAGTTCGCCCGCGTACTGGCGCCGGGCGGCCACCTCCTGACGGCCTTTCAGGTCGGCGACGACCCCCTCCACCTGGACCGGCCGTGGGGCCACCCGGTGTCCCTGGACTTCCACCGCCGCCAGCCCGACCGCATGGCCGAGCTACTGGAGGCGTCCGGATTCGAACTCCGGGCCCGGATGGTGCGTGAGCCGGACACCGACATCGGCGAGTCGACACCGCAGGCGTTCCTGATCGCGCGCAAGGGGTTGCCGGCGGGCTAGGTGTCGGCCAGAGCGGTGAGGAACTCGCCGGCCGAGTCGAAGGCGATCGCGCCGGCGAGCGGGTTGGAATAGACGCGGGACCAGGTGATCAGGCCGTCCCGGACCCGGGCGAACATCACCACGTCGTAAGCGAAGCGCTTGCCGGTGGCCAGGACGCGTCCGTGGAGCCGGTGGACCGGTTGACGGACGTGGTGTTCGACTGCCTGCGGCCTGGGCGGGGAGAGGTGAGCTGCCCGGCCGCCGATTGGTGGGGTTGCCGTGGGGGCCACTCGCTTCTTTGCAGTGTCGTGCTTCCGCGGCCCGCGTCAAGGGCGCTGCGTTCCGCTTCGCTCCACTCCGCGTCGCCTTCGGCGATCGGCCTACGGCCGACCCTTGACCCGGGCCGCTCCAGCACGGGGAAGAAGCGAGCGAGCGGCCCGGAAAGCGGGGGCCGGGGCAAGCATGCCCTTGGGCCGGCTGCGGAGCGGGCCAGGGTGCGGGGGCGCGGTCACGCCTCGCCTGCACGCCGGGCCGGCTCAGCGGCGAACGGTGAGTGGGGGACGGGGTGCGCACCCCGGCGGGTGGCGGCACGCCGGGCGGAGTCGGCGGCTTGCGGCCGGTGGGGGGTACGCACCCCGGCGGGTGGCAGCACACCGGGCCGGCTTAGCGGCTGACGTCCGGTGGGGGGTGCGCATCCCAGCGGGTGGCGGCACGCCGGGCGGAGTCGGCGGCTTGCGGCCGGTGGGGGGTGCGCACCCCGGCGGGTGGCGGCACACCGGGCGGAGTCGGCGGCTTGCGGCCGGTGGGGGGTGCGCACCCCGGCGGGTGGCGGCACGCCGGGCCGGCTTAGCGGCTGACGGCCGGTGGGGGGTGCGCATCCCGGCGGGTGGCGGCACGCCGGGCGGAGTCGGCGGCTTGCGGCCGGTGGGGGGTGCGCGTTGGGTCGGTGGGTGGTAGCACACCGGGCCGGCTCAGCGGCTGACGGCCAGCGGGTGGGGTGCGATCGCGCCTCGCCTGCACGCCGGGTGGGGTTAGCGGCTGGCGGCCGGTGGGTGGGCGGTGCGGGGCGAGGTCGTCACCCAGCCTCACCAGTCTCACCAGCCTCGGTGGCCGAGTGATTGGAGGATCGGAGCCAAGGACGGACGGCAAAGGTGCAGCTCGGCGAGCATGGGCGTGACACGATTCTTCCAATTGCGCCCCGCCAGCCCCACCACGCACCCTCCCGCCAGCCCGGTGACGGTGAGTGGAGAGTTTGTCCCGGCGGTCGGACACAAAACCGCAGGTCACGGAAGAGCAGGGGTGGGACAAACCCTCCACTCACCAATACCGTGCCCGAATTGCCGGAATCAGAGACCCAGGGCCCGCCCACCGCGCACCGCACCGCACCACCTACTCACCGCTAAGCCGCCCCGGCGTGGAGGCGAGAAGCGATCGCACCCACCCACTGGACGCCAGTCACCAACCCACCCGGCGTGCCCCCACCCACCCAACGCGCACCGCACCACCCACCCACCGATCGCCGCCAAGCCGGCCCGGCGTGCCCCCACCCACCCAACGCGCTCCTCCCGCTCCTCCCGCCACCCCCACTCACCGTGAGCGAGCGGTCCCGCCACCCCCACTCACTGTTCGCCGCTAACCCCACCCGGCGTGCAGGCGAGGCGCGATTGCGCCCACCCGCTGGCCGGCAGCCGCTGAGCCGGCCCGGTGTGCTGCCACCCACCGACCCAACGCGCACCCCCCACCGGCCGCAAGCCGCCGACTCCCGCCCGGCGTGCCGCCACCCGCCGGGATGCGCACCCCCACCGGCCGCAAGCCGCCGACTCCCGCCCGGCGTGCCGCCACCCGCCGGGATGCGCACCCCCACCGGCCGCAAGCCGCCGACTCCCGCCCGGCGTGCCGCCACCCGCCGGGATGCGCACCCCCCACCGGCCGCAAGCCGCCGACTCCCGCCCGGCGTGCCGCCACCCGCCGGGATGCGCACCCCCCACCGGCCGTCAGCCGCCAAACCCGGCCCGGTGTGCCGCCACCCGCCGGGATGCGCACCCCGTCCCCCACTCACCGTTCGCCGCTGAGCCGGCCCGGCGTGCAGGCGAGGCGTGACCGCGCCCCCGCACCCTGGCCCGCTCCGCAG
>NZ_JBITDA010000019.1:0-156153 GCF_044453765.1 Streptomyces sp. NPDC051636 | reverse complement strand
AGCTGCCGGACGGCCTGCTGCTCGACGACGCGCCGGGCGAAACGCAGCGCGTCCAGACGCGAGAGCGGCTGCTCACCACCCACCTGCTGCTCCCCGGCTGCCGTGTGTCTCCGCTTGCCCAGAAAATCGAACATGGGCTCTAATTGAATTACTGACTTCGGCTCGTCAAGGTGACGCTGGATTGTCGAGGGTCAGGCCGGTGCCTGCTATGAAGCCGTCGAGGGTGTCGGGCCGGTACTGGAGGCGTTTGAGGCGGTTGCGGACGAGCGTTTCCAGGCGGTCGAGGGCGACGACGGCGAGGTTGGCCAGGCTGCGTTTGACGTGTGCCCACACGCTTTCGACCGGGTTGAGGTCGGGTGAGTAGGCGGGCAGCAGGAACACCGTCAGCCACTTCCGCTCGGCGATCAGCTCACGCATGGCGTGGGAGACGTGGGTGTTCAGCCGGTCCCAGACCAGCACGATCGGCGCTTTGAGGAGCTGGTGGGTGCCGTCGATCAGGGCGATGAAGTCGCGCTCGCCCATGCTGCGGCGCTTGCCTTTGCCCGCGGGATGGGTGCGCAGGCGGTGACACAGCCTGGTGCGGGAGCCGGGCCGCATCGCGATCAGTCCGGCCACCGACAGCCGGCCCGAGCGTCGCCCGCTGACGGTCACGACCGGTGTGCGGCCGCGCCGGCCCCAGGTGCGTCCTTTGGGCGGCCGCCGGGTGAAGCCCGCTTCGTCCTCGAAGCAGATGGAGCCTCCGCAGGCCGCCCGGGCTCTTTCCGCGGTGGTGGAGGTGATCTCACCAGCGGCCAGGCGGCCGTGTTGAGCGTCCCAGTCTGCGAATTCCAGCGTCGGTCGGTGGTCTCCGAGACGAGGCGCCGGATGTTGCGGCCGGCGCGGGCCGAGGCGGCGGACCAGTCGAGGTCGCCACCGCCGTCGAACAGGCCGTCCATCAGGGCCTGCGCGACAGGGGTCAGCTCATGAAGCAGTGCGTTGGCGGCCGCGATGTCCAGGTAGGGCAGTTCTTCGACGCCGGAGTCGACCGTCCAGGACAGTAACTGCGGTACCGGCCCGAACCACATGTGCGGACCGTTGTGCGCGAAGCCCGTTCCCGGGTACCAGCGGTTCCACGTCTCGCGCGGCACGTCGTTGGTTGCCTTCCAGGCCGGGTTCCACGGCTCCAGGTGTCGCGTGTTCTCGTGGAACCGCAGCTCACCGGTCCGGGTGTCGAGCAGCACCTTCTGGTACTGGCCGGGCATCGAACGCTTGTCGAGCGGCTCCGGCCAGATCACCTGGGTCACCGGCGAAACGCTGACCCGCGGCGCCGCGTAGCGGGCCACCTCGACCTCCGGTACGGCCACGTCGTGGTTCGTCATTTCGTCTTCCTCCTTTGGCCATCGGAGTGCCTCCCGGAAGCTGGTTGCGCTGCGCCAGGAGGCTGGTCCCACACCACGCTGACTGCGCGGATGTGGACAGATAGGGCTTGGTTGCGCCGGGCTGGTCTCGTCAGGAGTCGTGAGTGATGTCGTCGAGATCGAGCGCTCCGGTTTCTCCGGTTTCGCAGAACAGGGCGTCGTCGTGCCGGACGCCTGTCGGCCACAGGCCCACGCCGGAACGTTCGTCGATCACCACGCACCCGGCATCGCGCAGGAAGTGCCGGAACCAGGCGACGGGCCGCTCTTCCCGCTCCACGGCGCCGATGACGGACCGCATTTCCGTCCAGGGATAGACGGCGCAGGAGCCCGTGATCGTGGCGCCGTGCTCGTCGGTGAGGGGCTTGACGGGCCCGATGCGCACATCGATACGCATGCAGACGGTGCACGGGCAGTGCGGACGGACGTAGCGGTCGGCGCCACTGCGACCGTGCACCGACCACACGGGCCAGTGGTTCGTCCGCAGCCCCCAGCCCGCCTTCTTCTGCGCGCGCACGGTCCGGGCGCACGCCTGGCAGTTCTTCGGGATCCGGCCGTGCGCGGCGATCATCCGTTCGTACTCGTCCCGGGTGTCGGGCATCCAGAAGCTGGCGAGGTCACCGCCGTAGCCGGAACCCCAGCTGGGCTTGCCCCGGTGGGTGAGCGGCAGCAGCGCCGGCTGCTCGGACGCCTCTAGCGCGAGCGGCAGCAGCGCCGCGGTGTCAGCCTCCCGCGGCCACACACCCCCGGGCAACGCGGCAGTCACTTGGGCGGCCGCGGCCTCAGCCTCGGGTCGGGTGAGGTAGCGGAAGCGGGTCGCGCGGTGCCCGCAGGGGGTGGAGATGTGCCAGCACTGGACGCTGCTGTCCTCGTAGGCGGGGTGCTGGCGCAGTCCCGGCTCCTCACCGTGCCGCGGATACGACCAGCCGGTCTACACGACAAGGCCACCGGGCTGGAGATAGCCGATGCCCGGCTCGACTTCCGCGTCTCCGGACAGTGCGGGGGTGAACTCGATCTTGAGCGCGCTGGCCGTGCGGCTCTGGGCGCTGGTGACTGGGTCGGTGTCCATGCAATCCCCTCAGAGAAAGTGGCTTGCCACTTTTAATGTAGCCCCCGACCTTGAAAGTGGCAAGCCACTTGATGGAAAGTTCTCCGTATGAGTAGCCAGCACCGCGACCCACCCCTGACCGTGCGACCGCCCGCCCCACTCAAAGCGGACGCCCAGAAGGAACTGACCGATCGGGGCCGCGAGATGAAGGCCTTCGTCGTCGCCTGCCTCAACGCCCTGGTCGCCGACCCAGACAGCTTCTTGAACCTGCTCAACGAGCACTGGCCTGCGGAAACGCCCCGGGGTCGGCCCCGGAAATCGCCGGAACCGCAGCCGTCGGCGCACTCCCAGCCGTCAGTTCCCCCCAAGGGCCAGCACCCCTGGGGCGAAGACGCCCCGAGTGCCTTGGAGGCCCCCCATCACTCCTGGGACGGAGGGGACGAAAGCGTGCCTAACGCCTTTGACATCCTCAACGAGACAGCTGAGGACTGACCGACCTGCAGGGGAACCGCACGGAATTGCATGGCTAACCCCCTGGCCCTCCAAAGTCGCTGCGGCTCGCCAACCGGCCGGCCGCACCGACACCTTGGAGGCCGTCCGTGTCCCCTGCCCCCGACAACCGCACCGCCCTCGCCGTCGCTCTCTTCGGCTCCGGTCTTGTGGTCCTCGTCGCCGCGCAAGCGCCCGCGCTCGTCCCTGCACTGTCCCTGGGCCTGGGCGCGTGGGCCGCGCTGTATCTGTTCCTGCGGCTGTGACGCCCCACCGTTCACGGCGGCCGGGGAGGATGCGCGGCAGGTGTCAGGCCGCTGCGCGTCCTCTCCGACCGGCCGGGCCGGCGCCCGCTTGTCGACAGGCGGACTCTGGTGGGTGCCCACGGCCGCCGGGAGCCGCTACGAGTAGCAATGTCAGTGGTGGCAGGCAGGATGACGGGCATGACCACACCAGTTGCGCAGATCGTGGATGCCGCTGCCTACGCGCAGGCGGTCGAGACCGTGGTGAAAGCCGCGGCCGCCTACTACGCGGACGGCACTTCCCCGCTGGACGATGACGCCTACGACCGGCTGGTGCGGGGCATCGCCGCGTGGGAGGCCGATCATCGCGATCAGGTGCTGCCCGACTCGCCGACCGGGAAGGTCGCCGGCGGTGCCGTGGAGGGCGACGTGCCGCACACGGTGCCCATGCTGAGCCTGGGCAACGTGTTCTCGCCCGAGCAGTTCACGGCCTGGACGGCCTCGCTGGCGCGCCGGATCGGACACGAGGCGGAACGCTTCTGCGTCGAGCCGAAACTCGACGGACTCGCCATCGCCGCCCGCTACACCCGCGGGCGGCTGACCCGGCTGATCACGCGCGGCGACGGGACGGCCGGGGAGGACGTCTCGCACGCGATGGGAACCGTCGAAGGCCTGCCCGAAACGCTGTCCCAGCCGGTCAGCGTGGAGCTGCGCGGCGAGGTCCTCATGACGAATGCGCAGTTCGAGCACGCCAACTAGGTGCGCACCGCGCACGGTGGGCAGCCTTTCGCCAACCCCCGGGGCGCGGCCGCCGGCACCTTGCGGGCCAAGGACCGCGCCTACACGGTCCCGATGACGTTCTTCGGCTACGGCCTGCTGCCGCTGCCCGACACCGACGACGCCCTGGCCGCACAGCTGGGCAGATTCGCCCACAGTGAGCTGATGACGCTGGCGGGCGAGCTGGGAGTGAACACCACCGCCACCACGGCGGTGCCCGGCATCACCGCAGCCACCACCAATGAGGTCCTGGGCCGGGTGCAGGAGATCGCCGCGCTGCGCGCCGGGCTGGCGTTCGGGATCGACGGCATCGTCATCAAGGCCGACCTGGCCTGCGATCAGCAGGCGGCCGGGTCCGGTTCGCGGGCGCCGCGGTGGGCGATCGCCTACAAGCTGCCCGCCGCCGAGAAGATCACCCGGCTGCTGGCAGTGGACTGGAACGTGGGCCGCACCGGCATCATCACCCCGCGCGGCGTTCTGGAACCGGTCGAGATCGACGGCTCCGCCATCACCTACGCCACACTGCACAACCCGGCCGACATCACCCGCCGCGACCTGCGCCTGGGCGACCACGTGATGGTCCATCGCGCCGGCGACGTCATCCCGCGCATCGAGGCCCCGGTCGCCCACCTGCGCACCGGCGACGAGCAACCGATCATCTTCCCCGACGTGTGCCCGCGGTGCGGATCCGGTATCGACAACAGCCAGGAACGCTGGCGGTGCGAGCAGGGCCGCAACTGCCACCTGGTCGCCTCGCTCTACTACGCCGTAGGCCGCGACCAGCTGGACATCGAAGGCCTGGGCGCCACCCGCATCGTGCAACTGGTCGAGGCGGGCCTGGTCGCGGATCTCGCCGACCTGTTCACCCTGACCCGCGACCAGCTTCTCGGGCTGGAGCGGATGGGCGGAACCAGCACGGACAACTTGCTGGCCGCGCTCGCCACGGCCCGGACACGGCCGCTGTCGCGGGTGCTGTGCGCGCTCGGCGTCCGCGGCACGGGCCGCTCCATGTCCCGCCGTATCGCCGGGCACTTCGCCACCATGGACAACATCCGTGCCGCCGACGCCGAGGCCCTGCAGCAGGTCGAGGGGATTGGCGCCGAGAAGGCACCCGCGATTGTCGCCGAACTGGCCGAACTCGCGGGGCTGATCGACAAACTGACAGCGGCCGGGCTGAATATGACCGAACCCGGTGCCACTCCCCCATCCGCAGTCGGTGAGGACACGTCCGGGGTCGGCGAGGGCCCTGATGGTGTTCGGCCGGCGGTCCGCTCGCCGGGATGACGGTGGTGGTCACCGGCACGATGACCGGACCTCTGGAGCAGCTCAGCCGCAACCAGATGAACGAGCTGATCGAGCGGGCCGGCGGACGCTCCTCCTCCAGCGTGTCGAAAAGGACCGCCCTCGTCGTCGCCGGGGAAGGCGCCGGATCCAAGCGGGCCAAGGCCGAAGACCTCGGCATCCGACTGGCCACACCCGACGAGTTCGTCCTGCTGGTGGCCGACTACCTGGACTGATCCAGGCCAGCGGACAACCGCACACCGCATCGACCGCCTGCTCTAACGCGCGGGCTGTTGGGCATGGGCCTCCTCGGCCGAACAGCCGGGGAGGCCCATGCGCGTGGCTGCCAGGCAGCGGCTTGCGGTTGTGCCTGTCAGTGGGTCTTCTCCGGTGGCAGGGCCAGGTCGAGGTACGCGGTGAGGCTGGCGCTGTCGAGCTTGCCGTCCATCGACAGGGAACGCAGCAGGGTGTCGGCCACGGCGTCGCGGGGGATGCCGAGGCGGCTTTGGGCCTCGCGGACGATGTCGCCGATGGCGTACTGGCCGTAGTCGGGGTGATGGCGAATGAGCCAGTCCAGGGTCTTGGCGACGGGGGTGGTCAGGGCGTAGAAGTGCGTGCGGTCGTCGCCTTCGTCGCTGTCCCTGCCGTGCTGTTCCGTCAGTTCGTCGAGGATGGCGTGACGGATGGTGGTGGCCAGGTGGTCGGTGGGGATGATGTCGTCCAAGCGCGTGGCGACGTGCAGGGCGAGTTCGTTGGAGATCTCCCGCACGTCCGGCTCGTTGCGGTGGCGCAGCACCCAGCGCTTACGGTTCTGCGGGCGGCCCCACAGCAGGGCCTGGAACTTGGCGGTGAGGCGTTCACACAGGTCGCTCACGCCGGCGGGCAGGGCGTCGGGGTCGGGCCCGGCCACGGCGGCCGCGACGTTCACCGGGGAGCGGCTGCGCTGGGTGACCCAGTCCTGGGCGACCGGGCGGGACCAGGCGCTGCGTCCGCCGACCGTGGCCTGGGGCAGGGGGACGTTCCCTTCGCCGCGGGAGGCGTACGAGCGCAGGGTGGAGGCGGCGATACCGGCCAGGCCCGCGAACTCGGTGACGCCCAGCAACTGGTCGGCGGCGAGTTCGGGAGCGGAGAGCTGGACCACGCACTGGCTGAGGGGGAAGTCGCCTTCGCGGTCGGTGCGGTGCTGCGCCCAGAGTGCGAGGTGGTCGCTCCACCGTCCGGCGAGCGGTGCGTCCGGTCGGGACCATCCCCGCGGGTGCGGGGAGCACTCGTGACTGTGGTGGTCGACACGACGTTCTCCGGGACCATCCCCGCGGGTGCGGGGAGCACTCGCCCCTGGTGGGCCAGGCCCGGCGCGGGTTCGGCCAGCCAGCCGCGCGCGACCAGACGTTTCGCCTTCGACCTCAGCGCCTCCACCCGCGCCGGAACCACGCCATGCCGAACAAGGCGGCCATCTCCTGGCAGGTCATCGGCCCCTGCCCGAGCCGGGCCCGGTCCGCCAGCGCGGTGAGGATGCGCTGGTAGGCCACCGACAACGCCGACCACGCAAGCCCTTCACAACACACCGGCACCTGCGACTTCACCTTCGCCGCTTCCGGCGTTGACGATGCCTCCTCGGCCTGTCCGTCGGCGGTCGGTGCTGTCCGGTCGGCCTGGTCGTGGCCATGCTCGGTCTCGTCTGCCGGGGCAAGCACCTCGCCCACCCGCGAGCGAGCGATGGCCCATTCTTTCCAGTCTCCCGCTTGGCCACGGCCAGTTCAGCCTGGAGGCGGTCGGCCTCCTCCCGCAGCTCGTCCACGCGACGGCGAGCGACGAGTTCACGCTGTTCCAACAGCCCCACAACCGACGGCATCCATGACCTCCACAGCAGCGGCGACACGACAGACCACCACTCCCACAGGATCGTCGCCCCTATGCCCGACCAGCGAAAACGCCGTCCTCAGACCCGGAAAGACAACAGCTTCTGACATCCACGCAGCCGCCTACTGGCAAGGCCCCATCCGACTACCGGTGGCTCGTTTGGGGGTGGTCGTAGGCCCACCGATGGGCGGGCCGGTAGGCGTCGTTGACGTCCACCGGATTGCCACCGCCCGCGGTGCCGCCACCGGGGATGTAGATCGTGTCGCCTACGGCGACGGCTGCCGTGCCGTGGCGCGGCACCGGCATCGCGGCAAGCCGCTGCCAGCGGTCGTGGACGGTGTCATACGCCTCGTTCTCGGCGAAGACGGCATCCGGACCGGTGCCGTCGCGCCTGCCCTCGCCACCGAACGTGTAGATCTTCGTTCCCACCACCGCGGTGGCGATGCCGCCGCGGGCGGTCGGCATCGGTGCCCGCTCGCACCAGCGGCGGGAGCGCAGGTCGTAGGCGTAGACGGTGCCCCGCACGTTCACCTGTCCCCGGTCCCGGCCGCCGAGCACGTAGAACGTCGTGCCGACGACGGCTCCACCGACGTGATCGCGGGCCTGCGGCAAGCTCGGCAGCGTCTTCCACCGGCGGGTCACGACGTCATAGGACGACACCGTGTTCACGGTGTCGTGGAGACCGCCGGGGACCGGCACCAGCTTTCGCATACCACCCGCAAGGTAGATCTTCGTTCCGTGCACACCCACCGCGGCGCTGCCCCGCTCGATGCCCACGGGGATCGCCGGCAGCCGCATCCACCGGTCCCCACGCGGGTCGTAGACGAAGCAGTCGCGCAGGGCCTGCCACTCGGCCCCGCCGGACAGCCCGCCGAGGACGTAGATCATGCCGTCGACCGCTGCGACGTTGGGGTGGTTCATCGCGACGGGCAGCGGCGCCGCGTCCGACCAGGTGCCACGTCGCGTGTCGTAGACCTCCATCCGACTGGTGGTGGGGAAGCCCGATTCGGCGAGGACGCCGCCGACGACGTAGACCTTGTCGCCGACCGCGGCGACGCTGTGCTCCTGCCGGGGCCCGTTCGCGATCGGTGCCAGGGGCCGCCACCCCTTCCCGTAGGACGGTTCGGCCCCCGTGGGCGTCCCGTCGGGGGACTCCGCGTGGCCCAGGTGGGCGTACGCCTGCCCGGTCGGGGCCGCCGCCAGGGCAACGACACCGAGAAGCAGGGCTGTCCGCCGTTTCATGACGACTCCTTCTTTTTGTCAGTTACTTTCTGGTGTCCGGCCGCCGGGTAGGCCGGCGGCCGGGGGGCGTCCAACGCCGGTCGGACGCGTTCGGCGCCCACGCCGGGGTATGAATGGCACGCCGTCGCCGTGAACGACGTACACGACGCTCTGCGATCAGCGTCGGCGCGGGTACGTAGTGTTCGCGCGGCTCGGGTGAGGCGGCTATCAGGGCACCAGGACGAGCTTGCCGGTGACCGCGCCCGCGGCGACGATCCCGTGGGCCTTGGCGGCCTCGGCCAGCGGCAGTACCTGGTCGACGTGGACGGTGAGTCGTCCGGCCTCGACGAGAGCGGCCAGTTGGGCCAGGTCGGGCGCGGACGGGTGAACGATGGTGACGGCGTGCCGGATGCCGAGCTCGGCGATCCGGTCCGGCGTGACGCCGGTGTCCTGGGGATACGCGCTGATCAGCACGCCGCCAGGAGCGACGATAGAGGCGGAGCGTTCGCCGTACTCGCCCCCGACGAGGTCGAACACCACGTCGACCTGGCCGACCTCAGCGAAGTCCCGGGTGCGGTAGTCGACCGGCTCGTCCACCCCCAGGCGGCGCAGCAGCTCATGCTTGCCCACGCTCGCCGTGCCGAGCACGTGGGCACCGCGGGCCTTGGCGATCTGCACGGCGAGGTGGCCGACACCGCCCGCGGCCCGGTGCACCAGCACTCGCTGTCCCGGCTGGATCTGCGCGAGACCGACGAGGCTCTGCCAGGCGGTGAGGCCCACCATCGGAAGGCCCGCCGCCTGCTCGACGGTGAGTCCGGTGGGCTTGTGAACGATCTCGTTGATCGAGGCGAGGACATACTCGGCGTAGGTGTTGCCCGCTCCGGGAAGGGCGAGCATGCCGAGGACCTCGTCACCGAGAGCGAAGGCGGACACGCCGGGGCCGACGGTCTCGACGGTACCGGCGACATCCCAGCCGACGGTGAACGGTGGCCGGCCGAGCATCGCCATGGCTCCCGAGCGCACATGCCCATCGACCGGGTTGACGCCGATCGCACCGACCTTGATCAGTACCTGCCCGTAGCTCGGCTCCGGGCGGGCGATCTCGGCGATCTCGAGTACGGACGGGTCGCCGACGATGTGCTGGGTGATGACGCGCATGACTGTCTCCTGAAGGAAGGGGTGAAGGGATGAAGGAAGGAGTTCCCGGTGAGCCGACGGTGATCAGCAGTACGGCCGGGTGTCCCGTGGTCGCGCAGAGACAGGTCCCGGCGGCCGCGAGCGGCCTGGGGCGCGGGGGCGGACCGGCCGCAGACCGGCAGCGTGGCACGTCGCCGCGGCACGGAGTCAGAACGTGAGGACGAGCTTGCCGCGGAGACCGCCCGCCTCGATGCGGCGGTGTGCCTCCGCACCGTCCTCGACGGGCAGGACCTCGGCGATCCGAGTGGTGAGCTCCCCAGCCGCGACACGGCGGATGATGTCGGACAGCTGGGCACTGTCCGGTACGGCGTGCACGCCCCTGACGGTGATGCCGCGCTCGGGAGCCGGGGCGACAGCCTCGACGGCGGAGACGAAGCTGCCGCCGTCGCGGACGGCACCGAGCAGCGGCGCGCCGATGAGAGCGGCGTCGAAGACCCGGTCGACGCCGTTCGGTGTGACCTTCCGGACAGCTTCGACGAGTCGTTGCGGTTCGTCGCGGGACAGCACGTGCTTGACGCCAAGAGAGGTGACGTATGCCTTGTCGTCGGCGGACGCCACGGCCACGACCTCGGCGCCGTCGGCCACGGCGAACTGGGAGGCGAAGCTGCCCACAGCACCGCTGGCGCCGGTGACCAGGACGGTGTCACCGGGGGTGTAGTCGAGGAGGTACAACGACTGGCGGGCCGTCAGCGAGTTGAGCGGGACCGTGGCTGCGGTGGCCCAGTCCACGCTGTCCGGCAGCGGTGCCAGCCAGCGCGGGTCGGCGTGGATGATCTCGGCGTTCGCGCCCTTGCCCGTGCCCTCGACGAACCACGGGTAAAGGCCGATGACGCGTTGCCCGGCGGTGAACACGTCGGTGTCGTCCAGCACGGTGCCCGCGATGTCGAAGCCGAGCGTGAACGGGAACGACAGGTTCGGGGTGCGGTTGGCCATGGTGCCCCGGCGCACCCAGCAGTCGACCGGGTTGACGATGGTGGCGTGGATACGCACCCGTACTGTGCCGGGTCGCGGCTCGGGATCCGGACGGTGGACCAGGCGCAGTACGTCGGGGGTGCCGAAAGCGGTGACTTCGAGAGCACGCACGGTGGAGTCCCTTGGAGTTCGGCCCTCGTCGAGGGCGGTCGTGGATCAGCTGACGGACGTCCGGCGGCCGACGGCCAGCGGACGCCGGGCAGCAAGGCAGCAAGGCAGCAAGGCAGCAAGGCAGCAGGGCATGGCGACGCGACCGTGACGGAATCCGGTTCACGTCTGTCGCAGGGAAGGGGTGTTCTGTCCGGTGGCGGCGCGCCCACCGACCCGGTGCGCGGGGTGTTTCGTCCGGGAATGCCTGCTGCCGTGCCGGTACGCGCTACGGCGCGGCGTTCATGTCGGAGCCGGTGGAGTTGCCGCCGAGTTCCTGGATGCCAATGACGGCGAGAAGGCGCAGTTGCTCAACTGCCGGGCTGCCCGCCGGGGCGGTGAAGAACTGCAGGCGTTGCCGACTGTCTTCGCTGAACAGGTTCTGGCAGTTGATGTCGACGACGCCCAGCTCGGGATGGTTGACGCGTTTGCGGTCGCCGCGGCGTACGGCGACGTCTCCGGTGCCCCACAGCTCGGTGAACTCCGGGCTGGCCCGGTGGAGGAGGGCGACCATCTGCGTGGACCGCGCGTCGTGGCCGCGGCGCGCCACGGCGGCCCGCAGATCGGACACCAGGACTCTGGAATGGTGCGGGTGGTCCTCCTCGGGGTACAGACAGCGGCTGTCGGGGTCGGTGAACCAGCGGTACGCGAAGCTCGCCGTATGACCGTCTGCGTGGAGGGGCGAGCCCAACAGCGCCGCGGCGAGCCGGTTCTGCACGAGGGTCTCGTGCAGGTCGGTGATGATCTGCGCCGGGGTGGTGTCGAGCCGGTCGAGCAGCGCCAGCATGGCCGGCTGCACATGCATCGCGGTGCCCTGGACCGTCGGCACAGGGCGGCTGGCAAGGCGGAACAGGTGGTCACGCTCGTCGTTGTCGAGGCGCAGCGCGCGGGCCAGGGCCGCCAGCATCTGCGTCGACGGCTGCGCGCCCCGGCCGCGTTCCAGCTCGATGTAGTAGTCCACCGACGCACCGGCCAGCTGGGCGACCTCGTTGCGGCGCAGACCGGGCACCCGGCGGCGCGGCCCGGTGGGCAGACCGACCTCCGCAGGGGTGACCCGCGCACGCCGTGACTGCAGGAAGGCTCCAAGTTCAGGCAGGTTCACCCGTCCAGTATTTCTGCCCCCACCAGGGTTAAACAGGGGACGCGACCCCCTGACTGAGCCGAGCTCACCGCACGCCCAGGGGCCTGAAGAACCGGCTTGACGCACCACAGACGGACCTGTGGGAGCCGAGGGTGAGATCCCCTCAGACTCCCCCGACCATCTCGTACCTGCGCCTCCCCTGGGAACGGATCTTCGCTACTCGGCGGGGCCGGACGCTCCGGGGCCGACCGTTCAGGACTTCGACGGAACCGGGCAATGCGGGCGTGGTCAGGCGAGGTTGTCGTCGATGTAGCGGGTAAGAGCGTCGCTGGTACGGGACAGCTCGGCTGCTTGTTTGTACTTCGCGGCCTCCAGCCGGATCAGAACGAAAACCGGCGCTACAAAGTACTGCGGCGGGTCCTTTACCGTGATCTTCGCGACCTGCGACGGGGCATTCCGGCCGCCGAGGTGAGGTGTACGGATTTACTGCGGCAGTGTTGGAGGGCAGGGCGGCCATGGCGATCGAACGAGTGACCGAACTCGGGAATGGGGGCGTGTTGCGTGTGCCGCGCGCCCGGGTGGTGCCTCTGTCCGCCCCTCCGGCCCCGTACACCACGGCGGTCGAGCGGTACCTCACCGGCGCGGGCATCGCGAGGTCCTCCGCCAGGGTCTACCGGATCTCGCTGACGACATGGGGGTGGATGTTCGCCGGCGAGGCGGCGCCGACCGGTCCGGCCCGCCGGGGCGCGAAGCCGCCCGCCTTCCCCGTCGCCGCGATCGACGACCCGGTACTCCCGGAGGTCCTGGCCGAGCTGGCGGCGGCCCGGGCGGACGAGATGGACGCCGACACCGTCAACCGGGAGCTGTCCATCGCCCGCAAGGCGATCGGCTGGTGGCAGCGCCAGGGCTGGATCGCCGTCGATCCGACGATCGGCATCGAGCGGCGCCCGGCCCCGCCGGACCGCACCAATGCCCTCGCCGAGAACCAGATCGCCGCCCTGTGGCGCCTGGACGTCGCCCTGCGGGAGAAGACGCAGTGGAGGATGCTCTACGAGTCCGCAGCCCGGGCCGACGAGGTGCTGTGCCTGAACGTGGAGGACCTGTACCCGCAGGACAAGCGCGGCAAGATCACCGCCAAGGGCGGGGCGACGGAGTGGATTCACTGGCAGTCCGGCACCGCCCAGCTGCTGCCCCGGCTCATCGCTGGACGCACCCGCGGGCCGCTGTTCCTCACCGGCCGCAAGGCCCCGGCCGGAACGCCGTCGCTGGACGTGTGCCCGGAGACCGGACGTGCCCGGCTCTCCTACCGGCGGGCCGAGGAGATCTTCGAGTACGCCACGCGGCTGCTGGCCAACCCGCTCGCCTCACCCGAGGACATCGAGGACCTCGACGGCTGGACCCTGCACCGGCTGCGGCACTCCGCGCTCACCCACGACGCCGAGTGCGGTGCGCGTACGCGCCCGGCTATCGGCTCGACCATGGCAGGTCAGCGCACTGCAACACCTTGCCGGGGGCTGTGTGGAGCTCCTGGCGCACGTTGAGGTAGCAGCGCGGCCGGGCACCGGGCTGCCCCGGATCCTGTGTCGTGTGGTCTGTCGTCGCGGTCGCCCACCGTCCGCAGCGGATCTCACCGAACCCAGTGGTGCCGCCGGTACGGCCGAAAGATCTGAACCAATACCGGGAATCAGGCCGCGACGAGCTCTTGCTCGCGGTCCGGCGTTTTGACCTTGGGCTTCTTGTTCGGCAGCGAGAGCCGGAAGACCTTGTGCCACGCGGAGAACACCTGCTTGGGCAGCGGCCCGGTGACGTACTCCAGCTCGTACTTCTCGAACAGCGCGCGCACCTTCACCGCGACCTCGGCGTACCGGTTGCTCGGCAGGTCCGGGAACAGGTGGTGCTCGATCTGGTGCGACAGGTTGCCGGTCATGAAGTGCATGGCCTTGCTGCCGCTGATGTTCGCCGAGCCCATCATCTGGCGCAGGTACCACTGGCCGCGCGTCTCGCCCTTGATCGACCGGCGCTCGAAGACCTGCACGCCCTCGGGGAAGTGCCCGCACATGATCACCGAGTGGGACCAGATGTTGCGGACCAGGTTCGCGGTGAACGTGGCGGCGAGCGTGGTGAGGAACGACGGGCCCGACAGCAGCGGGTGGATCACGTAGTCCTTGAGCACCTGCTTGCGGATCTTGCGGCCCACGGCCTTGGCTCGCGCGCGGAACTCCGGGTTGTTGCGGCGGCGCTTGTGCAGGTGCTTGCCGAGCTCCAGGTCGTACGCTGCGATGCCGTACTCGAAGAAGCAGGCGTTGATGAAGTTCCACAGCGGCTGGCCGAGGTGGAACGGGTGCCACTTCTGGTCCTCGTCGACGCGCATGATGCCGTAGCCGAGGTCGTTGTCCTTGCCGATCACGTTGGTGTACGTGTGGTGCAGCTCGTTGTGCGAGTGCTTCCACTGCTCGGACGGCGAGACGTGATCCCACTCCCAGGTGGTGGAGTGAATCTTCGGGTCCCGCATCCAGTCCCACTGGCCGTGCAGGACGTTGTGGCCGATCTCCATGTTGTCCATGATCTTCGCCACGGACAGCCCGGCGGTGCCGAGCAGCCACGCGGGCGGGAAGATCGAGAACAGCAGCACGCCCCTGCTGACCAGCTCGAGTTTGCGCTGCGCCAAGATGACCTTACGGATGTAGGCGGCGTCTTTCTCGCCGCGGCCGGCGATCACCTCGTCGCGGATCGCGTCCAGCTCGCGGCCAAGCTCCTCGATCTGCTCCGCGGTCAGGTGGGCGGTGGGGTCGATGGCGGTCAAGGTGCTCCTACCGTTCGATGTCGCAGGGGCCCGCCGCGGCGGACACGCAGGTCTGGATGAGGACGCCCGGCTCGGCCTCGGTGATCTCGCCGGTGCGCAGGTCGCGGACGGCGCCCGCCTTGAGCGGCGTGACGCAGCTGAAGCAGATGCCCATGCGGCACCCGGAGGGCATGAGCACGCCGGCCTCCTCGCCGATGTCCAGCAACGGCGTGGCGCCGTCCGCGTCGACGGTCTTGCCGGTGGCGCTGAACGTGACCTCGCCGCCGCCGTCGCCGGCGACGACGATGCTGGGGCGGAAGCGTTCGGTGTGAAGGCGCTCTTGGACGCCGTGCTCGGTCCAGTGCTCTTCGGCGGCGTCGAGCAGGCCCGCGGGCCCGCAAGCCCAGGTCTCGCGCTCGGCCCAGTCGGGCACGAGTTCGTCGAGACGGGCGATGTCGAGCATGCCGTCTGTGTCGGTGTGCACCTCGGTGAGCCGCAGCTTCTTGTCCGCGACCAGGTCGTGCAGTTCGTTGCGGAAGATCACGTCTTGCGGCTGTGGCGCGCAGTGGACCATGACGACGTCGTCGAACTCGATGTCGCGCAGCATGCCCATCACGGGCGTGATGCCGCTGCCGGCCGTCAGGTAGAGCACCTTGGCGGGCTTGGCCTGCGGCAGCACGAAGTCACCGGTCGGCTGGTCGAGCTGGATCAGCGTGCCCGGTTTCGCCCTGCGGACCAGGTGGTTGCTGACCTTGCCGTCCGGGATCGCCTTCACGGTGATCGTGACGCGGCCGTCCTGGCGGTTTGTCGGCGAGGTGATGGAGTAGGCACGCCACAGGCGCACCCCGTCGACGTCGACCCCGATCCGCACGTACTGACCGGCTGTGTGGCCGCGCCAGCCCCGTCCCGGCCTGATCACGACAGTCGCGGCGTCACCCGTCTCGGGGTGCACGGCCTCGATGCGCCCACGCAGGTCAGCGCCCGCACGCAGCGGACTGACCAGGTCGAGGTAGTCCGACGGCAGCAGCGGCGTCGTGACCATCTCCAGCAGTTTCCACGCCCTGTTGCGGAGGGCTGCACTCGTCATGACTCCAGCTTGCTGCGCCTCAAGGCGTAAAGTCCTGACCGTAGGACGTAAATCTGATCGGCTGAATTGTTCGCAGGGAACAAAACGTGAGCCATGCAATCCGGAGGGCCAGCGAACTGGCCCTGGACGAGACGACGGTCACCGCACTTCGGGCCGCGCTGAAGACCACTGCCGACGAGGTCGTCCAGGCGATCATCGACGAGGTCCCTCCCTACGCCAACGCCCTTTCGGGCCGCATGGGCGGCACGATCCGCCGAGCCGTCCGCACCGCCCTGGGGGACTACCTGGACCTCGCGAGCGGGAACGCCACAGGCGGCGACGCCGGTGACGCAGCCTACGAGTTGGGCCGCGGCGAGGTGCGCGACGGCCGTTCGATGGACGCCCTACTCAGCGCCTACCGCGTCGGCGCCCGCGTGGCCTGGCGATGCCTGGCAGCGGGTGCCGTACCCGCAGGTCTGCCCGCCGCCGAGGTCGCCAAGTTCGCCGAGCTGACCTTCGCCTACATCGACGAGCTCTCCGCCGCGAGCGCCGCGGGCCACGCCGACGAACTGGCCGCCCGGGGCAGGGCCCACGAGCGCCACCTGGAACACCTGGCCCGCGACCTCCTCGCCGGCGCGAGCCCGGACGTGCTGCTGGCCTCTGTTCAACGGGCCGGGTGGCAGCCTCCGGTTTCGCTGACCGCGGTCCTGCTGCCCGCCGCCCAGGCCCGACCTGCCTACCGCGCGCTCGACCCGAGCACCCTCGTCCTCGACGATCTGCCGGACGCCACCGGTGTGCTGCTCGTCCCCGATGCGGACCGATCACATCTCTTGCGGCAGCTAACCGACCGCACCGCCGTGGTCGGCCCGGCCCGGCCATGGACTCGTGCGTCCGCCTCGTACGCACGAGCCGTACGCGCGCGCTCCCTCTCCTCTGATATTCGCGACACCGAGGACCACCTGCCCGAGCTGGTGCTGAGCGCCGACGTGGACGCGTTCGCAGACCTGCGTGCCCGAGCCCTCGCACCGTTGCGGACCTTGCCTGTCGCGACCGCACGGCGGCTGGAGGAGACGTTGCGGGCGTGGCTGCTGCACCAGGGCAGACGGGACGAGGTGGCGGCGGCGTTGTTCGTCCATCCCCAGACAGTCCGGTACCGGATGTCACAGCTGCGGGAGCTGTTTCCGGATCTCGCATCGCCACACCGGGTCCTTGAATTGACGCTGGCGGTCGGTCTTCGGGTCAGCTGACGAGTACTGCCTCGTTCTCGGTGCCATCAGCTGGCTCATGCGGCCCCGGGAAAAGCGGTATTGGCCAGCTTGAGACCAGGGGTTGATGTGAAGGCCAGACAAGGCCTCGGGAAGCCCGTCGGGGGCGCTGTCTCTGAGAAGCGCGGTGGCGGATACGGTCGACTGGATCCGGTGGACGATGCGCACCGGCCCGCTCGTCGACGCGCTCATCGAGCATCTGGTCGGTGATCTGGTCCGCTATGCCCTTGAAAACAGCTTTCATGTCGTCGTGGAGGCGCTGTTCTGGCACGAGCTGACCCACGGGCGCGCGGCGGGCTGCAGCTGGGTGACCGGCGGGGCGGCCAGGCCGGGTCACCAGGGGCGGGGGGCCGGGCCGCTCGCGCCGGGGACCACCGTGGTTCTGCGACGGCCCCGTGCCTCCCTTCCGACAGGTCAACCGGACGACCGACCGGGCCGGCCTGGCACACCGCGCGAGGGATGATGGGGGTGGAATAACGGACGTGAGGTCAGGAGCTTCCATGGCGAAGCGGGTTCACCGGCCCGGTGAGGACGCGGAGTTCAATTTCATCCTCGGGATGAGCGGAGTTCCGGTCCTCGCATACTTCACCGGGACATGGCCCAAGGCAATCGAGCCCTGCCGGGTGATGGACCTCGTCGTGGGTGGCATCGCCGGCGACTACACGGGCCGCCTGACGGCCGTCCGCGCCGACGTCACGCGTTGTCCGGCCGCAACCGAGCGATACGGGATCACCGGAGCCCCGTCCTGCGTCCTGCTGAAGGAGGGAGAGGCGGTGGCGCACGGCACGGGGCCTATGACCATCGGCGAGGTACGGAAGTTCCTGGACGGCCACCTCTGAGCGGCCGCTATCAAGGACCTGTAGTTGAAACTCCCGCCGCAGAACTCCGCTACATCGAGGGCCTGCTGAGGATTCCACTTGATTCCATCAGCGAATTCTTGGTCATCCCCGCCTCCGGCCGGCAACCCTGTCAGTGCGGCCGCACACCGACCGCGCTGGATATCGTCGCCTATGCATCAGCCACAAGGTGCACGAAGAACAGCTCCTGCGTGACACTGTGATCGGCGTGTACAACGTTGTTTGAGTTCGCCGACGAGGGGCGCACTGCGCCGTGTCACCGGTGCGGAGGGGAGTTCACGTCCAGCGGCTACTGGACCCACAACTACCTGTACGCCTGACGCGGCTGGGCAGCGCCAAACGGCTGCCCGAATCCGGCCTCGCAGCGCCGTCAACGCACTGCTCGCGACAGCACTTCGCAACTGAGGCCAGCGTTCTGTCGCTGGGTGATCAGGCAGCACGGGATCGCATCGAGCAGCGGGAAGACCTCGACTTGGCCGGAGGAACTGCCAGCATCCGGCGCACCCTCCAGCGCACCAACTCCAGCGGCCTGACCGCCCTCCCGACCAAGACCCAGAGCTCCGAACGGCGCATAGCCCTGCCGACGCAGTGCCTGCGCTCCCTCGAACAGCATCGCTGTCGGCAACGCCAGGAACGCGAAGCAGCAGGCGAAAGTTGGCAGGACAGCGGCTACGTCTTCACCCGGCCCAATGGTGCCCGATCGAAGGGGCCACCCTCACCCGGCACTTCACCCCTGTTCCTTCTCGGAGTGGCAGGTGACGAGGGTGGCGTCGAGGTCCAGGACCAGGCCAGGCAGGTCGCGTCGCCCGCGCGGGAGATCGTATCCCGCGCCGGGTCTCGGCGGCCTGCAGCCAGGCGATCTCCCGCGCAGCGGCGCGGGCCGTGCGCAGTGCCGCGAGTGTGGTGGTGTCGATGTCGGCCAGGACGCGCCAAGCGGTGGGGGTGAAAGCCACCGGACCGAACACCTCGCGCTGATCGCGCAGGAGGGCCAGATCGGCGATTGCCTCGCTGCCGTCGGCGAGCATCACCGCCAGGTCGACCGCCACCCGGCCCGGATCGTGGCCGGTGCCGCGCGGCCGCAACCGGCGCAGCGCGTTGGCGAAGGAGCCGCTCAGGCCCGTGGCATCGGCGAGATCGGCCAGCAGGCGGGATCCGGCGTGGCTGACCACTCCGCGACCGTCGGCCGAGACGACGAGCTTGGGACGCAACCCGGTAGTGTGCACGCATAAAGTGCCTTCCTGCTGTGGTGACAGAAGCCCTAGACAAACCTCATCATCCCAGCTCAGAAGGCACTTTCGTCTTTCCGCACAAGATCCGGACACGGCCGCAAGTGAAACGCGCAGGCTAGAACACGCCGTCCGCGAAGACGAACTGCCCCGCAACGTCGCCCGTAACGTCAAGATCACCACGCACCAGCCCAGGCGCTTCCGGCCCCTCACCGCGGCCGAAGCCCGCCAGTTCCTCGACGCAGCCCGCGCCGACCGGCTCCACGCGCTGTACAGAACTCGCCCTCCGCACCGGACTCCGCAAGGGTGAACTCCTCGGCCTCCGGTGGGAGGACCTCGACCTCAACGTAGGCACCGCCACCATCCGCCACTCGCTCCAACGCACCCGAACCGGCGGCCTCACGCATCTGCCTACCAAGACCCGCGCATCCGAACGCCGCATCGCCCTCCCGACCGAATGCATCCACTCCCTCAAGGAGCACAAACAGCAGCAGGACACGGAGCGCGAGACCGCAGGGGCAGCTTGGCAGTACAGCGGCCTCGTCTTCACCACCCCGGCCGGTCGACCTCTCGACCCGGCCAACTTCACCCGCCGCTTCCGCAGCTTCCTCGACCGGGCCGGGCTCCGGCGCATCCGCTTCCACGACCTACGACACTCGACCGCCACGCTCCTCCTGGAACAAGGCGTCGACCTCATCGTGATCAAGGAACTCCTCGGCCACGCCCACATCGGCGTCACCGCCGGCGTCTACGCCCACGTCCGACTCCGCCTCCAACGCGAAGCCATCGACGCCCTGGGCGTGACCGACGACGACCCCAATAACCCACCCGCCACAGCCGTCGTCCGCTGACGTTGCCGTCAGCGTTGCCGTCAAAGACCAGGATGCCCCTTTCTCCGCCAATCGGGAAAGGGGCATCCTGTCTCACGCTGCGACAGCACCTACGGGTGAGCTAGCTTTCGCCCAGGAACTGCAAAACTCCTTCAGGTCCGCCTGAATCGATGATCCCCTTGAAGGAATCCAGCATCGCAGCTAGACCCCCCTCCGGAATGATCACGAGATCGGGACACTGAAAATATGCCCCGCCGGAGCATTCCCCAGTCTCCTTCCATCGATCCATCACTTGCTCGATCGCGCGCAGCGTCATGAACGTGGCGCTCCACCGCGTCCCATCCGGGAGGGTGAGTTCCGCGTCAACATTCTCAACGGTTTCCTTGTCGTCCTCCGCGCCCAACATGAAGAGCGCACTGAACTGCTGGTTCTCTACGCGGTAGAGAGGGTCACTGGCCATAGAGCTGATTCAGCCTCGCAATCATCTTGGACTCGTTCGCCTTATCGGATTTCCCAACGATCTGAATCCCTCCGTCCACGTTCCGGAAGAACAGGCGACCGCCGTTCCTTCCTCGCGCGTAGGTGACATCAGTTCCTGCCAGCGCCTTGCTTCCGAGGCCCGGATTCATATTTCCGCGTGACAGCTGCTGGAACAGGGTGTCCAGGTCAGCCTGCACCTTCTGGTTCTTCCCCGCCTGCTGCGCGGCCTTCAACAGCGCCGAATCCTCACTAGCGGTGCTGCCTCGTCAGCGTTCGAGCGACAACGCGCGGCACCAGGCGATCGGCCTGCATATACGGTCGCAGTAGTGTCAGGTCCCACGAGGCGTGCAGCTCCTCGGCCTTCCCTGTCAGATAGAGCGGGGCTGTGCCGAAGACGCCCGCCGCCAGGCGGGCTTGTCCGGGCTCCATGGTGAGTTCGACGAAGTCGGCCTCGTCCCGCTTGCACTCCTTCACCCGGACCCGTACGCGCGGCGCTTGGTCGTCGTTGACCTCCATGACCAGAGTGGACACGTTTACGGGCTCGATCCAGCTCTCGCCGTTGTTCCAACGGCCGCCCTGCGATCTCCGCTTGGGCTCCTGGAGATCAGCCAGGCGCAGACGCATCGACAGCATGTCGTCCCTTTCCGATGTCGTGCGGCGGGGCGGAGCCGCGAACGGCCCCGCCCCGCCTGGCGTCAGCCCTGGATCACTTGCTGCAGTGGTCGCCGTTGTTGTCGCCACCGCCCGGCATCTTGTCGAGCAGCGCGGCCTCGACGGCCGGGACGCCAGTGATCAGATCGCCGGTGAACAGCTCGTCCACGTTCATCGTTTTCTCCCTTACGGTTTTCAGTGGACTCCGCGACGGATGCTGCGGAGTTGGACCCGTCCGGCTGCCGGACCCTTGCGAAGAAGGCAGCCGGACGGGGTGCCCACCGCTTCCGACGGCGGGCCCTCCCTCATCACAGGTGGGGAGCCTGGATGCGTGACGGGGAGGAGTCAGGCGGGTGTGGATGCGGCGGCGACGCCCAGGACGAAGCCGACCGATCCCGAGATGGTGATGATCAGGAGTGGTCCGGCGTAGTGGCCGACGGCTGCGGCTAACCGGTTCACAGCCGCTCTCCGCGGCTGCGCTGATTGGCCTCGCGTACTGCGACGCTCAGCTTCTCCGCACCGTACTGGGGCGTGGCACTGCCGTGCTGCGGGCAGAGACACGGCGAGAACCGGTTCGAACCCGGCGGCAGGTCCGCGCCCTGGGAGGTGTCGATCCTCAACACCCCGTCCATGCCTCGCTCCTCGGTCATCCGGGCCAGACGGGCCCGTGCTTCGCTTCTCATCCCTCAGCCCTTCAGACGACGGCTGCGGCGAGGACTCGCCGTTGCCTGCTGCCTCTACGCAACCGCACGACCACGCTCAGCGGTACCGTTGCCGCAGCGCCAGGACTTGAAAGCCTTGAAAGTTCGCAAGGTCACGGGGAGTTGAGGGCATGGCCAAGCGTGAACCGAACGGGGCGCTCGGGCGCCTGCTCACCGAGAGCCGCTGGACTCACCGCCAGTTCGCGCGGGCGGTGAACCGCGTCGGTACCGAGACCGGAATCCCCCTGCGCTATGACGAGTCGGCGGTGAGTCACTGGCTCGGGGGCACCGTCCCTCGCGGCGCGGTGCGCGGATGCATCCTCGAAGCTCTCTCCCGCCGCCTTGGCCGACCCGTCACCCATGCCGAGGCCGGGCTACCGGTTCCACGCGATCGCTCCTCCGCGGCTGCGGATACCGTGGAAGGGGTGATCGACCTGGGGAGACAGGATATGGACCCGTCCCGCCGCAGTGTCCTGGGTGCCGGCCTGTTCTCCGTGGCCGTCACCATTCCCGGCTGGCCTGATGTGGTCGGGCGTGCCGATGCCATTCGGTCCGGCCGCACGAGTCGCATCGGCATGAACGAAGTGGACATGGTCGTTGCCATGACCGAGCGTGTCTCGGAGCTGGACGATGAGTTCGGCGGCCGTCACGCACGCCCTATGGCGGCCTCGTTCATGGTCAACACTGTGGCCTCGTACCTGCGCGCTGACGCGCCTGAGGATGTACGCAAGGCGATGCTGTCCGCCGCCTCGGACCTTCTCTACTTGACCGGCTACATGGCCGTGGACGAAGGTCTGCACGGTCTCGCGCAGCGCTACTACGTCAAGGCTCTGGAGCTGGCGGGCGCTGCCGAGGACCACCTGACGTACTGCACCACCCTGCGGGGCATGAGCGTCCAGGCGGTCGACGTCCGCCACGGGGCGAAGGCTATGGAGTTGGCCGATGCCGCTGCCGCGGCTTCCCCGAAAGCCGGCCCTCGGATGCTGGCCTTCCGCGTCGGCCAGCAGGCGCACGCCGCCGCGCAGACCGGCGACCGTGCGGGCGCGCTGCGCTACATCCGGGAGGCCGAGGCGGCCATGGACCGTGCCGAGTCACGCGGCAAGGCGTTCGGCTCGTATGACCCCTCTTCGCTCAACTACCACGTCAGCCAGGTGCGTTACGAACTCGGTGACAAGGCCGGAGCCGTCGAAGCCATGCAACAAGCGGACCGGCTCCGCCCCAGCGCGTACCAGCGCACACGAGTACACCGTCGCGGACTGCTGGCCGAGAGGCAGCTGGAACTCGGCCACCTGGAGGCGGCCTGCGTCACCTGGCACCAGGCCCTCGACGACTACCCCAAGGTGCAGTCCGGCCGCGCCGACGAGCGCGTGAAGGCGATGTTCGGTCTCTTGCGCCCTCATCTGAAGAACGCAACGGCGCTCGACCTGTACGACCGAGCACGGACGATCGCACCACCGTCGCTGGTCACCTGATCCCCGTCGCTCCTTCACGCTCAGCCACAGAAAGTCAGCCACGACGGCGGGTGCGCCGACAGATCACCCGCCACGTGTGCTTCCAGCAACCCCGCACCGGCCTCAACCACGCCTCTTCCTTCCGTCACAGCATCCGCCCCGCTCCGGCCTGGCCGCTCGGCGCGGGATGGGCTGCTCGATCTGTGGCTTCGCCTGTGACCCACGCCGACGAAGATCGATCGCGGCCTTCGGTTGCCGAGCCTGACGTGGTGCTGTGCGGCGTTCGGCGGAGTCGGCCTGCCGGTGCCGCTGCGGTTGCTTCCGGGATCGGAGTCGGCTCGCTTGCCTGCCACTGCGCGCCGAGTGGCCGGTGGGCGTCGCCAGCGGGGCGGCAGACAGGAGCGGGCGGCGGTCACAGGCCGCCGACGCGCGGCGGCCCGCGCAAGCGGGACGCCCTTCTTGATCAAGTAAAGAAACTCTGAACAGCTCACCACTGGTCGATCTGTGAGGCTGTCGATCAGGTGCGCTGCTGCCGGCGTTTCCTCGACTCGGCCAGTGCGGCCTCCAGCTTCTGGCTCGGCGACACGTCCGGATCGGTGTCGTCGTCATGGAGGGGTGGCAGGAACAGGCCGCGTCGGCTCTTCGCGCGTTTTACCTTCCGGCGCTCGTTGAAGACTCGCTGATGCTCCTCGCGGATCGTGACCCATCGCCGGTCCAGCTCCGCTTCCCGCTCCAGCAACTCGTCATCGCTGAGGTCGGCGAACTCGGCGGCAGCCGCACGGGCCTCGCGGGCGATCTCGTCTCGCAGCAGGTAGTTCGTGATCGGCCCGTGGTGCTTGCCCGGCTCCGGGGCCTGGCGCACGAAGACACCGCGCCCCTTGACCGCGTACACAAGTCCTGCCTGCTTGAGGCTCCGGTAGGCGTTCTGCGCGGTGGAGTCTCGGCTTTCGGGGCCACTTCTCCACCAAGTCCCGCTCCTACTCGACCACCCTGGGCGCGCTGCGCGCCGCCCGCCGCGCCTGGCGCACCGAACAGGCCCGCGCCCACGCCGGCCTGCCCGAGCCCGACCCGGACACCACGCTGGTCGTCGGCCAGTGGGACTACCTCGGCTCGGGATACAGCCCCGGCGGTGCGCTCCTCGCCGCCCACGTCTGGCACCGCAGGGAACTGGAACGGCAGTTCGCAGCCGAAGGGGGCTGCTGATGGCCTCGCCCCCGACCACCGTCCCCTGTGCGGAGGCGGCACCGGCGCTCGATCTACTCACGGTCCCCCAGGTGATGGCCCGCCTCCAGCTCGGCCGCTCCGCCGTCTACGACCTGCTCCGCACCCGCCAGCTCGCCTCGCTCACCCTCGGCCGCGCCCGCCGCATCCCCGCCCACGCCCTCACCGACTTCATCCGCACCCGCCTCGAACAGGAAGCCGCCTAATGACCACGCCCCGAGACAACCCCGCCTCCCGCCGCGTGCGCGCCAACGGCGACGGAACCGTCTACCAGCGCAAGGACGGCCGCTGGGAAGCCGCCGGATACGTCCTCGCCCCCGGCAACACCCGCCGCCGCATCCGTGTCTACGGCACCACCCGCAAGGAAGCCCTGGCCAAACTCACCGAGAAGATCGCCGCCAGCAACCGCGGCCTTCCTGTCCCCTCCGCGCAGGGCAGCGTGGCCGCGTACCTGACGTACTGGCTGGAGAACGTCGCCGTACACCACCTCCGCGAGAACACCCACACCCGCTACACCGCCTGCGTCAGCCGCTACCTCAACCCCGGCCTCGGCAAGAAGAAGCTCACCAAGCTCACCGCCAAGGACGTCCGCACCTGGCTCAACCAGCTCCGCACCACCTGCCAGTGCTGCACGCGCGGCATCGACGCCCGGCGCGACCAGCCCCGCTGCTGCGCCGCCGGCCAGTGCTGCCACAAGCTGCTCTCCCCGCTGACACTCACCTACATCCACTCCGTGCTCAAGTCCGCCCCGGAGCACGCCGTACGCGAAGAGGAGATCTCGCGCAACGTCGCCCGCAATGTCCGCACCGACACCCCACGTCCCCGACGCTTCGAACCCCTCACCGCCGACGAAGCCCGCCAGGTCCTCACAGCCGCAGGAGGTCGCCGGCTGCACGCGCTGTTCGAACTCGCCCTCCACACCGGACTGCGCAAGGGCGAACTCCTCGGCCTGCGCTGGGAAGATCTCGACCTCGACCGGGGCACCGCCGCCATCCGCCGCACCCTTCAGCGGACCGCCGCAGGCGGGCTCACCACGCTGCCCACCAAGACCCGGGCCTCCGAACGCCGCATCGCCCTCCCCACACGGTGTCTCCAGTCCCTGAAGCTTCACCGCGAGCAGCAGCAGCGCGAACGTGAGGCCGCGGGCACCACGTGGCAGCACAGCGGGCACGTGTTCACCACTGCGCAGGGCACACCGATCGACCCGACCAACCTCACCCGCGCCTTCACCACGCTCCTCCGCAAGGCCGGCCTCCGCCGCATCCGCTTCCACGACCTCAGGCACTCGACCGCCACCCTGCTCCTGGAACAGGGCGTCGAACTCGTTGTGATCAAGGAACTCCTCGGCCACGCCCACATCGGGGTCACCGCCACCGTCTACGCACACGTCCGACTCCGCCTCCAGCGAGACGCCATCGACACCCTCGGCACCGCGCTCGGCAACCCGCAGACCACCGAGACGGGCAACGGCAACAGCGACGAACCGCCGCCCTGCCCCGTCCCCGTCCGCTGACGTTGCCGTCAACTACTGCCGTCACCCCACTCAGACGCCCCGCCAGGCACCGCCCGGCGGGGCGTCAAATTTGCTTGCACATATTCATGAAGAATGAAAGTCAGCAAATAGTGACATCTATGCGAAATTCGCGCATAACCTCCATGACCGAGTCCAGAAAATCGCGATCCAGCGACTCCTCGGACGCCTGAAAATTTCGCCAAACGATCTTCACCGGAGGCCCCTCTCTGAAACTCGAAGAAATACATTCAGCCAGGGCGTCAAGATTTGACCCAAAGTACCCACCAGGACCATTAACCGCCTCACCCAGTGCGCAGAAGAATCCCGACTTCGTGGAGATTTGGGCGCCATCCAAATGTGCGACGTCATCGACTCCATAGCGGGCGGCCCTGTGATTCGAGGTAAACCAAGCGTTCTGGACAACATGGAGCCAGGCACGGTGGTGACTCGTCGGCCATTGAAGCCATTCTCCCTTCTCCATCGCGACTTCCGATGCCCAGCGTCGCCAGATTTTTGCAGCACCGGGATACTCGCAGCGATTACCAAAGAACCGATACAGGACGCTCGAAATTTTACCGTCTGACGATTCTGCGCTGACATCGCCGAGCACAACCCGGCCGATGAAGTACTCGCCAATCTTTTCCCGTCGACGATTAAAAATCTCCAGTACTGCGTCTTCAGTCCTTCGCCGACCCCTGTTAACCTCATGAGCCCTCAGGAATACCACTTCCGGCGTTTCCTCCTCCGGGTCGACAAAAAAACCCTCCACCTCTTCGGCTGCGACGAGTACGTCTCCAGACTCATCATCGGCCACCACATACAGCGGGAAATCCGCCTCAATCACCATAGACAATTCACCAGTCATGCTTGACCCCTAACCGGAGCTGGCGCGGCGACACCGAAGTGTCACCGCGCCAGTTAACGAATAAGGCTACTAATTCCACCCCGAGTCAGGGAAGTGGGGTGCACTGAAGCATTGAATCTTCGTGTAATGCGTGGATGTCCAACCGTACACCTTGACGCCGTTGGGCAACTCCTTTTCCAGGATCCTGTCGGTTTCCGGCCTACCAGGCACGCGGTATTCCTTAGATCCCGCCCACCACGGAAGTTCGCGCCCTGAATAGGTGTCGTGCGAAGGAATCCGCCCTGCCTTCACGTCGTCGTAGGCCGAAGCGATCTTGTTGTTCATCCCCCTGGGCAGGGGGTCCGACAACCTCCCAGTGGGGCAGCCATTGCTGTTGTGAACGAGGACCGGTGTAGCCCCTGCCAGCACATAGTACGTGTGCAGGCCCTGCACGGTGAGGTTGTACGTGCGTGCGCGCTTGGTGAATGACCGGTTGGCGGTGACGATGACGGTGGTGCCGTCGTCGGTGCGCAGGGTCATGCCGGGCCGGAGTTTGCCGGCGGGGATCCAGTCACGCTGAGAGGGAGACCAGAAGGAGTGTTCGTGTGTTGCGGTGAGCTTCTCGATGCCGTTCTTGGTGGCGATGGACAGCTCGTTGAAGTGCTTGTCGTTGTCGGTGACGATGCGGCGGGTGACCCGCTTGGAGACGGTCCTACCGGTTTCGGGATCGGTGGCGCGGACCTTGTCTCCGACCTTGATGTCCTCGATGTCCTTGGTCTTGCCGTTGGCCATCAGGACGTCGGTGCCGGCGAGGAAGCACTTGCATCCCTTTTTGAGGACCTTGCTTATCCAGCCTTCGACGGCCTTGGCACCCTTCCTCTTCAGCGAGTCGGGGACCAGCTTGAAGACCTTGCCCAGGGGGAGGTCCGTGCCGGCAATAAGGCAACTTGGGACGCCTGAGCCGGAAAGGCAGTCCTTCCAGGCTGTCGGGTCGGGCAGGAAGGTGGTGGCGAGAACCTTGAAGACCGTTTTCTGAGGCTTGAGGTTGTAGGCCTTGAAGCGGATGGTCTTCCCGAGAGCCGGAAGGTCGCTGCCCATCTTGACGACGGTGTGGAGGTCTCCCGTCGAGGTGTAGACGTAGTGGGTCTCCTCGTGGTGGTAGCGCCAGGTGCCGTCGCCGTTCGGTGTCATCCAGTCCCGGTAGGTGTCGCCGCCGTCGCTGCAGCCGTACTCGCAGGCGGTGATGGGCCGAAGGCCGTCGGGGTCGCTGAAGGTGACGGGTGAGTTGTTGGCGTAGCCGTAGCCGTTGAGGGACTGGTGCTGGTCGAGGGTCAGGATCGGGTCGACGCTGAGGAACTGCCCGATGGCCGGGTCGTATTCTCGGGCGCCTATGTGGGTCAGGTGCAGCGCGTAGCAATGGCCGCCAGGCCTTCACCGACGGCGTCGGTCTGCTTGTCCTCCCCCAAACTGCTCCGCATTCAGGTCCGCCTGGTGCCCGTACGTGCTCATGTCCGCCACGCTGTGGCCCTCCCCCGTCACAGTGGCGGCACGTTCGCGGCGGAGTGGCTCGCCATCAGCCAAACACTGGTCCCTGCCAACATGGGTTACCGCCCCGACTCACCCCGTCAACCAGGCGCAGGCGAGCTCGCGCCGTACCCGGTGTGCAGTCAAGAAAGGAGTGAGTACGGAAGTCCGCTCTCGATCAGGAAGACGCCGGCCATTTCCGCTTCGCTGACGATGCGCTCAACCATGATGCCCGCTTTCTCTTGGTACTTGATGCACTCCGTGAAGTTGAGTGACCGATAGATGATCACGTATTGCCACGGGTGGCTGCCGGGTGGGCCCTCGTCAAGGTCCCGCCCTTGTCGATCAGCCGCGTCGAGTTCTTGGCGCTTCGCCTTGGTCAGCCCACGTCGATAGAGGTAGCCCTTGTCCAGCCGTCCCTCGTCAGGATCCACCGAGTCTGGAGCTCGGGAAAGCTCGTGCTGGATCACGTGGAGCAACTGTAAGCGGACGTCTAAGTCCAACTGGGCGGCGTCTCGCAGGGCTCGCCTGCTGAACCAGAAGGGTATGGGCACCCCTCAGTTATAGCCCAGTCACAGCGTGTCGTGGATAGGGAAGTCAACTACCCAGGCCCAGCTCCCGCAAGGCGTCTGCGCCACTGACCGCATCGTCCTGCGCTTGATCGCTGTCCGGGAGTTGCAGAGCCAGCTTCCGAAGCGAGATGGCCTCGACCTGGGCGCCCTCGAGGGGCTGGATGAGGGCGACGAACCGCCCGTGCTTCGTGACGATCGCGGGCTGGTTCTGATCGTTCAACTCCCGCATGATCCGGCTGGCACTGTTGGCCAACTCTCTCATCGTCACGATGCGCGCGTTCGCAACACCGAGTGTGGGCATGACGGCTACCTCCTTCCAGGAGAATGTACCTACAATTATGCCCACAACAGTAGTCCATCGTGTAGCTACATTGAGCCAATCGTGCCCGCCGCCACCCTTGCCAACACCTCTGGAGGGCCTCCATGGCCGCATCGGAACCCGCTGAGGCCGCTCCTGACCCCGTCAGCGAAGACCATGGAACCTCCGTTCGGTCCGCAGCACGCTGGATGGTCAGCGCGTTCGCTGCCATCGGGACCCTGCTGGTGGCAGGACTGCAGCTGCAGGCCGTGACAAAGGTGGAAGACGGCAACTACTTGTCTGTCGCGCTGGGGGCGGCTGTGGTGGCTCTGATAGCGACGGGCTTCCTCATCGTGCAGGCCTCAAGGGTGCTGATCGCTCCAGCACTGAACTGGGGCGATCTGTGCGAGCGTGAGGTGAAGGCACAGATCGCCCAGGCCCAGGCCTCGACGATCCAAGCGGCCGGGCCCTCGACAGACGCCGACGACCTGCTTCGAGAACTCGTCGCCAACACCCAGAACCTTCCCGCCCCGCTCACCTACCCCACTGAGCTGCGCAAAGAGCTCAGGATCGCCCGCCAAGGCCTGAAGCAGAGCCCAGGCGACACCGCTCTGAGCGAGCGGATACAAGAGCTGGAGGAGACAGCCGATCTGTGCATCCGGCTGGCGAATGCCTGGCAGTCCCGAACTCTCTACCAGCAGCTCACGAGGAACCTGATGTCCGCCGGTCTCCTCATCGCCGCGTGCCTGGCAGTCTTCGTTTGGGCCTCGAACCCACCAGAAGAACCACCCAAGATAACCAGGCCAACCCCGGTCCGGGTGTACATCAACGGTTCAGCCCTGCAGCTCAGAAGCGCGGGCATCGACGAGGCGTGTGCCCAGGAGACCCTGCGTGGCACTGCAGTGGACGGCGACCTGAGCAACCCTCAGGTCGTGACCGCACCGAAGAACGGGTGTCCTGCTCAGCACTTCACAGTGACGGGGGAAATCGGCGTAGCCGTCCCGGTCCCCACCGGGTGAACGCCCGGCACCTCGCGACGAGAAGCGACCGGGGGGCTTCTGACGGCCGGTGTGACGGTGTTGTCTGGTCGTGACGTTCCGGTGAACGTCTCCACTCACCCCCGCTCGCCCTCAACGCCCCAGCCCTCCATTCACGGCTATTTGACCGCGTATCAGCAGAGCGGTAGTCAACAGCAGAAGGACAGCACCGGAGCGCTCGGTGGAAGGGATCCGGTGTGACGTGGACGCCGCCGGAACCCATGCTGAGCGCACCCGTGCCCGGGCCCGAGCTGCGGCCGGGCTGGGCGGCGGAGCCCAAGTGGGATGGTTCTCCAGACACTTGAAGTTGTCTCATCCGAGTGACATCGCGGCGTCTCCCAGCACACCTTCGACCGGCACCGAAAGACTGCACGTTGCCAGAGTGGTGACACATGCCTGTGGGGTCACGTGCAGCTGTTCTTCACCGACCAGCGAAAGGTCTGGAAGGTCGGCCAGGTCGCTGGATTGAGTCAGACGGAGCTGTCAGCTCTGTTCGCCCGGCGCCTGGTGCCTTCGGGTACGCCGATCCTGCTGGACGAAGCGATGCGCCCGGTCGAGCCGGTGTCGTCGTGGTTCCGGTCACTGGCACTGGACCGCAAGGATGCCAAGACGATGCGGTCGTACGCGTACTCCGTACTGATGCTGCTGCACTTCCTGCTGGCCCGGGAGACGGATCTGCAGTCAGTCACGGAGACAGACCTTCAGGAGTTTCGTCTATGGCGGCAGGACGCGGCGGAGGAAGTCGTCGGTGACGCCGCGTGGGACCGAGACTGGGCCGGCATCGAGTCTCTTTACCGGTATCTGATCCGGATCGGTGTCGTCGCCCGGCAGCCCTGGCGGGCGACACCCCCGGCGTGACAACCTCACCAGCGGAATCCGCCCTGACCTGCGCGTACGACACATGGAGCTTGACCAGTACCTCTACCTGCGGGACGTGGGTTTCGGAGGACTGGCTCCGGATGCCGGGCTGGATATCTCGTTCCGGGGCTGGCGGCCTCACCGAAACCGCGCCGCCTGCGAACTGGCGCTGATGACGGGGATTCGCATCCAAGAGTGGTCCACCTTGCTCCTGCCCGAGCTCGGTCTGGTGGATGGCCAGCGCCCGGCGTTCGCGGACGTCGAGCTGAAGGCTTGCGCCAAGTTCGGACGGCCGCGCTCGGTCTATGTTGCGCCGGACCCGATGGAACTGCTTGATCCCTACCTGCTGCTCGAACGTCCGGAGATCGTGGCGAAGGCCCAGCGCTCACTTCGACGGCGGCACCGAGAGCTGTTCGTGATCCAGCGGCTGGAGGCCGACGGCACGAGGGTCCGCGGGGTGCTCGACGGCCTGACGATCACGCGCACGATCAAGAACATGAAACCGGACCTGCGACGTCTGGCGGTGCGGGAGTCCGGTGACGGCCTGGATCCGCTGGCGCTGTTCATCGGTCAGGGCGGCAAAATGCTCACCTTCTCGGCTTGGGACAAGACCCGCTGGAGGGCCTGGGACCGGATAAAGGCGTGGGCCGGCGACCGGCACGCGCCGGTGCTGCCCAGACGGTGCTGGGTTTATCACGACCTTCGGCACACCTTCGCCTTGCGGCTCTTGATCTTCCTGACGCGCGAAGCCCTGAACGACGCGGAGGACCAGGGACTGCCGATGTCCACGCTGCTGGACCACATGACCGGCAATCCGCTGCTGGTGGTCCAGCGCCGCCTTGGCCATGCACACCCGTCGACCACCTACCGCTACATCCGCTACCTGAAGGACCCGATGCGGGAGGTGGATGACGCCTTCCGCGAGTGGACGGCCGCCGGCGGCGCCTCCTACATCACGATCGCCCGCAGCCTGATGGACTTGGAGGACGCCGGTCATGCCCCGACGCGGCCACTACACCCGTGATTTCCCCGCCCCTGTTCCTCGACCAGTGGCACCGGCCCGGGTCGGCGTTCGAGAGGTGTCGACGGTCGACGGACAGGGCCGCCCTCGGACGGTGACGTTCGATCCGGCACGCTTCACCTGCGCGACGCTGGCCGGGGAACTCGCCGACGAGTGGGTGGAGTTGGTGGAGGACGCCCGTTACGGGCCGACCTCGGCGACGCACTACCGGCAGACGATCGAGGCGTTCTGCACGCACGTCGATGCCACCGTCCCCCGGCCGCACCGGGCGAGTCTGGCGGGCACCGACCCGGACCTGCACCACGCGGTGACGGAATGGGTCCGTCTGCTGCCGTCCCGGCACAGGCCCGGCTCGCGAAGTCCGGCCTGGCATGCGGGTCGGCTGAGGACACTGATCGGGCGGCGGTCGCTCCACGCCGAGCGTGTGGTCGCCGGACACTTGCACGGCTGGCTCGAAGGCGCCCTGGGATTGCGCCGGGGGGAGACCACTGAGCTGGACGAGTTCTCCCGGGCCGACAGGAAGAAGATCGTCCAGGCCGCCTGGACCGCCCGCTTGGACGTCGAGAGGCGCCTCGCCCGAGGCTGGGACCTCGCGGCCCACGGCCGCGATCCACGCGAGGGCGGCTGGACCGAGGAGGCCAACCTCCTCTGGGTGATCGCCCACGATGCCCTGAACTGCACGGAGATCAGCAAGGCCCTGCCGTCCTGGCGGGACATGCCGCCGAGCCTGCGGCAGTTGGCACCGGCCGGCACCCGCCCAGTCGCCGCGAAGGCCGCCGTTGTCAGGGGCCTGGTGAGGCAGTTGTTCCTGCACAATTCCGATCTGCAGGCTTACCGGATCTTGCTGATGGCAGCGACTGGCCGGGCCCCGGAGGAAGTGACCGCGCTTACCGAGCAGGACATCGAGTTGGGCTCCTCCAGCGTGACCATCGACTTCAGCAAGGGCCGGGCACGCGCCCGAATGCGCCAGGCGTTCAGCACACCGGAGCCGGCGAGCCCGGCTCTGCTGCACCCGGCCCGGCCCCGGCTCGATGCCGGGGAGATCTGCCGTCGGCTGCTGGAACTGAACAGGCCGCTGGCCGAGCGGTTCGGCATCTCACCTGTCCCGCTGTTCCTGCGGGCCGCGATGTTCTGGCCGCAGGTCACACCCGCCAGGCTCGACCGGGCGTCGACCTTCGCCGGCTGGCTGCGGGAGCGAGGGTTGTCAGTCGACGGCCAGCCAGACATCCGGCGCCTTCGCAAGTCCAGCAAGGTCGAGAAGGCCATCGCCTTCAAGGGCCGCGTCAGTGACATCGCCGACGACCACTCGGTCCAGACCTTCCACCGCCACTACGCGCACGGCACGACCTTGAAGATGATCGCCGGCAGCGTGATCACCACAGCACAGAGGCGCTGGCTCGACAAAGCGGTGGCTGGTCCCGTCGTGCTGGGAGAGGAAGCCGAGCAGTCCCTGGGCCAGCCGGGTTCCGCCGCCGCCCTGGGGCTGTTGGAGGAAGAGGTCGAACAGCTCCGCACTGGGCAGCTCGACATGGGCGTCTCCAGCTGCAGGGACCCCTTCGCCTCTCCCTACGGACGCGCCGGCCAGCTCTGCCCGGTCGCCCCCACCCGCTGCCTCGAATGCCGCAACGCGTTCGTGCTGCCCTCGAACCTCCCGCAGCTTCTGCTCTTCTCTGACCATCTCGAACGCCTCCAGTTGCGACTGTCGCCTCAGCTCTTCCACACGCTCTGGGGACAGAGCCGCGTGAACGTCACCGAAGCGATCAAGGCCCGCACCGACGCAGAGATCGCTCAGGCCCGCCGCCAGATCGCCGAAGGCAAGGCAGCCTTGCCTCTTCCCCTCTCGGCACACGTGGAGTTCGACGCATGATCAGCCGCCTGCCGCTCGCCCTGCCCGTCTCCGTCTTCCGGGACGACGAGCCCGTCATCCAGTCCCACCCGGTCCTGGAGGGCGCCTGTCCGCCGCTGTTCGGCAACACCGGCTGCTGGGACCTGAACGGCATCGTCCGCAGGGCCCCGAACCTGGCTGCCGCCGGCTTCCGCGTGACTTCCGCGAGTTGGACCCTCAGTGGAATCTCCTGGCTCGGGAGATGGCCATGATCTGGTTCAACCCGCGCCACCCAGCCGTACTCGCCCGCGGGCTGCATCTTCCGCCCGACCCGGTGGCACCGCACACGGTTTCCCAGCGCATCGGACACCTGCGAGCCTTGCACGCCTACGGTGTCTCCCGGCAGCTTGCCCCATGGGTCGGCGACTGGAGCGACGACGACTTCAAGACCTACATCGAGCACCGCTGTCAGCAGGGGGAAGCGGCCAGCGCCACCGGACACGTCCATGTGATCAAGACCCTGCACCGTTTCCGGGGAACATTGGCCAGCAGCGGGCTGGCACGTGATCCCTGGCCCGACAGGAGCACGAACGCCGTCGTCGACCACCCCACCGTCCCCGAACTGAAGACCCCTGTGATCAGGCCGGAGACTTGGTTCCCGCTTGTCCGCGCTGCATGGACCTACATCAACGACTTCGGCCCCGACATCCTGCGCGCACTCGATTACTGGCACCGTCTTCAGGCCGAAGCCCACCCGCTGTCCACGGCCGAGGCGGACACCCGCTTCACCGCGTGGGTCGCCGATCCCGGCAACAAGGTCCCAGTGCACCAGCTCACGGGGAGACTGACGGTGAACTGGCAGCTGCTGACCTTCCTGATCGGTTTCGAGTCCCGCAAGATGGCCTTCTTCACCAAGCAGAACCGCGCCGGCCTGGCCCGCCGGGCCACCGCCGAACGGCTCGTTGCCGAGGGCCGCATCCGCACCAGTCTGATCGACGGACTGCGGGAGGTGACCAGGGAGGACGACAGCCGCGGCCCCTGGCACGACAGTCTCCAACCCCGCGAACTCGCAATCGAATGCCTGGCCCTGCGCAATGCCTGCTATGTCTTCGTCGCCGCGCTGTCGATGATGCGTGACTGCGAGATCCGCGAGATCACCAAAGATGCTCTCACCGAGTACTTCGGCACCCCAGCAGTGAAGTCGGTCAAACGCAAGCTCGATCCCGACCTGCCCACCGCCCACTGGTGGATCATCACACCGGTTGCGCAGGCCATCGAAACCGCCATGCACCTGTCGATGAACGACACCCTCGCCTTCGCGGGGGTCACTCCGCGAGCTTCCACGGCAATGGCTTCACCAGCCAGACCGCTATCACATGCTTCATCAAGCACGTCAACCGTCACCGGAGAATCACCGGTCTTGCCGAGATCCCTCCCAGCAAGGTCACCCCGCACATGTTCCGCCGGACCATGGCCATGCTCACCCGCGACTACCCCGGATCGGAAATCGCCGTCGGCATGCAGCTCAAGCACGCAGCCACCCGAGCCCTGGCCAATCGCTGGACCCAGGGCTACATGGATCACGACCCCTCCTGGGCCCGCCTCCTCACCACCGCCATCGCCGAACGTCGGTTCCAACGGCTGAGGGACCTTTTCGACGCCGACAGCCGCGGCGAGGCTATCGGCTTCGGGCCCGGCGCTGACCAGATGCGTTTGGCCTTCGCTGCCGTCCGGGAGAAGGCCGAAGCCCTCCGAGCGACTGGGAAGGCCCAACGAGGGGACATTCGCGTCGAACACGGCCTTCTCAAACGCACGCACCTGTCGATCCGGTTCGGAAAACTCAACCACTGCACCCTGGACGAGAACAACCCCGTCGGCGCGAAGTGCCTCGAAGACGCCATCGTGCCCCCAGGACACCGAGGGCCACTGATCGACCGCTGTCAGCCTGCACGCTGCAGCAACAGCATCATCGCCCTGGAGCACCTGCCAATCTGGCGGGCCGAGCACGCCTCCCTGACCAAACTGCGGAGTCTCCCCACACTCCCGGCGAACCGCAGAGCCCTGATTGACCAGCAGATCCGCGACATCGAGGTCGCGCTCACCAAGTCGGGGGAAACATGACCGCCCCTGCCCGGCCCGGCCCCTCACCCACGGCCGAGAAGGCCCTTCGAGAAGCCATGGAACGGCTCTTCACTGGTCGGCCCATCCGCACCGACGGCAAGCTCACCAAGCAGAACCTCTGGCGGGAGGCGGGCGTCAGCCGGGCCACGATGAACCGGGCAACTGCAGTGCTCGTCGACTGGGACAACCACGTCAGCCAGAGCGCGGCAAGCAAACACGACCAGGCCCAGGCCGCGCAGATCGCCCGCCTCCGCCGCCAACTGCGAGACAACCGACACGAGCGACAACGCCTCCAAGACGAAGTCGACGCCGCCGCCACGGTCATCGCGGCCCTGCTCGCCGAGAATGCCGCACTCCGCGATCAACTCGCGAAACGGTCAGCCGTGGTGATCCCTCTCGATCGCGGGCACGCAGTGCGGGAATGACCTCCGGCACCGTGCCAACGACTGATGGCTCGGGGCATGGCAGCGCTAGCACATTTCATGCGCCGGTAGCTCCGTCGATCTGTTCTCGGATGAGATCGGCATGACCGTTGTGACGTGCGTACTCCTCGATCATGTGCACCATGATCCAGCGCAGGGAGACTCCCTGATCGCCGACGTGACCCGCTTCCTGCTCGGGCAGGCGCCCGTCGTCGTCCAGCGATGCGTCAGCGATCAGTTCGCGGCCCCGGGCGATCTCCGATTGCCAGGCATTCATCGCCTCATCCAGTCCTCGTTCCGGCCGAAGCCTGAAACCGTCAAGGTTGCTCTCCCCGAAAACCGGCGCCAAGTCCTGACCTGCGAATACGCGCTGGAACCAGTTGCGCTCCACTTCAGCCATGTGCTGAACGAGGCCGAGAAGCGTCATCGACGAGGGTGACGCTGCAGCAATCCGTAATTGATCATCTTTGAGGCCCGAACACTTCAGGGCGAGCGTCGCGCGGTGAAAGTCCAGCCATGCTTCCAGCATGGCGCGCTCGTCGGCATGCGGGGGCGGGATAGGTCGTCCATCCGGTGTCATATTCATGCACACACCCTCGCAGCTGCCAGCATGGCCCACGGTCGTCTTCGCTGGCGACGAACACAGTCCCATCCATCTGCAAGGCGAGCCAGCGACGCCCACCACCATGTCTCATGAGACACGTCAAAGTCTGGAGAAGGACGGGTTCCGCGCCCTGGTCTCCGTCGACGCAAGCCGAGTAGTGCTGCGCTCCAGGCACGGCACCGAGATGCTTCCGGCGTTTCCGGAGATTGGGGCCGGGGCCGCACAGTTGCCGGACGCGACCGCGCTGGACGGCGAGCTGGTCGTATGGGACGCCGCGGGACGGCTCGCCTTCGAGCAACTGCAGAACCGACTTCAGCGGCGCGGCGCCAGGGCGGCCCGGGCGGCTGCCGAGTGGCCGGCCCACTTCGTCGCGTTCGATCTGCTGCGGCTGTCCGGGACGGACACGACCGGATGGCCGTATTGGCGGCGCCGGGCCGCGCTCGAGTCCGTGTTCGCCGCCCGCCGGCTGTCCGCCCCGTGGGTGCTGTGCCCCTCGACCACCGACCAGGACACCGTGCGCGAGTGGCTGACGTGGGCATCGGCCGGGATGGAGGGCGTGCTTTTCAAGCGGCTGGATGGCGTATACGAGCCTGGCGTGCGCGGTTGGCGGAAGTACAAGGTGCGCGAGACGACTGAGGCGATCGTCGGCGCGGTCACCGGCACACTCGCCGCTCCCACCGGCCTGCTGCTCGGCAGGTTCGACGACAGCGGCCGCCTGCAGTACGCCGGCCGCACCACGACTCTCGCCCAGACAGCGAGCCGCACAGTCGCCGGGCTACTCGTCCCGGCGCAGGGCGGGCATCCGTGGCAGGGCTTGTCGTTCTCCGCCGGGTGGGGCAGCCGGGAGATGCTGGACGTCACGCTGGTGGAAGTCGGCGTCGACGTCGCCCGCGACGCCTCCGGCCGGTGGCGTCACCCCGCACGCCTGCACCGTGCCCGCCCCGACCTCTCCCCCGCCGACGTCCCCGGCCTGTCATCGCCGCCGCGCTGACGACGGCACGGCGCGGCGGCCCCGCCGACGCGCATGTTCGAATTCGCTGTCATCTGGGACACGCCGCCGCCCGTCCGGCCAGCCGTGGTCGGGGGTGCCCGTGATGCGTGGAGACGTGGTCGGCCTCATGGTGGGGTTCGTGGTCGCCCCGACCATGGCCCGGCGGTGATCCCGGGGCGTCCGGGCGGGCGATTTTCCCTCGCGTATGCGGGCGCAGTCCCTAGGGTGGGCTAAACGCCGTCACCGCAACAAGTCGAGTCACTGGGTCGTGGCCCGGTACTTCGGCCAGTTCCACCCATCCCGGCGAGATCGGTGGGTGTTCGGCGACCGCGACAGCGGTGCCTTCCTCATCAAGTTCGCCTGGACCGGCATCGTCCGCCACCAGCTCGTCAAGGGCGGAGCGTCCCCGGACGACCCCGCGCTGACCGAGTACTGGCGGGACCGCCGCCGCAGGAAAGCGCCGCCGCCGATGGACAAGACGAGTGTTCTCCTGCCGGTTCGGCAGCAGGGGCTCTGTCCTCTCTGCAAGCAGGCATTGATCGTCGGAGCCGAGTACGAACCGGACAGCCCACGCGAGTGGATCAACTGGTTCGCGGCCTCGAAGAAGATGCTCCACAAGCATCACTTCACCTACCGGCGAGACGGCGGCACGGACGAGCGGAACAACCTTCACCTCGTGCACTCCGAATGCCACCGCCAGCACCACGCTGGGGACGGCAAACGGGCCACATAACCCTGCTGACCTGCGAAGCCCATGGGGCTTGCTTGAGCCGGATGCGGGGAAAGCTCACACGTCCGGTTCTGAGGGGGCCGGGGATCAGCAATGGTCTCCGGCTACCCGACCCTGACCGCCCGAAGCCCTGACGGGCTGATGTGACCCTGCGGGAGTGCGCAGGTGCGGTATCGGGTTGCTTTGCGGTGCCGAAGACTCCTGTGCCGCAAGGTGGTCCTGTAGCCGGGCATGACGGAACTGGTACACCGCTCCCGCCTGCCGCAGTATGCCGCGCCGGTGGGCGTCGTCGAGAAATCGCATCAGTCGCCAGGGGAGTCGGCCGCGAAGAGCCAGCCATACGCGGGTGAGGAGAAACCAGCTCCACGCGCTCCCCACCAGCCCGGTCTGGAACCTGCCCGCCCATCTGCCGGCAAGTCCCAGAGCCAGACCCCCTCCCAACCCCGCAGCCAGTGCCCAGGTGAATCCGACAGCAATGGAGAACCCGTACCGTCCTGTCGCCAGCCCTGCCAGCAGCCCAGATCCGAGGGTCTCCACGACGATGCGGATGGCGGTGACCAGGCCATCGCTCCGCAGGACGGACCGTGAACCCGGTGAGGACAACGCATCGGCGGGGGTGTTCAGCCACATCATGGCGCCGAAGGTGAAGCCGGCACTGAGCCCTGTCACACAGACGACTTTCACCGCGGTCTCCAGTCCGCCTCCGAGCGTGGCGCCCATGCGGACAACGGCGCCGAAGGCGAGCAGGGCACCAGCCCCCATGGTGAGACCGACCGCCAGTCCCGGCACGAACCTCCTCCCCAACGACGTCAGACCTCGCCGAAGTCGGAAGCTGGCGTTCAGAGGGTGTGACGGAGGCACGGCTACCAGCCCGGCACCGAACCCGCCGGCCACGCCGGCCGCGAGGCCGACCTCCAGCCCGACTCCCACCCCCACGCCGAGACCCGCGACGAGCCCGCTGACGAGGCCCAGCAGGAGCCCGACCGCCCGACGTCCGACCAGGGGGAAGGTACGGTGTAGGTGCCACCAGGCCAAGTCGTGGGTCCGATGCTGCTGGAGGTGGCCGGCGAGGAAGGTCAGCCACCTCCTGGCCGACTCGGCGGGATATCGCAGTGGCGCCGCATCGAGCCCGTCCGCCCCTGGCGACGGGAGGCGGTGAGAGTAGACGGCGGGGATGAACGCCTCCAGCAAGTGCCCCTCGATGGCGCACCGGTCGGGGAACCGGTCGGAGTCGAGGAGTTCGGCCGGGTCGGCGGCCGGATCGGTGTAGACGGTGCGCAGGAGAGCAGTCATGAGCGGCGACGACAGCGCTTGGGCGAGCGGCCCGCCGGGACGCTCGCGCAGCCTGGCCAGCAGTGGCGCCCAGCGATCGTCCCCAGCTACCCTCCCGGCGGACAGGAACGTGATGACCTCCTGAGCTCCCACGGGTTCCAGCTCCACCACCGCCGCGGTACTCAGCACCATCCCCCCGGCGGCGACGGCAGCCTCGTATTCCGCGCTGCGACAGGTGACCACCACGGGACTCGCCGGAGGGACCCGGTCGATTCCGTCGATGGCTTCGGTGTGCAGGCCGACAGGCATCTCGTCCAGGCCGTCGAGGACAGGCAGGATGTGACCGCCGGTGACGAGTCGGGCGGCGGCCGCAGGGCCGAAGACGTCCTCGTTGGCGAGGGCCGGGTAGTCCTCGATCAGCCGTCGGGTCACCCATGCGTGCAGATGCTCGGTGCGCGGATTCCACGACGACAGCGACAGCAGCACCGGCACCGGCCCGCCGTGTGTGCACCGTTGGTCCAGCAGGCCAAGCGTGAGCAGGATGGCCAGCACCGTCTTGCCTGCCCCCGGATCGCCGAGCAGGACCAGCCGTCGCCTGGGCAACCGCGTGAACGCGGTGACGATGTCCCCGCTGCCGCCGCGCAGCCGCAGCCGCAGTGGCCGGCCGCCCACCACATCGTGCCCGAGGACCGCGGAAGCGCCGGCGGAAACGGGTCGGCCGGTGGAGGCCCAGCGCAGGTGCAACGGCTGCGGCCGGTGCAGCATCCGCAGCCCCGCTTCAGCGGTCCACTGACGCTGCACGGTCCGAGCCAGGTCGTCCACCGCGCGGCGAAGGCGATGTTCGTTGTCGGCCTGCGTCCCGCCCCCGGGCGCCGTCGCGGAGGCACGGTGGCGGCGCGTGTCCAGCACAGCTGCCACGACGGCGGACACTGCTGCGGCGGGCCAGGCAAGCCACACGTACGGCTTGATTCTCTCCGGAAGGGCAGCGCTGGCAACGTTGGTGACCACGGGAAGTACCAGTGCGGTGATGATGAAGATCAGCACAGTGGTGAACTGCGAGGGACGCCGCATGTCCCCATACCTCGCTTCGCTCTGACGGCAGTCATGCCTGCTCTCGTGCGCCCCCGTGGCCGGAGCCCGACGGGGCTTCGGGTCAACGCTCGCCTGGACGGGGAGATTGCGGACCAGGATGTTCCCTAGTCCTGCGGGAGCGGCCTTGGTGAGGCGACAATCGTGACGGCGGGTGTGCCTGTCGGCACTGATGGTTGTGGCTAGTGGGGGAGCAATGGCGTGCAGGCATGGGCGGACGGGACTGCTGTCGCGCACCAAGGAGCTGGGGAAGGTCCGGCACCTCTTTGCCGATGCCCGACAGAACCGAAGCGGCGTACTGGTGGTCCGCGGTGAACCGGGCATCGGCAAGACCGCGTTGCTGGAGCATGCGGTGGACGGGGCCGAGGGCATGACCGTACTGCAGGCTCGTGGGATCGAAATGGAAGCCGAACTCGCCTTTGCCGGCCTCGGCGAGCTCGTGCGTCCCGTGGGTCACCTGATCGACAGGCTGCCTGCGGTGCAGGCGCGGGCGCTGCGTACAGCCCTGTCACTGGAGTCGGCGGGAACACCAGACCGGCTGACACTGGGAGCGGCCGTGTTGACCCTCCTCACCGATGCCGCAGCAACGGCCCCGGTGCTGGTCGCCGTGGACGACGCGCACTGGATGGATGAGGCCAGTGCCCAAGCACTGCTCTTCGCTGTTCGGCGATTGAAGGCCGAGGGGGTAGCCGTACTGGTCACGGCACGTGACGGCCAGCGATGCGTATTCAGCCAGGCCGGCCTTCCGACGCTGGATCTCGCCGGGCTGGAGCCTGCGGCTGCCGCAGCGCTGGTCCAGCAGGTGGCTGACGTCCCAGCCGAAGGCGAGCCGTTCGAGTGGCTGTACAGGGAGACCGCGGGCAACCCGCTCGCGCTCCTTGAAGCCGCACCTGCATTAAGCCGATCCCCGTGGGCCGTACGGGGAGCGCAGAGCCCGCTGCCGGTCGGCCCACGGCTGACCGCTGCCTATTCCACCCAGTTGGCAGCCCTGCCGGAGCCGAGTCGCCGGGCAGTGACCGTTCTGGCCGCCGGCTACACCGAGGATGCAGCCGTCCTGTCGCAAGCGCTGCACGGCCTCGACTTGGGCGCCGACGTCCTGCAGCCGGTCGAGTCCGCAGGGGTCATCGAGATGTCCGGTGGCAGGGTCAGGTTCGCCCATCCACTGCTGCGCGCCGCCGCCTACCACACGGCGGCGCCCGACCAACGACGGCAGGCGCACAGAGCCCTGGCTGCGGCGCTCACCGACCGGGACGGCGCTGTGAACCGTGACCAGCGCAGCTGGCACCTGGCCGCCGCGGCGGCAGGCCCGGACACGGCAGCCGCGGTCGCCCTGGCCGGTACCGCAGCGCGGGCCCGCGACCGAGGCGCCCTGCCTGCTGCCTGCCGGGCATACGAGCGCGCCGCCGACCTGACCTCCTCTCCCGTTGACCGGGGCCGCTATCTGCTCGCCGCGGCCGAGGCGGCCCAACTCGCCGGTCGAGGCGATCAGGCGTTGAACTTGACCAAGGCGGCGACCGAAGCCACACAGGACACGGCCGTACTCGCCGAAACAGCCCGGCTGCGCAGCCAAATCCTGCTGGTGCGTCAGCCACCTCGCAGTGTCCACGACCAGCTGGTCGATGTGGTGGCCGGGCTCGAAGAGAGCCAACCGGACCAGGCTGTGCCCTTGCTGGTCGCTGCCGCGGGGGCAGCGTGCATGGGCGGCGCGATCCGCCGAGCCCGTGAGACCGCGAACCGGGCCGCTGCTCTGACCCGCCGCAGCGACGCCCTCCCCCTCCGTGATCATTCCGCCGCCGTCATGAGGGCCCACACTCTGATGCTCTCCGGTGAGCGCACCTCGGCAGCCGCTGTTCTCGCCTCTTGCGAGGACTTCCTCAACTCCACCGACCCGCTCACCATCGGCGTCGAGGTGACGAGCTTTTTCGCCATGGACCTCATGTGGCTCGAGCAGTACCCGGCGGCCCGGACCCTGCTGGAGCGGGCTGTGCGAGGTGCGCGCGGCGCCGGCGCCTCTGAACGGCTCGCGCCGTATCTGACCGTCCTCGCCGAGACGAAACTGCGCACGGGCCACTGGGACGAAGCCTATGCCCTGGCCAGTGAAGGAGCAGGCCTAGCGGCTGAGACCGAACAGCCGGTCCTGCAGGCTTACGCGCTGTCCACGCTGGCCCGGATCGAAGCTGCACAGGGACGCACCGCGCTCTGTACCGAGCACGCGGCCCAGTTCCGTGAACTGCTCGACAGCACAGGCGCGGAGCTGGTCAGCCCCTACATCGAAGCAGCGCTCGGCCTGCTCGACCTGGGGACCGGCAGGTACGCGGAAGCCGCCGCACGTCTGAACGATCTCCAGCGGCAGTTGAGCGATCTGGAGCTGCGGGAACCGACGGTGCTGCAGCACCAGCCCGACCTGATCGAAGCCAACCTGGCCGCCGGCGACCCCACGGCAGCGCGTGCGGGCCTGGCCGAGCTCCGAGGACAGGTCCAACGCGCCCCGTCGGTTTGGGGGAAGGCCGTCCTGGAGCGATGCCGAGGGCTTGTCGACCATGGTGAAGAAGCCACTGAGCACGCCTACCGGGGCGCGCTACAACTGCACGAGCACCTGGAGGACCCCTTCGCCAGGGCTCGTACGGAGCTGGCTTACGGGCGGTTCCTGCGCAGAACTCGAAAGCGCCGTGCCGCACATCGCCCACTGACCGCCGCCCGGCAGGTGTTCGAGCGGTTACGTGCCGATCCGTGGACTGCCCTTGCCGAAAGGGAGCTCCGGGCGGCAGGCTTCGGGACGTCCAACCGCCGCAACCGCGCACCGGTCGACCTCACGGAACAGGAGATGCAGGTGGCAGTGCTCGTCATCAAAGGGCACACCAATCGCGAAGTAGCGGCCACACTGTTTCTGTCGGTCAAGACGGTCGAATACCACCTCAGCCACATCTACGCGAAGCTGTCCGTGCGCTCCCGCGTCGAACTCGCCGGTCGCCTGGCCGTGACCAGCCGATGACGTTCCCCCACGCACCGGGCTGCGGCAGCGCCTCGCCGACTGCCAGGGACCGCACCGGTGGCCGTCCACGACGCCCGCGGGGACAGTCGGTGGAGGGTGCGTTATGCGTTTTACCGTCCATCGACCTCGCCCAGCAGAAGGTGGTCCAGGCGGCGCCGGCCGGCCAGTTCACCGACTCTTCCACCAGCAGGTCGACGAAACCTCCGAGGAACTGATCGCGGCGGTGCCGGTCATCCACCAACGCGCCCTGGGCGGAGTCGTGGTGGTGTGTTCGTCCCTAAACGACCTAGGGTGCGTTTCGAAAGTAGCTGGTCACAGCCACTCGTTGATAGCTGCGACCAGCACGGTCGCCTCATAGCGGACGGCGAGCTTCTCGGGCGGCGGCCCGGTGACCGGCCACACGGTCGGCATCGTCGGCGCCGGCGCCATCGGTCAGACCATCGCCGCGCTCCTCGTCGGCGAGCCGTGGTGTGACCGGCTGCTGATCACCTCCCGAATGGCCGAGAGCGCCGCAGGCTTGGTCGCTGATCTGGGCGACATGGCCCACGTCGTCCACGCCGATACCCGCGTGCAGGCGGTCACCGCCGCCGAGTTGGACCAGGCGGACGCCGTGGTGATGTGCCCTCGTGCCACATTCACCAACACCGCCACCCGCAACGTGCGCATGGCCGGACTCGCCGCGAACGCTCCCCTGATCGCCGAACTCGGCTGCACACCGGCCGGCTACACGCGCCCCGTCGTCATGGTGACCAACCCCGTGGACGTCCTGGCACTCCTCTTCGGCACGATCAGCGGCGCCCCCACGTACGGCATCGGATCGGCGACCGACACCGCCCGCTACCGCGCCGTCCTCGCCGCCCACCACCGCGTGCCCGTCGACCGAGCACCTCGCCGAGCTCGAGCAGACAGGGCGGCAGTTGGACTGGCACGACGCTCGGCTCGGCCGGCCCGCGGTGGTGCGTGAGGACCTGTTCGTCGTCCCCGTCTACGGACACATCTACCGGGGCGGCAGCCGGGGCCAGCGGTTCGCCTTCGTCCTGGTCAGCGACAAGGGCGAGATTGTCGGCCAGCTCGGCGGCATGCACCTGCACCGCGACAGCCCCTTCACCGGCTTCTGCTTCGAAATCGCCGCCGACCCCGCACGCGAGCGGATCTACCACCTCAACCGGTACGGATTGTTCGCCTGGACAGCCACGGGAATCCGAGCCCAACGACTGGACCTGGAAGAGGCGCGGTACAAGCTGCTCAAGCACTTCACGCTCGCGGACTGCACCCCTGCGGGGGAGCTGATCCTCGTGCACCGCACGCAGCACCTGATGCTCCGCATCCCGTGCCCCGCCTCCCTCGGCGACCTCGGCCAGGTGGTGGAGGACGCGCTGCGCTCCTACGCCAAGGAACGCACTGCCCTCAAGAAGCGGTGGCAGCCCGTGAATTGGCACTGGGTCGACAGCACGGCTCCACTACACCGCCTCTGATCGCGCAACGGGGCCGGGCTCGCACCGTGAGGCGACGTCCTTGCTTTCGATGGCATCCAAGCCGCCCCGGCCACGTCGCAGAGCTTCAGTCTCGGCCGGTATGACTTCTGGCTTGGGGGAAGATCCCCGGGGAGGAGCTTGTCCGTGGTACGGGGAGGGGAAGCCTTGGCCAAGCCGAAGAAGAGGCGGGGTGTGCGCATCCCGTGGGTCCGGTACAGCCGTGGGGAGCGGTTCGACCCGTCCGCGATCGATGTCCAGCCGCGTCCGCCTTACGTGATCCCGCTCTTTCATCCGCAGCGCGGCGGCGGCCTCTCGGTTCTTCTCCCCGGCCTCGAAGCGGACGACAGCCTGCAACCGGATCCGCTCCCGCGCGGCCCTCTCGGTGTCGGTCAGCCCACCACCCTGCGCATATCTCACTCCCCAGGACCTACCGGCACCGGCAGCCGCCGCTGCTGCCGCGTGAGACCGACGACAAGCCGGTGCCGCCGGTGTGGCCCTGGCCGAGGCATCTGCTCCGTCTCGGCCCGGTCAGCCGTCAGGTCCGAGGACCCGCCTGGCTCGAGGAGCCGGCGGCTTTGGACAGGTCGACTTCGTCCCCCGCGGACCAGGTGCGGACGGCCGGCCCATGCGGTCCGCCGACCAAGCTGCTCAGGATCTGAGTGTGGGCGCTCAGCGCCGGGGCGCTCAACACCGCGTCGTGAACGAGGAAGACGTCGCCGGGTCCGACCTCCCTGACGTAGTCGACGACCTCGGCCAGTTTCACCCACGGCGCACCTGCCGGTGCGAGGAGCGTGCGCACGTCCTCCTCCGGGACAGTGAGCGCGTCGCCCGGGTGGAAGACTCCGTCGACCAGAAAGCCGACGTTGTCGAACTCGGCGAAGTCGCGGTGGATGGTGGCGTGCTTTTCCCCGTACACGTGGAATTCGAGAGGGCCGATGTCGAAAGTGTCTCCGTGCCGGAGGGTATGGACGCGTCCGCCGAGGTCGGTGAGGTGGCGGGCGACCGCCGGGTTGGTCCAGATGTCGATGTCGCCGCTGGCCTCCCGCAGCCGGTCGGGGACGAAGTGGTCGATGTGCTCATGCGTGACGAGCACCGCGTCGGCTCCCTCCAGCGCGTCCGGATCGCTGAAGCAGCCGGGGTCGATGACGACGGTGCAGCCCTCGTGCTGCAGTCGTATGCAGGAATGCCCAAGTGAGGTGATCTGCATGACTGGTCTCCCTCCTGTTTGTACAGCCAAACTGTACAGCATTGCTGTATAGCTATCCTGTGGGTACGGTGATGCTGTGAACGAGCAGGAGATCGCCAGCGACCTGCGAGCCGCCGTCGGAAACCTGGTGCGGCGCGCACGGGCCACCGACGCCATGCCGCAGACGCAGGCCGCGGTACTGGGCTACCTCGACCGCGAAGGGCCCATGACCACCAGCGAGCTCGCGGCCCGGCAGCAGGTCCGCCACCAGACGGCGGCGCGGGTCGTCGGCCAACTCGTGGACCTAGGCCTCGCCCGCCAGAAGCCCCATCCGGACGACAGGCGCAAGGTCCTCGTCATGCTGACCGATCCAGGCCTGCAGGCGCTCCAGGCACGCCGCGGCCGCCGAGCCGACTGGCTCGCCGAGGCCATCAGGGCAGAGCTGTCCCCCGCCGAACAGCAACAGCTCGCGGAGTCCGTCGCCCTCCTCAAACGGCTGGCCCGGTACGGCGATCACAGCTGACCGTCCCCAGCAGGTACAGCACCTCCCGGCAGCCCGGCGGGCCTGTCTGAAGGCGGCGCAGGGCGTTTCTCTCCATGACCTTTCCCGTGCTCGACCGGCACGGGTCTCCGGCATCAGTCCCACAGGGTGCGCACGCCACCTCGAACATCGTCAGCTGCACGTAGGCGAGTCGGTCACGGACAGGTCGCTCCTCGGTCCGATGCCTTTGAGCCCGGTCGGCGTTCCGCCCGGATCGAACGAGTGGTGGAAGGTGAAGGCGTACGGCGCGGAGCCGTGGTCGTGGAGGTGTTCCAGCCTGGAAACCCCGTCCTGCCAGGTCGGTATCGTGCCGTCGGTGACCCACCAGAACACGTAACCCGGGTGTCCCGTCCTCTCGAACCAGTCGTAACGCCTGTTGAGCGCCGCGCGGTGCAGACCGGTGTAGATGGAGTCGAAGGCGGATCGCAGGTCGGTCCAGAGTGAGAGGGTCGCGGCCAGGGCGGTGGTTTCCACAGTGCGGCCTTTCCCGTACCAGGCCGGAACAGCAAACTCTCCCCACTCACCCCAGTCCGAGTCGAAATCCGTCCGTGCGCCCAGGCTGCGATCTGCCGCTTCAGCACGAGCGATATATCCGGGGTGCTGGCCGATCTCCCGGTAGACGGCCTCACCGCTCTCGTGGAACTCCCTCGTAAGACGTGCGGGATCGGTGAGGGGTGACTTCAGGACGCCGAACGTGTACAGAGCAAGATGGTGCATGCGTCTCTCCTTGGCCGAGGAGCCTGGTCTGGAAGTCCCTGACGCTCTCGCTGTCTGGGCGTGGACTCGATTCGGTGGCCTGCGCGTGGGGGCGGGGAGCTGTGGGCGTGATCGACTCATCCCCTTGCGGGTGACTCAGGCTGGTGGAACCCCTGTGCGACTGCGGGCGGCGCCGAATGTCAGGAGAAGATAGCCCCCACTGGAGGCCCTGTCGAAGTTGCCTTTTCCCTGTCCAAGTGGCCTCTTGCAGAGGCCCCCGCGGAGCTGAGGCGGCGAAGCGCCGCCTGGACGTCGCCACACCGCCGGCTGAGCAAAAGCGTGACCTACGCGCGCAGAGCTAGCGGCAGATGCCCGGCAACGTAGTCCGGCAAGAGGATGTTGAAGCGGATCGGCTCGTCGTAGACGCCAAGCCCGACGCGCACGGCCGCCCGTCCAACTCGTGCCCAACTTGCCTTGCACCCCTCGGACATCTGTAAGGCACTTCGCCTGAAGGGCACTTGCCCAACATGCCTTACGCCTCGGAGGCACCCGGGATAACCGGGGCGTCCCCGGTGAGGGGGGCATCCCAGGACGCGACGGCTGTCTCAGCCAATCAAGTCCCCGCAGGTCAGCGGCATCTGTGGCGACTGGCTTCACTGAGAAGAGACAACTCGCGGTCGGTCAGGCAGCCTGACCGAGACCGGAGGCGGTCAGGTCTTGCTCGCGCGGCGGGGTGAAGTCGACGTCTCCCGAGGAGCGCGAACGGTGGTGGCAGAAGGTGCTGGAGCTGCGGGCGACCAAACGGGCTGTGCCCGCCCACGACCGCGCAGCGCTGATCGCCCGCATCGGCGAGCGGGAAGCGGAACTCGCACGTCTCCGGGACGACCGTGGTTGAGGCCCGTGACTACTTCCTCTCCGAGGAGCAACTGCAGGCCCGCAGCGAGGGCCACAGCTGTGCGGCCATGATGCAGAGCGCCGGCCGGAGATGTGATCCCTCCGGCCGGGAACGCGAAGTCCGCGGCGGGCCGCCGTGCGATGCCGCCGCCGAGTCCGCTCCGCGGGCACGGCGGCAGGGCACGGTCCCGACCGGCAGCCCGGCATGCGGACGCGGCCCCTGAACGGCCATCGGCTCCAGCCGTGTTGGCCGTCAGAGGCCGCGTCCGTCGTACATGCACCGGATCTGTCCGCCTGGAACGCGCACGTTCAGGCACGAGGGGCCACCAGCGCCGGGCGAGGGAACCTCGACCCTGTCTCAGCTCTTGTTGTTCCACCTGTCGAGAGCGGCGTAGGAGGGCTGCCATTCGTTGTGGTAGGCGGCGCGCACGGGTTCGGGCAGTACGGCGAGCATGGCGTTGACGGCGTCCGGGTCGGCGCCGTCGAGGACCCAGGGGGTCAGAAGGGGGCCGTCGGGCCCGGTCTTGGCGCCGTGGATGCGGCCGTAGTGCTGCCACTGCTCCAGCGTCAGGATGTCCTCGATCAGCGGCAGTGCCTGGTCCTCCTCGTGCTTGAGGTGTCCGGTCAGGTTGGTGGCCAGGGCGTCGACGGCGATCGCGAGGCGTTCAGGCCCGTCCTCCGGGTCGGCCAGCGCGGCGTCGATGGTCTCGACGAGCGGGTCGATGGCGGCGTGTTCGGCGTCCATCGCGTCCAGCAGGGCCAGGTCGTCGGGACGGTCGGCCGCCATCTGGCGCATCACCGGCCACAGCGCTTCGTCCTCGGCGCTGTGGTGGATGTGCAGGGCCTTCTTGAATATCTCCCAGCCGACGGCGCCGGTGAGGATCCGCCGCGGGTCGTCGTCGACGCGCCCCGTGATCGCGGCCATGATTTCCAGCTCGCGCCGCAGCGCGTTGTGCATCGCGTACATCAACGACATGTCGAGCCTGTCGCCCATGGTCTCTCCTGATCTTCCCGTGTCAGTGGACCGGATGCCTCGCATCCGGTCTCTTCCGCCGTGTCCCCTTGGTTCCGTGCCGCGCTGGTCGCGCCGATCCGCGGTCTCACCCCCATGACAGGCCGGGGCTCAGAAATGTGACCGACGACCGCGACCGTACCCGGGAAGTCCGTCTGCGCCTCGCCGGCCGGACGCCGCCGCAAGCCGGCCTCGAGTCGCGGAACAGATCCGGCCAAGTCCCCACGGTCGACGTGGAAGTGAGAGAACTGAGACCGTGTCCTGTGTGAGGCGGCTCGTTGGGCCTCGCAGGGGGCGGGGTACGTGGAGCTGGACTGTTCCGGACGGACTGTGGGAGATCGCGAAGCTTTGATACCGCGCGCCGAAGGTGCGGCGGCCACAGGGCGGTGGCACGCAAGGAACCCCTGATGAGGCGCTGTTCGGGGCCATCATCTACGTCCTGGTCAGCGGCTGCGCCCGGCGGGCCCTGCCACCGTGCCTCTGCATCTCGACATCCACAGGTCCGAACCCCGTGGACCGGGGCAGGCCGGGTTCCAGGATGCACGTCCTGTCGGACGCGAACGGACTGCCCCTACTCGTCGTCGGCGTCTCAGTCGGAGTGCGCATCGCCGGCAAAGGTGTCGCCGCCAACGAGCAACCGGGAGGCCGCGGACGGGTCGTCGAACGCTCCCTCTCGGGCTCGCCGCAGCCGTCTGCCGCTACAAGCGACTCGTCCGCCTCACCACACAGGACACGGTCTTGGAGGCTGTCGGCTCACCCCGGCCAACCGAACCTTGAAAACCATGATCGGCCGTTAAGGTCGACGCACCCCGTCGTACGGCTCTTCCAGCCGCTGACCTGCCGCCCGGCTCGCCCCTGCTGCGCGCCGCCAAGCCGGCGCCAACTTGATCGGCAGTCATAAACAAGTCACGTGATCGATGCTGAGGCGCCAGAACAAGATGCAGGGGGCGGGTCATACCGCAACAGTGCGAGTCGGTCCCGGTGCGTCCTGTGTGAATACCAGTCATCGAGTCGTGGTTTCACTCGAACCGGAGGGAATGAGGCCAAGATGCGGCGTCTCAAAACGAGCAGGACGCTGGCCGCCGGTGTGGCGGCAGCAGCAGCGCTCGTCGGCCTGGGAGCCGGGCCATCCGGGCAGGCGGCCGAGGCCGCCACGCAATCGCCCCGTCCGACCAGCCATCTCACCAGCGACGCACCGGTCACCGTGGTGGCCAGCGGGCTGAACTCACCTCGGAGCCTGGCCTGGGGACCTGACGGTCACCTCCTGGTCTCCGAGGCGGGGGCCACCCCCACGGACTGCCAGGGCACCGGCTTCGCCACCAGGTGCTACGGCCTCACCGGGTCGATCGCGGACATCTCTTCCGGCGCGCCGGTGCGGACCGCCGAGGGACTGCCGACGACCTTCAACCAGGAAGAGACGATCGGCCCCAACGGCCTGGCCGTCGGGCCCAATGGCCATGTGTACACGCTTGAGGCCGGGTCGCCGGAGCAGGTCCCGTCCGGTCTGCCCACGGACCTGTCCGCGGTGCTGAGCAAGCAGTACGGGTCGCTGATGGACGTCACCGGCGGGCAGCGCAAGGTGCTCGCGAACCCCGGTTCGGTCAACTGGCAGTGGTCGGAGGACCACAAGGACCTGTCCAGCAACTTCCCCGCCTCCAACCCCTACGCGCTGACGACGAAGCCGGGCGGCGGGTTCTACCTGGTGGACGCGGCGTCGAACACGCTGGACTCGGTCGACAGACACGGCCGCGTTCGCGTGCTCGCCTTCGTCCCCAAGACCCCGGCCGGCTCGGACGCCGTGCCCACCTGCGTCGCCGTGGGCCCGGACGGCGGGGTGTACGTCGGCGAGATCACCGGGCACGGCAACTCGGCCACCGCGGCCAACGTGTACCGGTACTCGCCCCGAACCGGCAAGCTGAAGGTCTGGCAGAGCGGCTTCAGCGCCATCAGCGGCTGCGGCTTCGGCGCCAACGGTGACTTCTACGTGACCCAGTTCGACACCACCGGATTCCTGCCGACCGGTGACCCGGTCGGCAACGTCATCCAGATCAACCACCGCGACAACTCCCGTACCGTCCTCGCGGACGGAAAGCTGTTCTCGCCCACGGGCTTCCTGGCGGGCCGCGACGGCTCCGTCTACGTGGCGAACAAGACCATGATGTGGCCGGCCTGCACGGACGCGCCGGCCTGCACCAGCTCCTCGGACATCGGAGCTACGGGCGACGGAGAGATCGTCAAGATCGGCTGAGCCCGTCCGGTCATCTCGTTCGCGGGCCGGTCCGTACCGCTTCCGGCTCGGCCCGCGACGCAGACCGCAAGATCCACTGTGCTCGTGATCGAAGGAGACAACGTGCGTGCTGGCATCTGGCTCATCGGTGCCCGCGGATCCGTCGCCACCACCAGCGTGACCGGAGCGCTTGCGCTGCGCGCCGGTCTGGCCGACCCGGTGGGCTGCGTGACCGCTCATCCCGCGCTGGACGTGTCGGCGCTGCCCGGCTTCGGCGACCTGGTCTTCGGCGGTCACGACGTGACCACGGTCCCGGTGGCCAAGAAAGCCGAGCAGCTGGCCGCCGCCGGCATCGTGCCGGCCCGGCTGGTGCAGGCGCTGGAGCAGGATCTCGACGAGGTGGAGGCGAACCTGCGGCACGCCCCGGCCGGCGCCACGCAGGCCGAGGCCGCCACGCTGATCGCCGCTGACATCGAGGCGTTCGCCGCGCGGCACGGCCTCGACCGGGTCGTGGTGGTCAACCTGTCCTCCACCGAGCCCGCTCCCCCGCCGCACCCCGCGCACGCCGACCTCGGCACGCTGGCCGCCGCGCTGGCCGGCCCGGGCACGGTGCTGCCGCCCAGCTCGCTGTACGCCTACGCGGCGTTCGACGGCGGCTGCCCGTACGTGGACTTCACCCCCTCCACCGGAGCCCGGCTGCCGGCCCTGGCCGAACTCGCGGCCGAGCGCGGCCTGCCCTACGCCGGCCACGACGGCAAGACCGGCGAGACGCTGCTGAAGTCGGTGCTCGCGCCTATGTTCGCGATGCGCAACCTCGCGGTCCGCTCGTGGTCGGGAATCAACCTGCTCGGCGGCGGAGACGGCGCCAACCTGGCGGACCCGCAGGCCAACGCCGCGAAGGCGGCCAGCAAGCAGCGGGTGCTGCGCGAGACCCTCGGGTACGCGCCCGACGGCGACACCCGCATCGACTACGTGGCCGACATCGGCGACTTCAAGACGGCGTGGGACCTGGTCACGTTCAACGGCTTCCTCGGCACGGGCATGTGCCTGCAGTTCACCTGGCAGGGCTGCGACTCCGCCCTCGCGGCTCCACTCGTCCTCGACCTGGCCCGGATCACCCTGGCCGCGCACGCGGCCGGGCACACGGGGCCGCTGGCGCCGCTCGCGTACTTCTTCAAGGACCCGCTGGGCGACGTCGACCACGCGCTGCACGCCCAGTGGGAGGCGCTGCGCACGTACCTGGCCGGAGTCGGGGCCGGACTCGGCGGCGGCCGATGACCACGCCGCGGGACATCATGGAGCTGGTCCGCGCGCCCGCGGCGCTGTCGGTGCCCGGGGACGCCGTGGCCGGCGCCGCCGCCGCGGGCGCCCTCGGGCCGCGTACCGCCGGGCTGTCCGCGGCCGCGGTCTGCCTGTACTGGGCGGGGATGGCGGCCAACGACTGGGCGGACCGGGACCTGGACGCCGACGAGCGTCCCGGCCGGCCGATTCCGTCCGGCCGGGTGACGGCGGGCGCCGCCCTGGGCGTCGCGGCCGGGCTCAGCGCGGCCGGCCTCGCACTGGCCGGGCTGGCCGGCGGCCGCCGGGCGCTCGCGGTGGCGGTGCCGCTGACCGGCGCGGTGTGGGCCTACGACCTGAAGCTGAAGGGCACCGCGGCCGGCCCGGCCGCCATGGCCGCCTGCCGCGGACTCGACGTGCTCCTCGGCGCGAGTGCGCGCCGGGGCGGCTGGCGACGTGCGCTCGCGCCGGCGCTCACCGTCGCGGCGCACACGTACACGGTCACCGCCCTGTCGCGGCGGGAGGTGACCGGCGGCGGCCGCCTGCTGCCGGGTGCGACGCTGATCGGGACTGCCGGTGTCGCCCTCGCGGCCTCGGGGCGGGCGCCGCGCCCCGGGCTGGTCCGGTCGCTGGCCGCCTGGTACGCGGCCGGCTACGGGGACGCCCAGGTACGGGCGCTGGCCACGCCGGACGCCGACAGCGTACGGGCGGCGGTCGCGGCCGGGATCACCGGCCTGCCGGCGCTGCAGGGCGCGCTCGTCGCGCGGTCGGCGCGTCCCGGCACCGCCGCGGTGGTGGCCGCCTGCGCACCGCTCGGCCGGATCCTGGCCAGCCGGGTGTCGCCGACATGAGCGCCCCCGCCGGCACGAGCGTGCGATTCGGCTACGGGACCAACGGGTTCGCCAACCACCGGCTGGAGGACGCGCTCGCCGTCATCGCCGATCTCGGCTACGAAGGCGTCGCGCTCACCCTCGACCACCACCATCTCGACCCGTTCGGACCGGACCTGCCCCGCCGGGTCGAGGCCCTGGCGACGCGGCTGGACCGGCTCGGGCTCGGCGTCGTCGTCGAAACCGGCGCCCGGTACCTGCTCGACCCGTGGCGCAAGCACGCCCCGACGCTGCTCGACGACGAACCCGCGGCCCGGCTCGAATTCCTGCGGCGGGCCGTCCGCATCGGAGCGGATCTGGGGGCGGAGGCCGTCTCGTTCTGGGCCGGCATACGGCCCGCCACGGTGCCGCAGACGCAGGCGTGGGACCGCCTGGTGCGGGGCTGCGAGGAGGTGGTGGCCGCGGCGGACGCCGCGGGTGTGCGGCTGGGTTTCGAACCGGAACCCGGCATGCTGGTGGAGACGATCGACGACTGGTTCACGCTGCGCGGCAGGCTCGGCGCGCCGGGCTGCTTCGGCCTGACGCTCGACATCGGGCACTGCCGCTGCATCGAGCCGCGGCCGGTGGCGGACTGTGTGGCCACGGCCGGTCCGCACCTGGTCAACGTGCAGATCGACGACATGCGGCGGGGTGTGCACGAGCACCTGGAGTTCGGCGCCGGCGAGGTCGACTTCCCGGCCGCGCTGCGCGCCCTCGCCGACACCGGATACGGCGGGTTGACGGCCGTGGAGCTGCCCCGCCACTCCCATGCCGCACCCGCGGTCGCGCGCGCGTCGCTGGCGTTCCTCACCGCCGCCCGCGCCGCAGCCGAGGCCCTGGGCGCAACCCGTGAAGCGGAGGAGGTCGCATGCCCGGCGGACATCTCGCAGACGTGCTGAAAGACCAGGTCGCCGACCCGGCGTGGCTGCACGCCGCCGAGCGGCAGGTGACGCAGGACCCGGCCGCGGTCGCCGCGCTGTTCCCCGCCGCGGGCAGGCGATGCGGCCGGGGCCCGCTCACGGACCCCGGCCCGGAGCTGGGGGGCTGGACCGTCGACGACGCGGCCCGCGTACTGCTGCTGACCGCGCTGCCGCTGCGCGGCGCGGCGCTGGCCGAGCAGGTCGGCGCGCTGTACCGGAACGGTGGCGCGGCCGAGAAGCGCGCGGTGCTCCGCGCCCTGCCCGGCCTGGACATCGGGTCCGGCGCGGCGGACCTGCTCCACGACGCGATCCGCACCAACGACCCGCGGCTGATCGCCGCCGCGGTCGGACCCTGTGCCCGCCGTCTCGACGACGGGATGTGGCGGCAGGCCGTGCTCAAGTGCGTGTTCATGGACATACCGCTGACCGCGGTGGCCGACCTGGACCGGCGTGCCGACGGCGAACTGGCCCGGATGCTGGCCGACCTGGACGACGAACGGCGTGCCGCCGGACGGACCATGCCCGCCGACGCGACCGCCCTGCTGGCGCTGATCGGCGACCGGGCGCCGGCACGGTCCGGCGAGCGCGAGGAGGAGACAGTCTGATGCGCATCTTCGACCCGCACATCCACATGACCTCACGGACCACCGACGACTACGAGCGCATGGCGGCGGCCGGCGTGCGCGCGCTGGTCGAGCCGGCCTTCTGGCTCGGCCAGCCGCGCACGAGCGCCGGGTCGTTCACCGACTACTTCGACTCGCTGACCGGCTGGGAGCCGTTCCGCGCCGGCCAGTTCGGCATCCGCCACCACTGCGCCATCGCGCTGAACCCCAAAGAGGCCAACGACCCGCGCTGCCGCGAGGTGCTCGGCGTGCTGCCGCGCTACCTGGCCAGGGACGGGGTGGTCGCCGTGGGCGAGGTCGGCTACGACTCGATGAGCCCGGAGGAGGACGAGGTGTTCGCGGCCCAGCTCGAAATGGCCGTCGAGCACGGCCTGCCGGTGCTCGTGCACACCCCGCACCGCGACAAGCAGCGCGGCACCCGGCGCACGCTGGACGTGCTGAAGGAGTCCGGCATCGAACCCGGACGGGTCGTCATCGACCACCTCAACGAGGTGACCGTGGGCCTGGTCGCCGACAGCGGCTGCTGGATGGGTTTCTCCATCTACCCGGACACCAAGATGTCGCCGGACCGCATGGCGGCGGTGCTGCGCGAGTACGGACCGGACCGGATGCTGGTGAACTCCGCCGCCGACTGGGGCCGCAGCGACCCGCTGCTCACCCGCGCCACCGGGCAGGCGATGCTGGCCGCCGCCTTCACCGACGACGACGTGGACCGGGTGCTGTGGCGCAACCCCGTGGAGTTCTACGGCCAGTCCGGGCGGCTGGAGATTACTCCGGCGGCATCCGGGGCGGACGAGCCGGCCTCGGCGTTCGCCGGCAACTCCATCGCCCGCGGAGGCAGCTGATGCGGCTGCGGCATCGCGACGGGCAGACGATCCACCTCGGTTACTGCACCAACGTCCACGCCGGCGAGGAACTGCCGGAGATCGTCGGGCAGCTCGACGCGTACGCGGTGACGGCACGCCGGCTCCTGGGCGCCGACCGGCTCGGGGTCGGGCTGTGGCTGGCCGCGCCGGTCGCCGCGCAGCTCGCCGCCGACCCCGGTGCGGTGGACAGGCTGCGCCGCGACCTCGACGCGCGCGGGCTGGAGGTGGTCACCTGCAACGGCTTCCCCTACCGCGCCTTTCACGCCCCGGTGGTCAAGCACGCCGTGTACCGGCCGGACTGGCTGACCGACGAACGCATGGCCTACACGGTCGACCTGGCCCGGGTGCTGGCCGGGCTGCTCCCCGACGACGCCGCCCGCGGCTCGGTGTCCACGCTGCCGCTGGCCTGGCGCACGCCCTGGACCGCACGGCACCGGGCGGCGGCCGGGCGGCGGCTCGCCGAACTGGCGGACCAACTCCGGGCCGTGCACGCGCGAACCGGGCGGCTGATCCGCGTCGGGTTCGAACCGGAACCCGGCTGCGTGCTGGAATCGACCGAGCAGGTGGCCGACGGGCTGTCCGGCGTCGACACCCGGTACCTCGGGGTGTGCCTGGACCTGGCCCACCTGGCGTGCGGGTGGGAGGAGCCGGGCGCCGCGCTGGCCCGGCTGGCCGGTGCGGGCCTGCCGGTGGTGAAGGTGCAGGTGTCCGCCGCCCTCGGTGCGGACCATCCGGAACAGGCCGGAACATCCGCCGCGCTGCGGGGATACGCCGAGCCCCGGTTCCTCCACCAGACCCGGTCCGCCGCCGGGCACGCCGCCGACGACCTGACCGACGCGCTCGAGGCGGGCTTCCCCGGGCCGTGGCGGGTGCACTACCACGTGCCGCTGCACGCCGCCCCGCAGCCGCCGCTGCACGCCACGCTCGACGTGTTGCGCGGTGCGCTGGCCGTGCTCGTCGGAGGCGACCGGGCGCTGTGCGACCACCTGGAGGTGGAGACGTACACCTGGAACGTGCTGCCGCCGGCCCAGCGTCCCTCCGGTCCCGGCCGGCTGGCCGAGGGCATCGCCGCCGAGGTGGCCTTCGCCCGGGACGAACTGCTCGCCCTGGGGCTGCGCGAACAACCCGTGAGGGAGATGACCCATTGAACCGCCGACCCACTCCCCTCGTCGTGCTCGACGTCGTCGGGCTCACTCCGCGTCTGCTCAAGCACATGCCGCGGCTGGCCGCGACCGCCCGCACGGGCTGGCAGGCCCAACTCGCCCCGGTCCTGCCCGCGGTCACCTGCTCGGTGCAGGCCACGCTGCTCACCGGCGCACCGCCGCGCGAGCACGGCATTGTCGGCAACGGCTGGTACTTCCGCGACCTCGGCGAAGTCCTGCTGTGGCGCCAGCACAACGCGCTCGTGGGCGGGGACAAGCTGTGGGACGCGGCACGCCGGCGCCATCCCGGGTACACGGTCGCCAACATCTGCTGGTGGTACGCGATGGGAGCGGCCACCGACTGGACGGTGACCCCGCGCCCGGTCTACCACGCCGACGGCCGCAAGGACCCCGACTGCTACACCGACCCGCCGGAGCTGCACGACGAACTCACCGCCGCGCTGGGCACCTTCCCGCTGTTCAACTACTGGGGCCCGGGCGCGGGCATGGCTTCGTCGAAGTGGATATGCCGCGCCGCGCAGCACATCATGGCGCGCCACGACCCGGACCTGACGCTGGTGTACGTGCCGCACCTCGACTACGACCTGCAGCGGTTCGGCCCGGACGGGCGGCGGGCCGCGTCCGCCGCGGCACGCCTGGACAGGGTGCTCGGGCCGCTGCTCGACGCGGCGCGCGACCGCGGCGCGACCGTGGTGGCGCTGTCGGAGTACGGCATCACGCCGGCGAGGCGTCCGGTCGACGTCAACCGGGCGCTGCGCCGCGAGGGGTTGCTGCGGGTGTACACCCAGGCCGGCATGGAGTACCTGGACCCGTGGACGTCGCGCGCGTTCGCCGTTGCCGACCACCAGATCGCGCACATCTACGTCCGCGATCCGGCCGACCTGCCCATGGTGCGCAAGGTGTGCGCCGAAGTGCCCGGCGTCGCCGAGGTGCTGGGCGAGGCGGAGAAGGCGGCACACGGCCTGGACCATCCGCGGGCCGGTGATCTCGTCCTGGTCGCCGAGCCGGAGGCCTGGTTCACCTACTACTACTGGCTGGACGACGACCGCGCACCGGACTTCGCCCGGCTGGTGGAGATCCACCGCAAGCCCGGGTACGACCCGGCCGAGCTGTTCTTCGACCCCGCGGCCCCGGGCGCCGCCAGGTTCCGGACCGCGGTGGCGCTGGCGCGCAAGAAGCTGGGCCTGCGGTATCTGATGAGCGCGGTCGGCCTGGACGCAGGTGCCGTCGCCGTGCGCGGCACGCACGGCCGGCTGCCCGTCGACCCGCAGGACAGCCCGGTCCTGCTGTGCTCTGATCCCCGCGGTGCCCGCGAGCGGTACGAGGCGACCGAGGTCAAGGACCTGCTGCTGGATCTCGCGTCGCCGGGTGGGGGCCGGGTCTGACGTCCTGTCCGGAGCCGGCCGCGGGCGGTTCTTTCGCACGACCGGCGCGGGCTGTGCTTCCACCCGCTCGACGCGCCCCGCGCCCTGCCGTGGTCCACTGCGCACGGGTGCGGAGCACGACCGTGCCGCGCACGGCCTCGGTGATCCGGATGTCGCCCCTGCGGTGCTGGTCTCCGCAGTACTCAGCCGCCGTGCGGGGGGACCAGGCCGGACTCGTAGGCGAGGCCCACGAGGTGGACCCGGCCGCGGGCCCGCAGCTTGGACCGGGCCCGGGCGATGTGGGACTTCGCGGTCAGCGGGCTGATCACCATGCGGTCGGCGATCTGGTCGGTGGACAGCCCGCGCGCGACCAGGGCGACGGCCTCACGCTCACGGTCGGTCAGCTCCGCGAGGAGCCCCGTCCTCGCGGGTGGCGGCAGCGGCCGGGCGACGAGCCGGCTGATCACCTTGTGGGTGACCGAGGGGGCGAGCAGGGCGTCGCCGCGCGCGACGACCCGCAGGGCGTGCACGAGGTCGGTGGGCGCGATGTCCTTGAGGAGGAATCCGGCGGCGCCGGCCCGCAGCGCGTCGAAGACGTGCCCGTCGCGCCCGTCACCGGTCAGGATGACGACGCGCACCCGGACCAGGGCCGGGTCGGCGGTGATGCGCCGGGTCACCTCGATGCCGTCGACGGCCGGCAGGGTCACGTCGGTGAGCAGGATGTCGGGCAGCCGCTGCCGGACCAGCCGCAGGGCCTGCGCGCCGTCGGCGGCCTCGGCGACCACCTCGACGTCGTCCTCGGCGTCGAGGAGCGCGCGCAGCCCGCCGCGCAGGACCGGCTGGTCGTCGGCCAGCAGGACGCGGATCATGACGGCCGGCCCGCGGACGGCGCGGCCGTGGGGGCGCCGGTCGTCATGCCGTCTCCCCCGCGCCGCCGAGCCCCTCCGGTTCGGTCACCCGGCGGACGGTCCGGATCCGCCCGGTCGAGGATGTCGAGCGCCAGAGCGCCGAAGAGGGCGCCGTGGCGGTCGCGGAAGACCGCGCCGGAGCCGCCGTCCACGTCCTGCGGCCGCACGGTGACGCCGACGCGGAGCACCGCCGGGACGATCGCCGCGAGCACGCCGGCCACCTGGTCCGCGCCGACGACGCACCCGGGCCGGGGCAGGGTCCCGCCGCCGACCTCGCTCAGCGCCGTCACTGAGGCGGCGCGCTGGTGGCAGGCGGACTCCGAGCAGCCCACGGCCGGCGCGGTCCGCGCGACGGCGCGGCCGGAGACCTCCCGCGGCACGGCCGCCGTCGACAGCGACGCGGCCGGCTCCGCCGGCCGCTCGGGGTTCTGGACGGCGTCGCCCGGCAGCGGCCCGGCGAGCCACGGACCGGCGTACGTGTCCTGCCGTACCCGGGCCGGGCGCAGGACGTTCCGGGAGATGCGAGTGACCTCGGCGGACGGGAACGCCTCGGCCGGGACGGGCACGGTGGGGGCGCTCTCGTCGCGCAGCCAGGTCTCCTCGACCGCGTCCCGGGCCGCGCTGACGCTGCCCAGGACGCGGCAGGCGATCGAGAACAGCAGGGACCGCACTTCCTCGAACTCTTCGATCCGGATCACACGAAGCCCCTCCTTGGACATGAGCGGGGCGGGCGCTAGGGGAAAGGCTCTGCCCCGTGGTCGTCCTCAGCGCCCGGCCGTCGGCGGCCTCGGCTCCCGCTTCCTCCCCTTCCGCACGCACCGTCCACCAACAGGACAGGACAGCCCCGGCGGAGGTGACATGAGGGCGAGGGAATGCGCGGGACGGGGACCGCCGGCGGGGCACAGATCCGACGCGCCCGCCCGCCGACGGGGGATGGGGCGGCAGGCGGGCGCGACACCTTGCAGAGCCACCCTAGAGGTGGCGTCAGCGCACGTCCCGTGCGCACCAGGAGGGTTCGAGCACGACGGGAGCGAGCGTCGAGTTCGGCCGCCGGACCGGGGTCCCGCGCCCGCAGCCGCTCGTACCGGCCGGCGTACACCGCGAGGATGGCGGCAAGCCCGCGCGCCCCGCCGCCGCCCGGCCCGGGCCCGGCGACCGGGGCGCACCGGCCGAGCGGTGTCGACGGCGCGCTGTACGCCCGCAGCGCCTCGGCCGCCGGTTCGCCGGGCGGGCCCTGAGGTCATCAGCGCTCGGCGCCGCCGGCCGGACGGCCCCGGTGTGGTTGCAGGAGGTCGAGGACGGCCTGGGTGACCTCGCCGGGGGGCCGGCCGTCGGTGGCCACGACCGCCCCGGCGGCCTCGGTGTACAGATGCCGGGGTGCCTGCGTCAGCTCCGGCCACTGCTTGCGGGGGTCGACGGCCGGCAGCGGCCGTGCCACGTTCAGTCCGGCCCCTCGTGCTCGGCGACAGCGGTGGCCACGGACGCCCTCTCCAGCGCGCGGAAGTGCGCCTCGCCCTCGTCGAGGATTATCTCCGCGACGGCGCGGCCCTGCGCGGTGACGATGTCGTCGTCGGTGTCCCGGAAGCCGCAGCCGAGCAGCCGGGTGGCCGAGCGGCCGCCGGCGTACGTCAGCTCGCGGAGCGGACCCGGTCATGGGCTTCGGAGAACTGGTGATAGACAGCGAGCTTGTAATATTCCTCGCTGTGTGACAGTGCACCGGCGTAAACGAGCACACGCTCACCCTCGTACGCGTACGGCACACTTCTGGCGAATTTCTCGAGTTTCGGCTCGATACGAGCGGGAAGTGCTGCCGGGTCCGTGGTCCTTGTGGAAAAACTGATCCGCTCGATCTTCGAAGAATCCCAGCCGAAGGTGGGGTACAGCGCTGACGAGGTCTCGATGAAGTCCAGCAGCTGCTCGCTCGGCTCCGGCAGTCCGAAGTCGCGAATCATCGACAGGACTGCTTTGCGCTCGACGTATTCGGCGGAGAGTCCGTTGAAGTACACGTTCCACGTTCTGCGCGCATAGTCGATCGCGATGGCCGACACCTTGCCGTCCAGGCCATAGTGGGCGAACGTGCTCACGTGCTCGGACAGACCGCGGGGCATGGACGGGACGCCGGCGAGCTCTGCCAGTCCCTGCAAGTCGCCCAGCGGGAAGAAGGCGTAGGACTTGCTGAAGCCGCCGTTGATCCTGTAGTCGACGCCGAAAGCCTGAACGGGGAATCGCGCCTGGAGGTCCGAGAAAAGAGCGCGGACCGGATGGTCCGTTTCATCGGCAAGGCCGTGCGACAGGGCAAGCGCATAGGGGTCGCCGGCGCTCGGCGACATCATGAAGTCGAAGGAGAGGTCTCCGATGCGGCCCCCGCTGGTCACCATGTTGAAGACAATGGGCGAAGTGATCACGTCCTGGAACGCGGTCAGGGCCGGCCACATCTTGTCGCGCGAGCAGGGTATGTCCAACAGCCCGGCCGCTTCCTCCACGGCCGAGTACAAGCGTTCTGTATGAGCTTTTTCGGACATCAAATCCCCAGGTGTCGGTGTGGAACGTCTGCTTGCTGCTCGTACAGATGAGGACCGCTGTCACGACCCGGAGTCCTCTGGAACGGCCAGACCTCGTGCTCGGCGAACGGCGCGGTTCCTGCCCCGCAGCTCAACTGCGGCGGCGAAGCCCCGCGGTGCGCCGTCAGCCATGGTTTCCCCCAAGCGGCGAGTTCGGGCCGTACGGGCTCAATCATCGTTTCCGCGGCTCGGGGACCAGTCGAGAAAGCACTGAACCGCCTCTCCGTGCACTCCCGGGCTCCGGACGGACGAGAGGCATCAACGCCTTGGAGTCCACATCCTGTGCTCCAGCCGGGCTCCAGGACCCCGAAAGGGGACCCCGTGCATTCTGTGCGGGAGGCCTTTGATCTTCCGTCACAACGCAACACTCCTCGGGGAGGGGACATGATCCAGCGCAGAACCGTCCTCAAGACAGGGGCGGCTCTCACCGGCGCTCTCGGTGGTGCGGGCCTGCTGGTGCCCGCCATGTCCAGCCCTGCACAGGCCACCGACCTGGACCCGACGACCATCCCGCAGTTCCAGCAGGCGATGCCGGTGCCCAAGGTGCTGCAGCCGACGCGCGTGTCCGGCACGACCAGCTACTACGAGATGACCATGAAGGAAGCGGACGCGGAGATCCTGCCGGGGCGCCTGACCCGGGTCCGTACCTTCAACGGGAACTTCCCCGGTCCCCTCATCAAGGCGGTCTCCGGTCGGCGCGTCGTGGTCAAGCAGACCAATGGGCTGAGCGTGCCCGCCTCGGTCCACCTGCACGGCGCCCATGTTCCCCAGAGCAGCGACGGCTCCCCCATGGACCTCATCGCGCCGGGCGGCGGGACGAAGACGTACACGTACCCCAACGCTCAGCCGCACGCGAACCTGTGGTTCCACGATCACGCCCACCACCTGGAGTCGGAGACCGTCTACCGCGGGCTGACCGGCTTCTATCTGCTCACCGACGACGTGGAGCGGAGCCTGGATCTTCCCTCGGGCACCTACGACGTGCCGATCGCGTTGCGTGACGCGCGCTTCGACGACAGCGGTCAACTCGTCTACTCCATGGGCGACTTCATGAAACGCACGGTGCTGCTGGCGAACGGCAGGGCCTGGCCGTACTTCGCGGTCGCCGCCCGCAAGTACCGCTTCCGGCTGTTCAACACGGCCAACCTCCGGTTCTTCACGTTGCAGTTGTCCGACGGTTCGGCCTTCCAGCAGATCGGCTCCGACGGCGGGCTGCTGGAGAAGCCGGTCGACGTGACATCCGTGACTCTCTCGCCCGGTGAGCGCGCCGACATCGTCGTCGACTTCTCCCGGTACGCCGCCGGCACCAGGCTGATCCTCGCCAACACCGCGCCGATGCTGCCCGGCGACCCCGCCGACCAGGTCGGCAGGGTCCTGCAGTTCCGGGTCACCGGTCCCGCCGTGGACACCAGCAGCGTGCCCGCCACCCTGCGCAAGCTGCCCGCCCCGGGCAGCGCCACGGTCAACCGCAGCTTCGAGCTGAGCATGGACGAGACCGGCGCGACCATGGACGCGTTCATCAACGGCAAGGCGTACGACATGGACCGGATCGACACCGAGGTCGAGTACGGGGCCACGGAGATCTGGACCGTGCACAACGCCAATGTCTTCACTCCGCACAACTTCCACATCCACCTGGTGCAGTTCCGCGTACTGGAGCGCGACGGCAAGCCCGTCACATCCGGACCTGAGAGCGGGCTGAAGGACACCGTCGCCATCCCGCCCGGGGGCACGGTCAAGCTGCAGGCGACCTTCACGGGCTACGAGGGCACGTACGTGTACCACTGCCACATGTTCGACCACGCGGCGATGGGCATGATGGCGAACTTCCGTGTCACCAAGAACCCAAGCACCACCTAGGCAGCAGGGCCGCCGCCGTGGGTGAGCCGTGACGTCCACGACGCACCGGGCCTGGTGCCTGGCGCCCCGCAGTGCCGGACGTCTCGGCCAGGCCTGGATCAGCCGGCGAAGGACGCCGGCCGGCCGCTTGTGAGGTGCGCGAGGTGTCCCTTGCGGGAGAATCCTTCTTCGGTGACGTCGTGGGGGGTCAGCCTGCTTCTTCCGACGAGGAGTTGGCGTGCCGCCAGGTGGTCGGCGGGGCGGTTGACGGATTCGACCGCCTGCAGCGTCTGCCCGCGGAAGAGCAGGACGGAGAACGCCTCGGGATCGTCCCCGAGGACCACCTCGCTGTCGTGGCCCTCGTCGAGTCCGGCGATCTGCAGGGTCGTGGAGAACTGGTCGCTCCAGAACCAGGGAACTTCGTCGTAGGACCGGTCCGCCCCGGTCAGTCGTCGGGCGACGAACCGGGCGTGGCCCACCGCGTTCTGCACGGATTCGAGCCGCATACGGTTCCCGGAGGACACCTGTGGGAACGCCGCGCAGTCGCCGATGGCCGAGATGTGCGGGTCCTCGGTGAGCAGCCGCGCGTCGACGGTGATCCCCCCTGTGACCGGGAGGCCGGCCGCGGCGGCCAGTTCCGTGCGCGGGGTGACGCCGACGGCGACCAGGACCAGGTCGGCCGGCAGGCGGCTGCCGTCCGTCAGCTGCACCGCCGCCACGCGTCCCCACCGGTAGGTGCCGCGCAGGGCCGCGACGCCCCGGCCGAACAGCAGCCGGGTGCCCTCCCGGCGATGCAGCCGCGTGAAGTGCTCGGCGGTGGGCGCGGAGGCGACGCGGGTGAGCGGGCGGCCCCGCGCCTCGACGACCGTCACCTCGCAGCCCGAGCCGCGTGCTGCTGCGGCGGCTTCCAGGCCGATGAACCCGGCCCCGATCACCACGACGCGCTCGGCGACGGTGAGTGCGTCGCGCAGCGCGGCGGCGTCCCGTGCGGTGCGCAGGGTGTACACGCCGCGCAGCCCGGCTCCCGGCACGTCGAGGGTGCGGGGGCGGGCGCCGGTGGCCAGCACGAGATGGCCGTAGTCACAGGCGGTGCCGTCGGCGAGGCGGACCGTGCGGGCGGCCCGGTCGATCTCGGTCACGGTGCCCGTGACCAGGTCGATCGACTGCCGTCCGTAGTACGTCACGGGCCGCAGCCACAGCTGTGTCTCGTCCGCCTCGCCCTTGAGGTACGCCTTGGACAGCGGCGGCCATTCGTAGGGGAGGGCGTCCTCGGCGCTGATGAGCGTGATGCGCCCGGCAAAGCCCTGCTCGCGCAGGGACGCCGCCGTCCGGTAGCCGCCCTGCCCGGCGCCCACGACGACCACGGACGCGGGCTGCACGTGATGGGACATCAGTCCTGCCGTTCGGGGGTGTGGACGATCAGGCCGTCCATCGCTTCGGTCACCTTCAGCTGGCAGCTGAGCCGGCTGTTGGGCCGGCGGGTGCACGCGGTGAAGTCGAGCATCTCGTCCTCGCCCGGCTGACGGGGTTCCAGCTTGTCCAGGGTGGTCTCGTCGACGTACACATGGCAGGTCGCGCACTGCATGTTGCCGCCGCACTGGGCGACGACGCCTTCGACGTCGTTGAATACGGCACCGCGCATGACGCTCGTGCCGACGGGGACGTCGATGGACCGCTCGTTGCCGCTGGAGGAGACGTACGTGATCTTGGGCATGGAAGAACTCCAAGCGCTCGGCCGCGCGCGGCACGCAGGCTGTGACCCGGATACCGATCAAGCGGCCGGTGAAGAGTGGTGGAGTACCGCTGGAGAGTTGGTGGGGACGCGACACCTCGCCAACTCGCCGTCGCACAGCGGTCGTTGGGACATGTGATATCCCAAGCCGGGTACAGAGCGGCAGAACCGGACCGTACCAGAGGACTTTCCCGCGCGCCAGGACCGGCCCGGCTCGAGAAGCGCTAGGGCGTGCGGCGGCGCGGTTCGGGCAGGTGGTGGGTCATGAACGGGCGGGAGGTGATGAACTCCCGGAACTTCAGGGCGGCTTCGGACAGGTAGGCGTCGCGGCGCCAGACGAGGGAGAGCAGCCGGTAGCAGGCGGGGGCGTCCAGGTGCACCCAGGCCACCGGGACACGTGTCTCGGTGCCGGCCTGCCGGGACATCGCCGGGATCAGTCCGATGCCGAGACCGGCGCTGATCAGGACCTGGCTCGCGCCCGGCTCGTCGCCCTCGCACGACAGCACCGGCGTGAGCCCCTCTGATGCGAACAGCCGGTCCAGGAGGGTGCGTTGCCAGTGGTTCTTGCGTGTGGTGACGAAGGGCTCGCCGGCGATCTCGGGGATCGTCACGCTCTCCCGCCCGTCCAGCCAGTGGCCGCGCGGAACGGCGAGCAGCACCTCTTCGCGGGTGAGCTCGATCGACTCCAGGTGCGGGCCGGTCAGCGACTGTGAGGCGACGCAGAAGTCGACCTCGCCCACGCGCAGCTGGCGTTCCATCTCCTCCGCGTTCGACTGGAAGAGCCGTACGTCGGCGCGGGGTTGGGTGGCGCGGAAGCTGCCGAGGACCGTGGTGATGGTCAGGAGGGTCTCGCAGGCGATGCTGACCCGGCCGAGTCCCAGGTCGCCGGCCTCGCGTACGGCCCTGATGCCGTCGTCGAGTTCGCTGAGGGCGCCGTCGACGTGGCGCAGGAACATCGCCCCGTACTCGTTGAGCCTGATCCCGCGGCCCTGCCGCTCGAACAGCGGGGAGCCCAGCTCGGCCTCCAGGCGCGCGATGGTGCGGCTGAGCGAGGGCTGGGCGATGCCCAGTTCCTCCGCGGCGCGGCTGATGTGCTCGAAACGCGCTACAGCCTGGAAATAGCGCAATTGCAGCAGATCCACGATCCACCTTCACTTATGCCTGTGGAGGCATCGTCCCATGGCAAAACCGGTCTTGGAAATGCATAAGCATTGTCTCTACGGTCTCACCAGGGTCATCGCACAGGTGACGGGCGACGGCGCCCGGCGCCTGTACACGCGACGCGAGGACCCCCGTACCTGTCCTCCCCCGTCGTCCTGTCGTCGTTGTCGTCTTTCCGTCACCCTCCGGCAAGGAAGGTCCCGCCATGAGCGCTGCGGATCTGGCCCGGCTCCAGTTCGCGGCCACCACCGGTATCCACTGGCTGTTCGTGATCCTCACCATGGGTCTCGTGCCGCTGGTGGCCTTCATGCACACCCGGGCCGCGTACACCAAGGACGCCGCCAAGAGGGCCGTGCGCGAGCGCATGACCCGCTTCTGGGGCCAGCTGTACGTCATCAACTACGCGGTCGGCATCGTCACCGGCCTCGTCATGGAGTTCCAGTTCGGGCTCAGCTGGAGCGGCCTGAGCAAGTTCGCGGGCAACGTCTTCGGCGCCCCGCTCGCCCTGGAGACCCTCGTCGCCTTCTTCGCCGAGTCCACCTTCCTCGGCATGTGGATCTTCGGCTGGGGCCAGCTGCGCCGCGGCGTGCACGTCACGCTCATCTGGCTCGTCGCCCTGACCGCGTACGCCTCCGCGTACTTCATCCTCGTCGCCAACGGCTTCCTGCAGCACCCGGTCGGCTACAAGGTCCGCGGCGGCACCGCCTACCTGACCGACTTCGGGGCGCTGCTCACCAACGGCAATGCCCTGGTCGCCCTCGGCCACGTCGTGCTGGCCGCGCTCACCACCGGCGGGGTCTTCATGCTCGGCATCAGTGCCTGGCACTTCGCCCGCGGCACCAAGGAGACCGAGCTGTTCCGCAGCTCGATGCGGCTGGGCACCTGGGTGTCCATGCTCGCCTCCTTCTTCGTCGTCGTCGTCGGCCAGCTGCAGATGCCGGTGATCAAGCGGACGCAGCCCATGAAGTACGCCGTCCTGGAGGACTCCGGCGTCGCCGAAGCGCAGCGCCGGCTCGTCGAACAGCACGGGCCGGGCACCTACGTGCCGCACGAGAGCTGGGTCCACATCGGGATGAACTCGATGACGATCATCGGCAACACCATCTCGACCCTCACGTTCATCGCCGTCTTCCTGCTGTGGAAGGACCGGCTGGTGCGCTGGCGCTGGGTCTCCTACCTGATGACCGCGATGATCCCGTTCGCCTTCATCGCCTCGGTCGGCGGCTGGGTCGTGCGCGAGGTCGGGCGTCAGCCCTGGCTCGTCTATGGCCAGTTGAGGGTCGAGGACGCCGTCTCCCAGGTCAGCAGGACGTCCTTGCTCGTCTCCTGCACCCTGTTCATCGCGATCTTCGTCGCGCTGGCGGTCACGAACTGGACCCTGATCACCCGCTTCGCTGTGCGGGGCCCCGACGCGGCACAGATCGGCGCCACCGAGCCGCTGCCCGAGGAACTGCCCGAGGACCCCGTCGGCGGCATCGGCGACAAGCAGCCGGCCCCGGCGTTCTGAACCGGCCTTCGATCCGAGAGAGTTGAGCGACATGAGTCTGGAGACCGCCTGGCTGGGCGTGCTCGGCCTGATGCTCGCCGGGTACTTCGTGCTCGGCGGATACGACTACGGCGCACAGATGCTCCATCCCTTCCTCGGCGGCAGCAGGGACGGGCAGGAGGCCGACCGGAGCGGCAGGAACCCGGCCCTGGAGGCCATCGCCCCGTTCTTCCTCGGCAACGAGGTGTGGCTGGTCGCCTTCGCGGGTGTGATGTTCGGCGCCTTCCCGCACCTGGAGGGCAACCTGCTGTCCGGCCTGTACCCGCTGCTCGTGGCCATCCTCGCCGGGCTGGTCCTCGGCAACGCCGCCGTCCAGCTGCGCCGCCGCGCCCACGGCGCGCGCGCCCGGCGTGCCTGGGACGTGCTGGTCGTCGTCGGCGGCGCGCTGCCCGCCGTGTGCTGGGGACTGGTGGTGGGTCTGCTCCTGCACGGTGTACCCCGCCGCGCCGACGGCAGCTTCCACGTCGGGTTCGGTGCGGTGTTCCACCCGTTCGTGCTGGCCTGCGGCGCGACCGTCCTGCTGCTGTTCGCGGCGCACGGCGCCGCCTTCGTCGCCGTGCGCTCACAGGCGGAACCCGGCGAAAAGGCGGGGCGGTTGGGCGTCAGGCTGATGGCCGCGAGCGCGGCGACGGCACTGATCGCCCTGCTGCTCACCCTCTTCGGCGCGGGCGCCTCCATGACCAACCGGACCGCCTCCGTGATCATCGCCGTTGCCGTCGCCGCGGCGTACGGCGCCGCCTGGTGGTCCTTCTCCGCCGGGAACCACGTCCGCGCGTTCGTGTCCACGTGTCTGGCCACCGCGCTGCCCGTGATCCTGCTGGGGGCGGGCCAGTACCCGTACCTGCTGATCAGCTCGGCGGGCCACGGCCTGCACATCGACGACGCCATCACCGACCACGCCACGTTGAAGATCCTCAGCGTCTTCGGCTTCTTCATCGTCCCCACGATCCTCGCGTACCAGGCGTGGAGCTGGTGGGCCTTCCGGGGACGCACGGGGCGTCGTCACCTCAGCTACTTCTGAGCAACTGCTTCGCAGGCCGCGGCCGCACGGGGAGGGATAGCGCATGAAACCGGTCGAACGCCGCCTGGTGCGGGAACTGCCGGTGCTGCGGCGCCACTTGGCGCGCTCCGCGGCCATGGCGCTCCTCGCCGCGGGGCTCGTCGTCGCCCAGGCGACACTGCTGGCGACCGTTCTCGCGGACGGCTTCGCCGGGCACCCGGTCACCTTCGCGGCGCCGGCCGCGCTGGGTGCCGTCGTGGCGGGGCGCGCGGCTCTCGCCTGGGCCCGCGGCGTGCTCGCGCACCGCGCCGCGGCCGACGCCAAGCACGCGCTGCGCGACAGGCTCACGGACCGGCTCAGCCGCACCGCACCGCTCCGGCCGGCGGCACGCCGCCACGGTGAGACGGCCACCTTGCTGCTGCGCGGCCTCGACGCCCTGGACCCGTACGTCATCGGCTCCCTGCCCACGATGACGGCCGCCGCCGTGGTACCTGTCACGGTCCTCGCCTGGCTGTGCGCGACCGACTGGTCCTCGGCGCTGATCATCCTCATCACGCTGCCGCTGATCCCCGTCTTCGGGGCGCTCGTCGGCCTGCACACCGCCCGGCGCACCGCCCGGCAGTGGCGGCTGCTGGCCCGGCTCGGCGGTCATTTCCTGGACGTCGTGGCCGGGCTGCCGACGCTGCGCGCGTTCGGCCGCGAGCAGTACCAGGCCGAGCGGGTCGGCGAGATGGCCCAGGCCCACCGGCGGGCCACCATGCGCACGCTGCGCCTGGCGTTCCTCTCCTCCTTCGTCCTGGAGACCGTCGCCACCCTGTCCGTGGCGCTCGTGGCCGTTCCCGTCGGGCTGCGGCTGCTGGACGGCACCATGGACCTGCGTACCGCCCTGATCGTGCTGTTCCTCGCCCCCGAGGCCTATGTGCCGCTGCGGGCGATGGGCGCCGCCTTCCACGACAGCGCCGAGGGCGTCACGGTGGCCGAGCAGGTCTTCGCGACTCTCGACGAGCGCGAGGCGGGCACCGGGCACACGGCCGACCGCGCCCCGACGCCCGACGCCCGCACCGCCCCCCTGCACCTCGACGGCGTCACCGTCCACTATCCGGGCCGCACCGCCCCCGCCCTGGACCGCGTGTCGCTCGACGTCCACCCCGGCGAACACATCGCCCTGGTCGGCCCCAGCGGCGCGGGCAAGTCCACGCTGCTCGCACTGCTTCTCGGTTTCGTGACCCCCTCGGCGGGCCGGATCACGGTCGGCGGCACCGATCTGACCTGCCTCGACCCCGACGACTGGCGCGCTCGGCTGGCGTGGGTGCCCCAGCGTCCGCACCTGTTCGCGGCGTCCGTCGCGGACAACATCCGTCTCGGGCGCCCCGGCGCGAGCGCGGCCGAGGTGCGGCAGGCGGCCCGGGACGCGTACGCCGACCACTTCATCGAGGCACTGCCGCAGGGCTACGACACGCCGCTCGGCGAGCACGGCGCGGGCCTGTCCGCCGGTCAGCGCCAGCGCATCGCGCTCGCCCGCGCCTTCCTCAAGGACGCCCCCGTACTGCTGCTCGACGAGCCGACCGCGCACCTCGACCCCGCCAGCGAGGCCGCCGTCACACAAGCCACGGTACGTCTCATGCGCGGCCGCACCGCGATCGTGGTGGCCCACCGCACGAGTCTGCTGCCGTACGCCGACCGCATCGTCACGGTGCGGGCCGGTCACCTCCGGACGCCCCGACTGGTTCCCGCGGAAGGGCCGGTGACCGCATGACCCTGTACGCAGCGGCCGACAGCCGCACAGGCTCCCGCCCGGCGGCCGTACCCCCCGTCCGGCCGTCGGGCGGGTCCCGCCCGGCCCTGCGCCTTGTGCGCCGGCTTCTTCCGTACTGGCGCCGGCTCCTGCCCGCCGCACTCGCCGCGGCCGGCAGCGAGCTGGCCGCCGCCGCGCTCATGGCCACCGCGTCCTGGCTGATCACGCGGGCCGCGCAGCAACCGCCGATCGCTTCGGTGAGCCTCGCGATCGTCGCCGTACGCGCCCTGGCGCTGGGGCGCGGAGCCCTGCGCTACAGCGACCGGCTCCTTGGCCACGACGGTGTCCTGCGGGCCGTCGCGGGCTTCCGCACCCGGGTGTACGAGGCGCTGGTGCCCCTCGCGCCCGCGGGCACGCCCGCCTTTCGCAGCGGCGACCTGCTGACCCGCCTCGTCGACGACGTCGACGCCGCCCAGGATCTGCTGCTGCGGGTCCTGCTGCCGGCCGTGGCCGCAGGCACGGTCTGTGTCGCCGCCACCACGACGGCCTCGCTGCTGCTGCCCCAGGCCGGCATCCTGCTCGGGCTGCTGCTCGCCGTGGCCGCCCTGCTCGTGCCGGCGGCGGTGCTCGCCGTGGCCCACCCGGCGGGCCGGGAACAGGCGGCGGTACGCGCCGAACTCGCCGCGCACGTCGTGGACCTGACCCAGGGGGCGGCGGACCTCGCCGCGTACGGCGCCCAGGGCCGCGCCGCCGAGCGCGCCCGGCGCGCCGCCTTGCGGATCGCCCGCCTCGAGCGGCGCCGCGCCCTGACCACCTCGCTGGCCTCCGGCGTGCTTCTGCTGCTCCAGGGCACGGCCCTGGTCGCCGTCACCTGGAGCGCGCTGCGCGCCCATGCCGACGGCCGGCTGCCCGCCGTACACCTCACGGTTCTCGCGGTCCTCGCCCTGGTCTCCTTCGAGGCCCTCGAGCCGCTGCCGGCGGCCGCGTTCCGCCTCGCCGAAGTACGTGCCCGGGCACGCCGGCTGGCCGACCTCTTCGACACCCCGGCCCCGGTCACCGAGCCGGCCGTCCCGGCCGCGCTCACCGTCGACGGTCCGCTCGGCGTGCACATCGAGAATCTGACGGTTCGTCACCGCCCGGACGGCCCACCGGCCCTGGACGGGGTGAGCCTGCACCTGCCGCCCGGACGGCGCACCGTGCTGCTCGGCGCCAGCGGTTCGGGGAAGTCGACCCTGATCGCGGCGCTCATGCGGTTCGTCCCCTACGAGGCCGGATGCATCCGCGTCGCCGGACGCGAACTGCGCGACTGCGCCGGTTCCGACGTACGGCGCGCGATCACCGGCATGACGCAGGACGCCCACCTCTTCCACGCCTCGATCCGGGCCAACCTTCTGCTGGCCCGGCCGGACGCCACCGACGCGGAGCTGCGCGACGCGGCGCGCAGGGCGCGGATCCTGGACTGGATCGAGTCCCTGCCCAAGGGCTTCGACACGTTCGTCGGCCAGGACGGCGCCGAGGCGTCGGGCGGCCAGCGCAGCCGGCTGCTGCTGGCCCGTGCGCTGCTGGCCGATCCGCCCGTCCTCGTCCTGGACGAGCCCACCGAGGGGCTCGACCCCGACACGGCGGCCGCTGTGCTCGCCGACATCCTCGACGCCACCCGTGGCCGCACCACCCTCCTGGTCACCCACGCACGACAGGGACTGGCCGCCGCCGACCAGGCCGTGACGCTCGACCGGGGGCGGATCCTCCCCGGAGCGGCACCCGAGCGCCCCTGGGGGGTGCCGTTCGGCTCACTCCCTGGATGAGTGGCTCCGATGTGTGTGCCGGCCGCGACCATGGTGAAGGCGCTCCTTGGTTCGTGTGCGACGGCAAACCTGGACGCTCCTGCGGACAGAAACAAAAAAGACGGCCCTGGAGACCAGGGCCGTCGGGTGTGCGGACAGCGCGGCCGTCCGGGCCCGCGGAGCCGGGTTCCGCGGGACCGGGCTCGACGCGCACGTCGGACTCGGTGAAGCAGGGTGCAGCTCCTTCGGAGCGCGCCTTACGGGCACAGGAGCCGCACCCCGCTTCATGCGGTCTCCGGCTACCGGTTCGCCAGCTGGTCCTTCAGCCGGTCCGCGAGCGCGAGGCGCTGCACCTTCAGCGTGGCGGTGCGCGGCAGTTCCTCCTCCGGGATCTGGACCGGGCCGGCCAGCTGGGGGAAGCCGGCCACGGCGGTGCGCCAGCGGTCCAGGTCCAGCGGCTCGTCGCCGTGGGTGCAGATCACCGGTACCGCCTCGCAGTTGGGGCCCTGGACGACGACCAGTTCGCTGAGTTCCGGCAGCTTGCCCAGCACGACGTCCTCGATCTCCAGGGAGCTGCGCACCCCGGGGATCATGTCGACCTCCCGGTCGAGCATGTGCAGACAGCCGAACCTGGTGAAGTAGCCGACGTCTCCGGTCCCCCACCATTCGCCCTTGCGGTTGCCGTCGTAGCGCTCCTGCTCGCCGAAGTACGTCTTGGCCAGGCCCGGCCAGGCGACCTCGATACGGCCGGGATTCTGCTCCGTCGGGCGCTTGCCGTCGCGGCTGACGACACGCACCTTCGCGGCACCCATCGGCATGGCCCAGCCGACGCAGCGTCCGTTCGCCCTGTGGGCGGAGTGGCGGAAGTAGGCGCGGCCGACGGCCGGGCCGACCTCGCTCTGCCCGTAGATCTGGAAGAACAGGGCCCCGCGCCGGGCGGAGGACTTGAGCAGCTTGCTCATCGTCCCGGGGTGGATCGCGTCGAAAGTGCTGCTGAAGACCTTCACCGACGCGAACGGCGCTCGCGGGTCCTCGGTGAGCCGCTCCCACTCCATCAGCGAGTTGGGCAGCGCCTCGATCAGGGCCGGGCGGTGCTCGAGGAACTGCTCGGCGACCTCGGCGGGGTCCGTCTCCCGCATGAGCAGGACCGGGTACTCCTTCAGCAGCGCCAGGGACATCGCCGCGACCATCCGCGAGTGCACGAAGGGCACGTGGATGGCGACGGTCTCCTTCTTCCGCATCAGGGACAGCAGCCGCCACTGCGGTACGAGGCGGATGCCCTGGGTGCGGGGGGTGTGCACGACGAGCTTGGGGATGCCGGTGGTGCCGGAGGTGTGGGTGATGACGGCGGCCTCGTCGATCGGCCGGACCACCGGCTTGACCCGCGGCGCGCCGGCGAGTCCGGCGAGCGAGACGGCCCCCGGACGGTCGCCGGCCGAGGTGATCACCCGCCGGGTGAGGTCCGCTAGCGGCACGTCGGCGAGGACGTCGAACTTGGTCCCGTCGGTGAGCAGGGTCGGCTGGTCGACCCGCCCCAGCAGGACGGTCACGGTCGCGGCGTCCAGGGCCGGCGACAGGTTCACGACGACCCCGCCGATACGGGACACCGCCGCGGCGAGCATCCAGTGGTCGGCGTTGGCCGTCTTGTAGATCACGACGCGCTCGTCGGGCCGGACACCGGCCGCCCACAGGCGGGCGGCCAGGTCGTCCACGTGCTCGGCGTACTGAGCCGCCGTCAGACGCCGGCCCGCCTCGGGCAGCGCGTCCAGATCGTGGTCCAGGACGATCGGCGTCGACGGGTTGACGGCCGCGGCCATCTCCGGCAGAAGACCGATGTGCAGACCGCGTTTCTGTATCGATTGATAGGCCACAGAGCCCTTCATCGGGCTGTCTCCTTTGCGGTGGGCGATGGAGTCGGGCTGTTCGCCGGCTCGGTGCGGGATGCCGGGACGCGCGCGGCGTCTTTGCGGAAAGGGACAGATGGGGAGCCGGCCGCGCACAGGCCGCGGCGGCGGCCCTGGAAGCACCAGGACCGCCGCCGCGTCGCCGGCTTCGGACCACGCGGTCACGTCGTCCGGGACGATGTCACCCTGAAAGGCCGTCAGGCCGCGCGGCCGGCCTTGAGCGCCGCCGCCGTCTCCGTGACCCGGCGGGCCTGGTAGCGGGCCCCCTGCAGAACGTCCTCGCTGGGGCCGCCGTTGCTGCCGCCGACGCCCGAGATGTGCGAGGTGCCGTACGGGTTGCCCGTCTTGAACTGGATCGGGTCGGTGTAGCCCGGCGGCACGATGATGCCGCCCCAGTGGTAGAAGGTGTTGCTCAGCGCCAGGATGGTGGATTCCTGGCCGCCGTGGGCGGTGCCGGTGGCGGTGAAGGCCGAGACGACCTTGTCGGCCAGTTCGCCCTTCTGCCACAGGGGACCCGCGCTGTCGATGAACGCCTTGAGCTGGCTGGAGACGTTGCCGAACCGGGTCGGGGTGCCGAACAGCACCGCGTCCGCCCAGCTCAGGTCGTCGAGGGTGGCCTCCTGGACATCGGCGGTGTCCTGGATGTGCCGGGCCCAGGCAGGGACGGAGTTGACCGCCTCCGACGGGGCCAGCTCGCGGACCTTGCGCAGACGCACGGCCGCGCCGGCCTTCTCCGCGCCCTCGGCCGCGGCCTGCGCCAGGGCGTGCAGGTTTCCGGTGGCGCTGTAGTAGATGATGGAGACGTTCACGGGTGCCATAGGGGATTCCTTCACTGACTCTCTGTCCGGTGGTGCCGGAGGGAACGGCCGGCGCGGTTCCCTTCGATGGGCGTCCCCGTGTGCCGGCTAGCGGGCGACGACGAGGGTGCCGGGCTCCGCGGCGTGGAACGAGACGTCCTCGAAGCCGGCCTTGACGAGCCAGTCGCGGTAGTCGCTGCGCCGCCAGGTGCTGCCCTGCCTGGTCTTGAGCAACATCTCCGAGGCGAAGATCAGCGGGAAGACCGGACCGCCGCGGTCGTCGTCGACGACGTAGTCGTTGACGACCAGGGTGCCGCCGGGCTTGAGGGCCTGCCGGAGCCTGGTGAAGACCTCCACGTTGCTCTCCGGGCCCTCCTGGTGGGCGATGTGGGAGTACACCGCGACGTCGTACTGCGCGGTACCGAAGTCGGTGGTGTGGAAGTCACCGTCGATGGTGGTGAACCGGTCCCCGACGCCGCGCTCGGCCAGCAGCCGGCGGGCGATCTCGTTGATCGGCTCCCAGTCGAGCTGGGTCGCACGGGCGGCGGGGTTGGCCTCCAGCCAGATGCCCGAGTAGATGCCCGAGCCACCGCCCACGTCGAGGATGGAGATCTCACCGGCGCCGGCCAGCCCGAGCACCTCGGCGGCGATCGTCGCGGCGGGTACCGACTGTGCGGCGATGGCCGTGACGATGCCCTCCCAGTGCGGGTTGTTGGCGACCTCGACCACCACGTCCTTCACCGGTCCCCCGACGCGGACCACCTCGGCCAGGTCGGTCAGGGCGCCCGTGTGCGTCAGCTTGAGCCTGGCGAAGGGGGCGAGCGAGACGGGGGTGTCCTCGACCAGGTACGTGGACGCCTCGGGGGTGTTGCGGTAGCGGCCCTCGTGCAGCTCGACCAGACCCACGCTGACCAGTCCGTCGAGGAGGGTCTGTGCGCCGCGCTCGGAGATGCCGGCGCGCTCGGCCAGTTCGGTGGCCGTGCCCGCGCCGCTCTCGAGGTGGGTGAAGAGCGAGTGGGTGGCGGCCGCGGCGAGAATGCCGGTGGCCCAGTAGCCGTTGATCAGCCGCATGATGCCGACGGGTGATGGCCGATTGTTCGTCATGCTGCCCCTCCGAGGACCCGTGTGAAGGACGAGTGGGTGCGCACCGCGCTGCGCAGGGCGCCCACGACCCGTTCGACCTGGTTCGACTTGAGTTCCGCGTGCATGGGTACGGCGAGTTGGCGCGCGAAGAGATCCGCCGAGACCGGGCACTTCTGCTGCGCCTGGAACACTGGCTGCACGTGGGCCGCGAACGTGCCGTGCCCGCAGCCGATGCCCTGGCCGCGCAGTTCGGCGGCGACCGCGGCGCGGTCCACGCTCGCGTCCAGCGTCACCATGTAGGTCTGCCAGGCGTGGGTGCGGTCCTCCGGGACGGTCGGCACCGTCAGGAGTTCCTCGTCCGCGAGGAGTTCGGCGTACTGCGCGGCGATGGCGTTGCGTCGCCCGAGCAGTTCGTCGATCCGGCCCAGCTGCACCTGGAGGATCGCCGCGGCGATGTCGGACAGCTTGAAGTTGTAGCCGATCTCGGTGAACGTCGGGATGGGCAGGCCGACGACGTTGCCCATGTCGAAGATGCTGCCGATGCCGAAGGAGGAGCGCAGCCGCGCGTCCTTGCCGATCTCCGGATCGCGGGCGAGCAGGGCGCCGCCCTCACCGCTGGAGGCGCCCTTGCGTCCGTGGAAGGACAGACAGCCCACCTCGGCGAGCGCACCGGCCTGGCGGCCCTGGTACGTCGCGCCGACCGCGCAGGCGGCGTCCTCGACGAGGAACAGGCCGTGGCGGTCGGCGATCGCCTGCAGTTCCGTGTAGTCGGCGGGCATGCCGACGGTGTCCACCGCGACGATCCCGACGGTGCGCGGGGTGACCAGGTCGGCCACCGCCTGCGGGTCGATGGTGCAGGTGTCGGGACGCACGTCGGCGAAGACCGGGACCGCGCCGACGTAGAGCGCGGCCTGTGCGGGCGCCGGGAACCCGTAGTCGGCGACGATCACCTCGTCGCCCGGCTTGACGTCGAGCGCCAGCATGGCCAGGTGGAGCGCGGCGCCGCAGTTGCTGACCGCGACGGCGTCACCGACGCCGTACTTCTCGGCCAGCCGGGCCTCCAGCGCCTTGCCCCGGGGACCCTGACCGGCGGGCCAGCCGGAGGCGAACACCTCGGCGACGGCCGCCAGTTCCCGCTCGCCGAGACTCGCGTGGACCAGGGGTATCGGTTCCATCGTGGTCACCTCCCACTCTTCGCGTGCGTTTGCCGGCCGGGGATGCGCGGGGCCGGCGGTTCGTAGCGCAGCGGCGTGAGCTGGCTGACGTCGTACCGCTTGCGCATCTCCTCCACGGCCGCGGGGTCCACCGCGGTACCCCGCGACCAGATCTCGGCGATCTCCTCGAAGTAGTCCTCGTGATCGGGCGAGGGGAAGCTCTGGAAGAGCATCTTCACCGGCTTGTCCGTGGCGTTCCGGAACGCGTGCGGGGTGCCGGGCGGCACGAACATGCAGCTGCCCTCACCCGCGCGGATGACGCGGTCGCCCTGGGCGGACGTCCAGTCGTGCCAGGTGTCCTTCGTGCGCTCGGTGGGCTCGAAGCACAGCAGGTCCAGCTCGCCGTCCAGGACGTAGAAGAACTCCTGGCCGTGTTCGTGCACATGGGCCCCGACGTCGAAGCCCGGCGGCACGATCACCTCGAAGATCGATACGGAGGATCCCATCGCCTTCGTGGCCTTGAACGTCACCTCCTGTGCCGGGGTGATCAGCTTTCGCCCAGCGCCCGCCGGGACGATGAGGTCAGTCATACGCTTCGCTTTCTTTCGTCCGTGCCCGGGCTCAGGCGGCGAGGGACCGGGGAGCGTCGGCGGACCAGGTGCCGAGCGCCATTTCGGCGGTGATGCCGGGGCCGAACCCCGCGATCAGACCGGTGGCGCCGGGAGCCGGGGTGTCCTCCTCGAACAGCCGGCGGGCGGCTTCGAGGACGACGGCGCTGGCGATGTTGCCGTACTCGCTCAGGGTCGACCAGCTGTGCCGGAACACGTCGCGGTCGACCTCGAGGAACTTGGCGAGGTCGTCGAGGATGCGGGGACCGCCGGCGTGGACGATGTAGAAGTCGAGCTTGCCGGCGTCCCAGCTGTGGTCCTTGGCCAGCTCGCGCAGCACCGGGGCGAGCGGCTCCATGGTGCCGGGCACGCGGCGGTCCAGCTGGAAGTGGAAGCCGGTGTCCTTGACGGCGTAGGAGATCCAGTCCTCGGTGTTCGGGATGAGGTAGGAGGCGTTGCGCTCCAGGTCGATGCCGGTGCCGCCGACGCCGCGCACGACGGCGGCGGCGACCGCGTCACCGAACAGGCCGTCGGACAGCAGCGAGCCGATGTCGTCGGCGGTGGGCTGGTAGCACAGTGAGCACAGCTCGCAGGAGACGATCAGGACGTTGCTGGCGGGGTGGGCCACGCAGAAGTCGTGGGCCCGGTTGATCGCCGCTCCGCCCGCCGCGCAGCCCAGCTGGGCGATGGGGATCTGCCGGGTGTCGGAGCGGAAGCCCAGCTTGTTGATCAGCCAGGCCGTCAGCGACGGCATCATGAAGCCGGTGCACGACACGTAGATGATCGCGTCGATGTCACGGGCCGCCACTTCGGCGTTGGCCAAGGCCCGTTCGATGACCTCGGGGGTGCGCTTCTTCGACTCGGCCTCGTAGATGCGGTTGCGCTCCTCGAAGCCCGGGTGCCGGAGCGTCTGCTCGATGGGCTGGACTATGTGCCGCTTCTTCACACCGGTGTTGCGGATCAGGCGAAGAGCCAAGGGAAGCTGCGGCTTGCCGGCATGCGCCTTTTCCGCAAATTCCAGAGTCTCTTCCACCGTGATGATGTTCTCCGGCGCGCTCATCGCCGGTTTGCATAGCCTGGGCATATCTGGAATCCACTTCTTTCGGAGTATCGACGGCAAGGGCAGTGGGCCAGAACTGACGGCACGTCATCTTTGTTGGCTCGCCAGTGAGTTGAGGCGCGGCACAGAACAGCACCGGCCGGCCGCGGGACGCGGCCGGCCGGTGCTGCACAGGGGTGACGGGAAAGCGGTGAACGAAACCCTGCGCGACGGTTCAGTGGGTTCGGCGCCACAGGGGCCGGGCGATGACCGTGGTCGGCACAGGAGGCGGCTTCAACGGCGGCCCGGGCAGGTCAGGTCGGGCGTCCTCCGGCTCCCCCAGGAGGTGTCCCGAGTTGCAGGGCCGCCACGGTCTCATTGCGGGGAACCGTCGTCACAGCCCTTGCCACTGCGCTACAGCGCTGCTGCCCCCGGCCTCGCGGATGAACTCGGCCCACTGCCACGTGGCTGATTTTGGGCAGGTTAGGGGTGCTGGAATCGTGACACAGGATGAGGGTCAACGCCAAGTACTCCATGACGTGACCCAAGTCATACTCAAGCCGGCCTGTTTGACGCAGCGAGCGCGCCGACGCGCCCGACGCCCACGGGAAAGGCGCCCACCGGTCGAGGACCCCAGCGGTGGTGGAGCACGAGCGGTGCCGTGGTGGAGCGGCGCTCAAGAACGAGTGGATCCCGGTGGGCGCGGACGAGTGGATCCGGGGGACGCGGCAGGAAAGCCGGTTCGCGTCCCGCACCCCGGCAGACGCATGACACACCACGTGAAGGCGCGCTGGCCAGCGACGTCCACGCGGGGTCCGGCCAGGACACCGCTGCCGCCGGCGCCCGCCCTGCCCGCTGCCCGCTGCCCGCTGCCCGCTGCCCGGGGACACGGATCCCCGGGAGATTCCGAACTGGCACTCGCCCGCGCGAGCACGTCACAGTTGTTCGGTCCTTGCCCGTCACATCGGTGGGCTCAGGCCTGTCAGATAAGCAAGGCACTGGTGGGAGGGTGTGACCCGATGAACGAAAACGAATGGCTGGCCGCTCGGTTCGAGACCGACCGTCCGCGGCTGCGGGCGGTGGCGTACCGGGTGCTCGGCTCGCTGACCGAGGCGGACGACGCCGTGCAGGAGGCCTGGCTCCGAGTCACTCGCGCGGACGCCGGATCGGTGGAGAACATGAGCGGCTGGCTCACCACCATCGTGGCCCGCGTGTCGTTGAACATGCTGCAGTCCCGCAAGTCGCGCCGCGAGGATCTGGTGGACATCCCCGACGCCGACGGCTCGCCCCGCCCGGACACGGCGGCCGACCCCGAGCAGGAGGCGCTGCTCGCCGAGTCGGTCGGCGCCGCCATGTTCCTCATCCTCGACACGCTCACGCCCGCCGAGCGGCTGGCGTTCGTCCTGCACGACATGTTCGCGGTGCCCTTCGAGGAGATCGCGCCGATCGTGGACCGCACACCGGCCGCGGCCCGCCAACTGGCCAGCCGCGCCCGCCGCCGCATCCAGCGGCAGGGCGTCGACCCGGAGGCCGCGAGCGCGGCACCGAAGGAGGTGCCGGTCAGGGACGAGGGCGCCAAAACCGCCAGGGCCGGCAGGGCCGATTTCATCGACGCTTTCCTCACCGCTTCCCGCGAGGGCGACTTCGAGGCGCTGCTGGCCGTCCTCGCCCCGGACATCGTGGTCCGCGCCGACCAGGCGGCCGTGCGGATGGGCATGACCACGGGGATGAGCGTGGCCGAGGAGATCCGCGGCTCCGACGCCGTCTCCCGCGCCTTCGCCAATCTCTCCTGGGCCCCGGTGCCCGCCCTCATCGACGGGGCCGCGGGGCTGGCCTACGTCAGGGACGGCGTGCCGCAGGCCGTGTTCCGCTTCGCCATCGCCGACGGCCTGATCACCGGCATCGACATCCAGGCCGACCTGGCCGGCCTGAACGTCATCGTCCTGTGCTGACACGGCGCGAAGGGGGGCGGTCCGCGCCGGACCGCCCCCCTCGCCTTTCTCGTAGAGCCAGGTCCGCGCCGGGCTCACGTGTCTGGCCGGCCGCGGACCCCTGGGGACTGCGGCGAGTCAACACGCCCCGTTCCATGGCGTGGTCTCCTCGATCGGCTGCCCTCGGCCGCGTCGGGGCCGACGAACCGCACAAGGGTCCCGGCGGGGCATCGGCCCCTCAGCCCTCGAGCGCGTCGAACGCCTTCAGCAGCCGCCGCTGGACGTCCGTGATGTGGTAGTACGCCCCGAGCTTGTAGTACTCCTCCTCGGGCGACAGGGTGAGCCCGTAGACGAGGGTGCGCTTCTCGCCCACGTACGAGTACGGCGCCTTGGTCGCGTAGGTGTGGAACAACTCGATGTCGCCCGGGTCCTGGGAGGGCACCAGCGCGGGGTCGGTGGAGATCACGGCGAAGCACAGCCGGTCGATCTTCCCAGTGTCCCAGCTGAGGGTGGGATAGACCGCGAACGAGCGCTTGCAGAACTCCAGCCCGAGCTCGGTGGGAACGTGCAGGCCCAGTTCGCGGACGAGGGCCAGGACGGACTCCGGCTCCAGGTGCTTCCGGTCCAGGTCGCTGAAGTAGAGGTTGACCTGCCGCTTCTTGTAGTCCATCGAGGTCATCTGGACCTTGTCCAGTCCGTAGCGGGCGAAGAGCTCGGCGTTCTCGGCCACGGACGACGGCATGGAGGGAATGGCGCTCAGCTGGGCGACCCCGGGCATGTCGTCGGTCGGGAAGAACGCGTACGTCTTCTTGAAGCCGCCGGTGGCCTCGCCGTCGATGGCGAACAGCGACACCGGAAGGTGCTTCTGGGTGTCCGCGAGCAGGTCGTCCACGGGGTGGCCCGTGTCCGGGAAGAGACCCTTCTCCACCACGGTGGCGTACGGGTCGCCGTGGCTCGCCGGCACCGAGATGCTGAAGTCCAGCTCCGTGGCACGGCGCCCGCTCGCCATGGAGAAGACGACCACGCCCTCGGTGAGTTTGTCCTGGAAGGCGGTCAGCAGCGGATAGACCTTGTCACGTGCGCAGGTCACACCCAGCAGTCCAGCCGCTTCCTCCATGGCCGCGTACACGCGCTCGACATCATCGGTTCCGGACATTGAACCTCCACACGTTGATCCTGATGATCAGTCAGAGTGATCGCTCAGGGACATTGCACGAAGCAATGCCGTCCGCGGCCGCCCCCACTGCTCCGGCGCACCAGCGTCGGCCACGCTCCTTGAGCATGGCTGGAGAATCGATTGGTGCCGACTTGGCGCAAAGACCTTCGGCGCATAAGGTCGCGCACAGCGGCGGAAACACGGCCCGTCCGACGCCGCGGAGGGAAACACCGACGGGCCGTTCAAACGGAATCCCGGACGACGTACGCCTGAATTCCCGCTCACCGGGTCCAGAACCGCCACCACTTACGGGAGGGTGTCGTATTCCGCGCAAGCGCACGTGAAAAGTCGTCTCATTCAGGTCGTTCACCGCGCTGCACCGGGCGTCGGTCACCGGATACGGCCTGGTTCGGTCGCCCGGACATCGGACGGGACAGCCTCCCGTGCCGGCCGGGCGGCCGGACCGAACCGTGGAAATGGAGAGTTCACGGATGGCAAAAGAAGAGGTCGATGCCGGTATTCCAGCCGGCGACGTCGAGTCGGGGAGCAGATGTCCGTCCGAGACGGACGGCGGGCCACGCGCGGGCGCCGGAAATACGGATGTATGGCGCATCGCGGAGTTGGAACGCGAGGTCCGGGCGCTTCGCCGCACCAACGAGGCACTGCGGGTGTACGTGGCCAGAGAACTCGAACTCGGTCCCCACATCCCTGCGGCCGGCCACGTCGTCGCGGACATCGCCGCTGTGGACGGCGTGACGAAGGGCGTCACGAACGACGGCAGAGAGATCGCGGCTGTGGCACACGGGCGAGCGGAGGACGTCCGGTGGGCCGCGAAGCGGCCGCCAAGGACTCCGCAACCGCCGCGCCCCAGGGTCGAGTTCCGCACCCTGGGCCCGATCGAGGCCGCCGTCGGCGGCTGCCTCGTCGACCTGGGGGCGCCCAAGCAGCGCGCCCTGCTGGCGCTGCTGGTCAGTAAGGTGGGCCAGCCGGTGGCCGTCGACGTGATCATCGAAGAGCTGTGGACCGGCAACCCGCCGCCGTCGGCGGTCGCCTCGCTCCAGGCGTACGTCGCCAACCTGCGGCGTGTGCTGGAGCCCGACCGCGCGCCCCGGAGACCGCCGACGGTGCTGCGCACCTACGGACGCGGACGCGGCTATCTGCTCGACGGCCGCGTCGCCGAGGTCGACGTGCACCGCTTCAACGAACGGGCCGTCGCCGGCTGGCAGGCGCTGGACCGGGGCGATCCGCAGTCCGCGGTCCATGAGTTCGGCAGGGCGTTGGCGCTGTGGCGCGGGCAGGCCTACGCCGAGGTGGCCGACACCCCGTATGTGCGGCCGGACGTGGCGCGGCTGGACGAACTGCGGCTGTCCGCGATCGAGGGGCGCTGCGCGGCCCTGCTCGCGGCCGGCGCCCACGAGGTCGCGGTGGCCGAACTCGAGGCCTTCGTCCAGGCCCACCCCTTGCGCGAATACGGTTGCGAACTGCTGAGCCTGGCCCTGTACCGGGCGGGCCGGCAGGCCGACGCGCTGGCGGTGCTGCGCACCAACCGGAGGCGGCTGGCGGACGAGTTGGGGATCGATCCGCGTCCGGCGCTGCGACTGCTGGAACAGCAGATACTCAACCAGGCGCCCTCTTTGGACTGGCGGCCGCACCTCACAGTGGTCGCACCGCCGGCCTGGCCTTCGGGGGCTTGGGAATCGGCGCGGCCCGCGGCCGTCAGGCCGTCGCCGAGGGCCGTGTCACAGGGCCCTGCCGCGGGGCGACTCGCTTCGGTCGCGCTCGCCGGCAGTGTTCCGGGCGGAAGCTGACCTGCGCCCCCACGCCCCGCGAGTGGTGTACCCCCCTCGGCATGTCGAGGGGGGGCACCATGCTGTGGACGGCGGTCCGGCTTGCGGGGCGGTCACGCATCCTCAGCCGGGCGAGGCGGAGAGCCGGGCAGCGGCGAGGAGTCCTCGTACCGGATCTCGTAGACGCGCTCGGCGAACTTCCAGCCGTCCGCGGTGCGCTGGTAACGGTCGTGGTAAATGGCGTAGTTCTGCGCCCCGCGGCCGTCGAGGGCACGCCCGACCTCCGAGATGTACGTGCGGCCGGAAGCGGTGTCGCCGCCGAGCCGGATCAGGCCCGGGTGTGTGTTCTGCACGAGGAAGTCGACCACGTCCGGCACCCGCCTGCCCCAGGCGCGGATCGCCTCCTGGCCTTCGAGCTCGACGGGGACGTTGGGCATCCGCCACACGCCGTCCGGCGTGAACAGCAGAGCCAAACGGCCGTAGTCGCGCATCATCACCGCGTCGGTGAACTCGCCGCGCAGTGCCTCGATCTCGACGCGGTCCACGACGGCCTGAAGGTCACTCATCGCTTTCTTCCTTTTCATCGCCTTGAACTCTGAGCGCGAACGGCACCGTCCATGGGTCCCCCACTCGCTGGATGGTTTGTTCGTCCCGGTCGTTATGACAAGGCGGCCCCGCGGAATGTGACACGTCCCTTCCGCGTCGCAGGACACCGGTCATGCCAAGTCGACGCCAACCCGAGCAACAGTGCGGGCCAACCACTCCGGCCGATGCTGGGGACCGCAGCATCGGCCGAAGAACGTCGTCATGGTGGCGTCGACCGTCGTATTCCGGGACGACACATCGGTTGAACCGTTTCCCCGGCCCGCCCGCCGGCGACCAGGGTCGCTCATGATCGTCTGACGCCCTGCATGTGGGCCGGCCCTCACCTTATGGAAGGCCGAATATGGAGGTTACCGAGGTTCCGGTCCTGATCGTGGGGGGCGGCGGCTGTGGCCTGTCCGCCTCGATCTTCCTGTCGGACCACGGTGTGGGCCACGTGCTCGTGGAACGGCATGCGGACACGTCGTTTCTGCCCAAGGCCCACTACATCAACCAGCGCACGATGGAGATCTTCCGCCAGCACGGCATCTACGACACCGTGGTCGAACACGCCGCGACCACCGAGCAGTACGGCCGGGTGCGCTGGCAGACCACACTCACCGGCGACGGGCCGCTGGACCGGCGGTTGATCCATGAGATGGACGCCTTCGGCGGTGGCGCGACGACCGAGGCCTACGCGGCGGACGGCCCCGTGCTGCCGGTGAAGCTGCCGCAGCTGCGGCTGGAGCCGATCCTGCGCCGGCAGGCCGAGGAGCGCAATCCCGGCCGTGTGCTCTTCTCCCACGAACTGGTCTCCTTCGCGGAGGAGGGCGACCGGGTCGTCGCCGGGATCCGTGATCTGGAAAGCGGCGAGGTCACCAGGGTCGCCGCGCACTACGTCGTCGCCGCCGACGGCGGCCGCACGCTGGGCCCCGCGCTCGGTGTGCGGATGCAGGGCGTGTCCAAGATGGTCGACGTCACCACCGCGTACTTCTCCGCGGATCTGTCGAAGTGGTGGCACGAGGGCACCATCATCACCTGGTTCGTCAACCCGTACCGCCCCGACCTGAACAGCACCCTGCTGGAGATGGGGCCGACGTGGGGCAGGCGCTGCGAGGAGTGGGGCCTGCACTTCGTCCTGGGTGACGTGGACCGCTCCGACCACGAGGCGGTCGCCGCCCGGATACGCGAGGTGCTGGACCTGCCCGGCCTCGACCTGACGGTGCACAAGGTGTCGCACTGGTCGGTCGAGGGGGTGCTCGCCGACCGTTACCGGGCGGGCCGGGTGTTCATCGTCGGCGACGCCGCCCACCGCCAGCCGCCCACCACCGGGCTCGGCCTGAACGGCGGCATCCAGGACGTGCACAACCTCGCCTGGAAGCTGGCCGCGGTGCTCTGCGGCCGCGCCGACGACAGCCTGCTCGACACCTACGAGGCCGAGCGGCGGCCGGTCGGCGGGCGCAACGTCGACTGGGGTCTGGCCGCCTGGTTCCACCACCGGCTCATGACGGAGGCCGCGCTCGGCCTCGGCCCGCACATCCCGCCGCAGCGCCGCGCGTCCGCGTTCGCCCAGTACTTCGACCCGTCCGAGGTCGGCGCGGTCACGCGCGCCAGGGCGGCGGAGATCTTCGGCACCCATCGCGCCGAGTGCCAGGCGCACGACCTGGAGATCGGCTTCGCCTACGAGGAGGGGGCGCTCGTCCCCGACGGGACCGAGCCGCCGCACCGCTCGCCCATGGGCGACGCCTACCACCCCACCACCCGGCCCGGGCACCGGCTGCCGCACGCGTGGATCGAGCGGGACGGGCAGCGCCTGTCCACCCACGACCTGGTCGGGGACTCGAACAGGTTCGCCCTGATCACCGGCCCCGCGGGCACCCCGTGGGCCGAGGCGGCCGAGCAGGTCGCCGAGAAGTTCTCGGTGCCTCTCACCGTGGCCCGGATCGGGGCCGGCGCGGAGTACGCCGACGGCGGCTGGGCGGCCGTACGGGAGGTCGCCGACGACGGCGCCGTCCTGGTGCGCCCCGACAACCATGTCGCGTGGCGCTCCATGGGCGCGGCCGAGAACCCGGCGGGCGTGCTGGCACAGGTGATGTCCGAGGTCCTGGACCCCGGGGCCGCGGACAGGCCCTAGCCCGACGGCCCCGGCGCCGGCACCTGGCGGCGGGGGCCGTCACATTCGGCTGCCGCGGCCTGTCATAGGGACGAGGCACCGCTAAGTCCGACCGATGCAACAACTAGGAGACAGCTCATGTCCACACCCAACGCCGTGCCTACGGCAGCCGTGGCAACGGCAAAAGATTCACGGCGGTGGATCATCCTCGCCGTCGTCTGCGTCGCCTACCTGATGCTGACCCTCGACACGACAGTGATGAACCTGGCACTGCCGTCGGCGCAGCAGGCACTGGACTTCTCGAGCGCTGACAAGCAGTGGATCGTGACGGCGTATGCGCTGAGCTACGGCAGCCTGCTGCTGATCGGCGGCAAGCTGGCCGACCTCTTCGGGCGCAGGGAGACGTTCTTGGCCGGGCTGGTCGGCTTCGCGGCCGCCTCCGCGGTCGGCGGTGCCGCCAACAGCTTCACCATGCTGGTGGTCGCCCGCGCCTGCCAGGGCGTCTTCGCCGCGCTGCTGGCGCCCACCACCCTGTCGCTGCTTGCCACCACGTTCACCGACCCCAAGGACCGCGGCAAGGCGTTCGGCGCCTTCAGCGCGGTCGCGGCCAGCGGCGGCGGCCTGGGTCTGCTGATCGGCGGCGCGCTGACCTCGGGTCTCAACTGGCGCTGGTGCATGTACATCAACCTGGTCTTCGCCGCCTTCCCGCTGCTCGTGGGCTCCCGTCTGCTGCCCAAGCAGCCGCGTGTGAAGGCCCGGATGGACATCCCGGGCGTGTTCCTGGCGTCCGGCGGTCTGTTCTGCCTCGTCTACGGCTTCTCCAACGCGGCGACGCACACCTGGCACACCCCCTCGACCTGGGGCTTCCTCGTGGCCGGCGCCGTGCTGCTGGTCCTGTTCGCCTTCTGGCAGACCCGCGCCCAGCAGCCGCTGCTGCCCCCGCGGGTCGTGACCCACCGCAACCGCGGCGGCGCCTACCTCACCTCGCTGGTCGTCGGCATCGGCATGTTCGGCGTGCTGCTCTTCCTCATCTACTACCTGCAGACCGACCTCGGGTACTCGGCGTTCGAGTCGGGTCTCGCCCTGCTGCCGATGATGGTCGTCACGGGCGTGGCGAGCAACGTGGGCAACATCCGGTTGATGCCGCGCGTCGGCCCGCGGCCGCTGATCACCGCCGGCATGCTGTTCAACGCCGGTGCCATGGTCTGGCTGACCCGGATCGGTCCGGACTCCCACTACGCCTCGGCGATCCTCGGCCCGCTCATGGTGATCGGCCTCGGCATGGGCCTGATCTACGCCGCCGCCCTGAACACCGGCACCTCCGGCGTGGCCCCGCAGGACGCGGGTATCGCCTCGGCGACCATCAGCGCCGGTACGCAGCTCGGCGGCGCCATCGGTACCGCGCTGCTCAACACGATCGCGGCCAGCGCCGCCACCGACTACCTGACCAGCCACGCCAACGGGAAGCCGGGGCCGGCGCTGTTCCAGCTGGCCGCGATCCACGGCTACACCCAGGTGTTCTGGTGGTGCGCCGCCATCTTCGTGGCCGGCGCCGTCATCGGCGGTGCGCTGCTGCGCAGCGGACCGCTGCCGGTGCCCACCCCGCCCGGTGCCAAGCCGGCCGCCCCCGAGCCGGAGAAGGCGCTCTCCTGACGCGCGGACGGGACGATCGAGCAAGAGGGCCGGGTCCCCCGGCCCTCTTCACTTTGTCCGCGACACCACCGTCGCCGAGCCCGAGTCCGCGCAGCGGACGTGCTCGCCGGGCCGGACGCCGGACAGTGAAAGCAGTACTCCACGACGGACGGCGTGCCCCGACCACTGTTCGGGCCGACGGGTTACCGCATCAGCCGCTCCACGCCCTCGACGAGGAAGGCCGCCACCACGGCGGCGAGCATGGCGTTCGGCAGTTCTTCGACCTGGTCGACGACGTACGCGAGCACGGTGTGCATCCGGATCACCAGGGGCGGTATCCCGGCGGCCTCCCCGGCCCGCTCCCGCTGGACAAGCCCGACGCCGACGCGCGACGCCGCTGAACGGCTCGACGCGGCCGGCACCCTGGACCCGGACCAGCGGCTGCTGCGCGTCCTGCTCGACGACGATCAGTGCGTCTTCGAGCAGGCCCTTGCCGAACGGCTCCTGGAGCACCGCGCGGGCGTCGGCACCGACCCTGCGCCCCGGACCCTGCTGCCGGTCAGGACCGCCGCGGTGGCCGCGCTAGCCTCCCTCGCGCACGGATGGCAGCCGGGCGTCCGGTCCGCTTACCTGCCCGACTCCCCGCTGCACGCCCCGCAACACTGACGAAGCACTCACCGGGCGCCCGTACCTTGCGGCTGGTGCCCGAGATAGGAGCACCGGTCCGTCGGGGCGGGACACGGCGGGCTTGGGCCGGTGGCTGCCGGGGGCCTTCGCCGGCCAATGCAGTTGCCTTAGGGCTGCATAGCCGGAGATAGCCCGAAGACAGGCCAGTTCCGACCTTCGGCGGTTGGCGCCCGGGCCATGCCGACGCGCGTCTCACCTGGCCTGGCGGGCTGACCAGGGAGTGGCGCGTACTACAGTCCCGGCTCGTGACCGATGCTGCGCACCGCACTGCTGCGGACGACGACGCGCTTCTGGAGAGGCTGCACGCACTCGCGTGGGGCTCGGAGAGTGTGCCCACCTCTCGTGGGTGTCTCCCGGATCAGCCGTTCCCGCCTCTCACGAACACAGAAGTGGACCTTGCTGAACGCAGCATCGGGTATCCCCTGCCTGGATTGCTCCGCCGCATCTACACAGAGGTTGGCGACGGGGGGTTCGGGCCGGAGGGCGGCCTTGCGTCGCTGACGCCGCGCCGTGTTCCGCATTGGCATCTGCCGGACTGGCATTGCGCGACGACCATCCACGCCAAGCGGGCGGGGTGGGGGCCGTCGGCGTCGTGGTTCTTCTTGACGGGCGGCGGCTGCACGATGGAGTGGTACGTCTCGCTAATAGCGGTTGATCACCCAGTGCTGCTCTGGGATGCCGACGGCTGGGAACCGGACTGGGGCCAGGACCCTCATGACGGCCTGCGACATGCGGCACCATCGCTGCGCCAGTGGCTATGGACCTGGGCAGACGGCGGCAACGTCTGGGACGAAGCGCTGGCACAACCCGATTAGGGGCCAGCGGGCGATGGCAGAGCTTGCGCGTTCTTCTGCGCCGGCCGTCCCGCCCCGGCGGGTGCTCTTCGGCGTCGAGGTCGGGTTGTGGGCCCAGCGGCCGGGCTGCACCGTGTCGCGTCTGGTGCGGGTCCTCAGCACCGGCCAGCGCATGGCGAGGAAGGCACCGTCGTCGTAGGGGAGCTTGGGGAGGGTGGCGGGGCCAGGGCCTCCGGGAGCGGAACTTCCGATGTCGGGTCCGCGGACGCCGGTTCCTCTATTACGTCGTAATGGGCCGGAGGCTCGGGAGTGGGCGTCGGGCGCCTGCCCCCTCATGATCCAAGACATGCTCGCCGACCCCGAATGGGCCGACGTCCTCACCGACGAGGACAAACGCGCCCTGACCCCGCTGTTCTGGATGCACATCCAGCCGTACGGCGAGGTCCGGCTGAACATGGGCAGCCGCCTCCAACTCGCGGTCCCGCCCCCACCGACCCCGAGCCGGAACCGGAGCCGGCCGCGGCCTGAACGCCGGCGGGCACCACTCGGCCCCTCGCCGCATCGACGGCGAGGGGCCGACCTCTGAAGGCTACCGGCGGGTTACTTGTCGCCTGGTTCGCCGCTCGTTAACGGCACCCCGACTCGGCGCGGCGCAAAGGGCCCTGCGGCCGGGCGAGCTGATCCTGCCGGCCGGCTTCGGCGGCGGCATGGCCGCGGGGTTCGCGCTCATCGAGTGGTGAGAGCACCGCGCGGACCGCCGGCCGCCCCGGGCACTGTCGCACCGGGGCGGCCGGCGGTCTGCGGGACGGAGGTCAGGAGGAGGGGATCCAGTCCCGCCGGATGTGCGGCGTCTCGATGCTGAGCGACTTCATGTGCTCGATCGGGTTGGTGTACTCGCGGCTGGCGGCGATCTGCCCGTCGAGCAGGGTGAAGCCGTGGATGAAGTGGTTGCGGTAACGGCCTTCGGGATAGCCGGGGAAGCGGATCGTCCCTTCGCCGTCGCACTCGACCCAGATGACGGACGGGTCCTGGGTCTCGTAGATGTGGACGTCGAACCACTGCCAGTCGGGCAGCACCTTCAGGGACAGCTCGCCGTGCCGCTTCAGCTTCTCGCGGCCCGTGACGACGATGGGCTTGCCGATGTCGGTGTAGAAGAGGGACGCGGTGCCGTCCTCGGTGTAGAGGGTGTACCGGCTCAGCCGGGCCTCGGCACCGGTGCGCATGTACTGCTCCACGGCGCGCCGGTTGCGGGCCCGCAGGTCGTGGTGGTCGGTGAACACCGGCGTGCCGGTGGCGGTCTGGGGGGCGGATGACGAAGTGATGGTGTCTCCCGGGGGCGCAGGGACTGGTGTCGGGGTGGGTGCCGGAGCGGTACGGGGTCCCCCGGCAGGGGACTCAGGGCTGGAGCCGGCTGATCTCCCAGCCGCCGCCGATGCGCTCGTAGCAGAGCCGTTCGTGCAGCCGGTCGGTGCCGTTGGCCCAGAACTCCACGGAGGCGAGATCGATGCGGTAGCCCACGAACGTCGCGGGCCGCGGCAGCGGCCGCTGCGGTTCGCCCAGCTCCAGGGCCTCGGCACGCAGCCGGGCGACGTGGTCGAGGCCGTCCAGCGGCGTGCTCTGCCGGGAGACCGTCGTCATGGCGTGCGTGAACACCGCCCGCGCGAACCACAGGGACTCCGACTCGGCGTCGGACAGCTGGGTGACCGGGCCCGCGAAAGTGATCTGCTGACTGGTCTCCCGCCAGTACAGGACACCGGAAGCCCACGGGTTCTCGGCGAGTTCGCGGCCCTTGCGGCTGTCGGCGTGGGTGATGAACACGATCCCGGTGCCCGTCACCTTGGTGAGGGCCACGATGCGCGAGGAGGTACGGCCCTGCGCGTCGGCGGTGGCCAGGGCAAGTGCGCGGGGCTCGCGCACCCCGCGCTCGACGGCGACCTCGAGCCATGTGTTCAGCAGCCCCATCGGCTCGGCCGGCGGCGCGAGGAACTCGGGGAAGGGCACCTCGACGGTGCCGGTGAGTGTTTCGGACCGGGTGGTGCCGCCGCGGGCGGCCACCGCTGTGCCGTGGGCCGGGTGGGACTGGGTCAGGTCAGACATGAAGCACCCCTTCGATGGTGACCACACCAGGGCCCGCGACCTCGACGGATGTGACGTGGTCGCCCTCCCCGTGCGCCAGCGCGCCCATGGGAGAGGGGCGGCCGATCTCGACGCCCTGTGTGATCTCTATGCGTTGCCCGTACTCGATCAGGCCGTGCCGGGCGAGATGGATGGCGATGGGCCCCGCGGCGGAGCCGGTGGCCGCGTCCTCGACGACCCCGTACGCGGGCGAGAACATGCGATTGCGCCAGGAACTGCCCTGCCCGGCATAGCAGTTGGTCGCCATGTCGGGGAAACGGGCCAGGGCGCGGTGATCGGGGTCCACCTTCGACAGCGCCTCGACGCTCTCCAGGCCGACGAGGACGTGGCGCGGGCCGTTGCGGTAGATCTCCACCGGGAGGGTCGAGGCATCGATGCCGAGTGCCTCCAGGAGCTCGTCGGTGCGGTCGAAGGGCTCCCACACGGGCACCGGCTGCCGCATGCTGGTCGAGACGGCCTTGCCGTGCGCGTCGCGCCCCAGTGCGAAGGGGATGACGCCCATGGCGGTCTCGATCCGCAGCTGGTCCGCATCGGTGCGTCCGCCGAGCGCGATGGCGGTTCCCAGCAAGGGGTGCCCCGCGAAGGGCAGTTCGTTGACCGGCGTGAAGATCCGCACGCGGGCGTCGTTGCCGTCCTGCTGGGGGCGGAGCACGAACGTGGTCTCCGACAGGTTCATCTCCCGCGCGATGCGCTGCATCTGCTCGGCGGTCAGGTCGTCGGCCCCGAAGAACACCGCCACCGGATTGCCGGTGAGGGGCTCGCGCGCGAACGCGTCGACGACGACGTACGTATGCATCTGGTCTCCCACTCGTCTGATGTCGGCGAGTGCCGGGCCGGCGCTCGGGGGTGCGCGCCGGCCAAGCAGCTCGGGTGAGGCCGCTCCAGGGCCCTCAGGCCCGGCCGGCGGCCTCGGCCGGCGCGAGCAGCGCGGCCAGGCGCGTGCCCACGATGCGCGGCCCCTCCCGGGTGAGCACGGACTCCGGGTGGAACTGCAGGGAGGCGAAACGGGGCCCGCTCAGGGCGTGCACCTCCCCGGTGGCCGGGTCCCGGCTGACCCGGACCGGTCCCACGCCGTCCGCGACGAACTCGTCGTTGTCGGCGACGAGCGCGAAGGTGTTGTAGAAGCCGACGCGTTCGGCGCCGCCGAACAGGTCGATCTCCTTCTGCACGCCCTGGTTGGGAACCTCCCTGCGGCGCAGCGGCAGGCCGAGCCCGAGGCCGAGGACCTGGTGGCTGAGGCACACGGCGAAGAACGGGCGGTGTTCGCGCAGCAAGGTGCCCACCGCCGTGTGCAGGTGGCGCATCTTGGGGTGCGCGACCTCCTGCGGATCGCCCGGCCCCGGCCCCATCACGACCAGGTCGTGCCCCTCGAAGGTGTACGGCTCGTCGAAGCGGCGGACCGTCACCCGCAGCCCGAGGGACCGCAGTTGCTGGTCCAGCATGGACGTGAAGGTGTCCTCGGCGTCCACGACGAGGACACTGCGCCCGGCCAGTTCCGGCCGCGCCGCCGCGCGTGCCTCGGCGTCGGTGAGCCAGAAGTCGGCGATGGACGCGTTGCGCAGGCCCAGGGCCTGGCGCACGACCGGATGGTCGGCGAAGCGCTCCGTCTCCTCCCCGCCGCCGAGGGCCGAGACGAGGGCGGCGGCCTTGGCGCGGGTCTCCGCGGCCTCGGACGCCGGATCGGAGTGGCGCACGATGGTGGCGCCCACGCCGATGCCGAGACGTCCCTGCGCGCTGATGTCGGCGGTGCGGATGAGGATCGCGGAATCCATGACGCGCTCACCGTCGGCGTCCCGCCCGATCAGCGCCGCCGCCCCGCTGTAGTAGCCGCGCCCGCCGGGCTCGTACTGGGTGATGATGCGGCAGGCGCTCTCCAGCGGGCTGCCGGTGACCGTGGGCGCGAACATCGTCTCGTGCAGGATGTCGCGTACGTCGCGGTCGGTGCGTCCCTCGATGAAGTACTCGGTGTGCGCGACCTTGGCCATTTCCTTCAGGTAGGGGCCCACGACCCGGCCGCCGGTGGCGCAGATCCGCGCCATCATCTTGAGTTCCTCGTCGAGGACCATGTACAGCTCGTCGGTCTCCTTGCGGTCGCCCAGGAACTCCAGGACGCCCGAGAGAGTGGGGCCGGACGACGGGTAGCGGTAGGTGCCGCTGATGGGGTTCATGACCGCCGTGCCCGCCTGGAGGCTGACGTGCCGCTCGGGCGAGGCGCCGACGAGCGTGCGGGTCCCGGTGTGGATCAGGAACGTCCAGTGGGCGCCGGATTCACGCTGCAGGAGCCGGCGGAACAGCGCGGGGGCGCTGCGCGGCCCGTAGTCCGTGATGTCGGCGACGAAGGTGCGCTTGATGACAAAGTTCGCGCCCTCCCCCGTGCCGATCATCTCCTTGACGATGCGGCGCACCACGTCCTCGTACGCCGCGTCGTCGACGTCGAAGTCACCGCCGGCCAGCGGGGTCCGCACATCGGGGATGCGGGCCAGCGCCTCCTCCAGCGGCAGCCGCTGCTGGCCGGTGACGGTCATCGCCACCAGCGGGGTGCCGTCGTCGGCGCAGGAAAAGCCCCGTTCGGTCAGCTGCCGGTAGGGCACGACGACGAGGACCTCGTGGTGCGCGCCGGCGCCGTCCGCCGGGCTCGCGGGCAGCGGGATGTCGGCCAGGGTCGGGGGCAGGGACACCTCGCCCGTCAGGACCTCCACGACGTCGGGGCCGGTCGCGCCGGGACGGTGCAGCAGCGCGTACGGCTGCGCCGGCCCGTTCAGCACCTGGCCGAGCAGATCGGCGTACGTCATGCGAACACCTCCTTCGCCGTGACGACGCGGGCGCAGCGCTCCGCGGCGTAGGTGAGGGCCGAGCGGTGGTGGTTCTCCGAGAAGTCGGCCGTGGCGTCCGCGACGAAGAACGGCTGGATGTCGTGGGTGAAGGCCTCGACGGCGGTGGCCAGGACGCCGACGTGGGCGTACACACCGCACAGGACGAGCTGGTCGCGGCCCGCGGCGCGCATCCGCTCGAGCAGGTCGGTCCTGAAGAAGGCGCTGTAGCGCCACTTGGTGAGCAGCCAGTCGTGCTCGGCCGGCGCGAGGGCGTCGACCACCTCACGGTCCTCGGGTGAGGTCCGCATGCCGGGGCCCCAGAAGTCCTTGAGCAGACCGCGCTGTTCGTCGGTCATGCCGCCGGGCTGGGCGGTGTAGGCGACGGGGACGCCGAGTTCGGCGCAGCGCTCGCGCAGGTGCGCCGCGCCTCGGATCAGGTCGTGCCGCAGGCTGTCGGGGAACGGCTTGAGGAAGTACCGCTGCATGTCGTGGACGAGAAGGACCGACCGGTCGGCCTCGGCCTTCCAGGACACGACGGCCGGCGGCAGGTCGCCCTCGGCGGGAAGCGGATACGCGGAGATGGGAGGTATGCCGGTCATGGGTTCGGTTCCTGTTCCTGCTCGATGCGTGGGGGCTCAGGCGGTCCAGGACGAGATCACGGACATGGCCTGCCAGGGGGTGAGGCGGGGGTCGCAGAAGGAGGTGTAGCGCTCGCCGACAGAGGCGAGTTCGGCCTCGGTGGCGGCGCACTCCGTGACGTCGTCGGGCGTCGTCTCCAGGTGCAGACCGCCGGGGACGCCGCCGGCGTCGCGCACGGCGGTCACGAAGCGGGAGACCTCGAGCGCGACGGTCTCCACGAGCCGGGTCTTGTGGCCGCTCGGCGCGGTGACGGTGTTGCCGTGCACGGGGTCGGTGAGCCAGATGGCCGGGTGGCCCGCGCCGCGTACGGCCTCGACCAGGCGCGGCAGCCGGTCGGCGACGGTGCCGGATCCCATCCGCGCGATCAGGGTGAGTTTGCCCGGGTCGCGCCACGGGTCGAGCCGCTCGCACAGGGCCAGCAGCTCGTCGGGCTCCATCGAGGGGCCGACCTTGCACGCCACCGGGTTGGCCACCTGGGAGAGCAGGGCGACGTGGGCGCCGTCGACCTGGCGGGTGCGCTCGCCGATCCACGGCCAGTGGGTCGAGCCCAGGAACAGCCGCCCCTGCTCGTCGATGCGGAGCATGGGCACCTCGTAGTCGAGGAGCAGCGCCTCGTGGCTCGTCCACACCAGGGGACTCACCACGTCCCGGCCCGCACCCCGCTCGCGCCAGCCCAGATGGTCGACGATGTCGCTGGCGGCCATGTAGCCGGTGAGAATGCGCAGCGGGTCGGGCCGGCGGCTCTCGGCGTCCGGCTCCGGGCCGTTGACCATGTGCCCCCGGAACGAGGGGAGTTCGACACCGTCGACGACTTCGGTGGGCCTGGACCGGGGCTTGGCGAACTGCCCCGCGATGCGTCCCGCGCGCAGGACGGGCTTGCCGGTGATCAGGCCGAGCGCCCCGGCGAGCAGGTCGAGCACCGCCACCTTGCGTGCGACGTGGTGGGGCCGGCATTCCTGCGGGTCCTCGGCGCAGTCCCCGGACTGCACCACCAGGGTCTGTCCGAGGGCCACGGTGCCGAGCAGGGTCCGCATGGTGGCCACGTCGTCGGGTTGGACGAGGGTGGGGCGCGAGGCGAGTGCCTCGCTCACCTGGCTCAGTTGGAGAAGATCGCCCCATTCCGGCTGGTGCAGTGCCCCGCGGATACGAATATCGCGGATGACGTCCTTCACGACGTCCTTCATGCCGTACTCCGATCCAGCGTGATGTCGTTCGCGTCAGACGTCCGGTCAGGTGGGGATTCCCGTGCGCTTGATCTCGGGGACGGGAATGCCGAGGGCCCGCAGCTGCTGGAAGGGGTTCATGAACTCACGCTGCCGCTTGATCTTCCCGTTCTCGAACTCGAACGAATGCAGGAAGTGGTTCTCGTAGTAGCCCTCCGGGTAGTCCCCGAAGCGGATCTTTCCGTGGCCGTCGCACTCCACCCAGAAGTGGTTGGGGTCGTCCGTCTCGAAGATCCGGACGTTGTACCACTCCCAGTCCGGGAAGCACTTCAGGGACCAGACGGCGTGCTCGGCGAGCCGGTTCCTGCCGTGGGTGGCGACGGGAGAGCCGGTGTCGGTGGTCCACAGGCCGCCGACACCGTCCTCGGTGAACAGCTCGTGCCGGCGCAGCCGGTCCTGCCCCTTGGTGTTCATGTACCGCTCGACGACCGCGCGGTTGCTGCGCCGCAGTTCCGCCTCGTCGGTGAACGGCTTGGTGTCTACGGATTCGGACACGATGGACCCCTGTGTGTGGTCGGGAAACTGAATGAACGACGAAAAGCTGTGCCGCCGGAGGGAAGCCGGCCGGCTCCGCGGCTCAGCGGATGTGCAGGTGGTCGAGGTAGGACCGCACGTTGCGCCGGGTCTCGCTCACGCTGTCGCCACCGAACTTCTCCGCCACCGCGTCCGCGAGGACGAGGGCGACCATCGCCTCGGCGACGATGCCGGCCGCCGGCACCGCGCACACGTCGGAGCGCTGGTGGTGCGCCTTGGCCGCCTCACCCGTCGACACGTCGACGGTGGCCAGCGCTCGGGGGACGGTGGCGATCGGCTTCATCGCGGCCCGTACCCGCAGCAGTTCTCCGGTGGTCAGCCCGCCCTCGGTGCCGCCGGAGCGGCCGGAGGCGCGCTTGATGCCCTGGTCGGTGGCGAGGATCTCGTCGTGGGCCCGGGAGCCGGGGACGCGGGCCAGCTCGAAGCCGTCGCCGGCCTCGACGCCCTTGATCGCCTGGATGCCCATGAGCGCGGCGGCCAGGCGGGCGTCCAGGCGCCGGTCCCAGTGCACGTGCGAGCCCAGGCCGACCGGGACGCCGTAGGCGAGGACCTCGACGACGCCGCCCAGGGTGTCGCCGTCCTGGTGGGCCTGGTCGATCTCGGCGACCATCGCCTTGCTCGCGTCCGCGTCCAGGCACCGCACCGGATCGGCGTCCAGCCGCTGAACGTCGGCCGGCGTCGGGTACACCCCGTACGGCGCCTTGGCGGAGGCCAGCTCGACGACATGGCTGACGATCTCGAGCCCGGCCGTCTCCTTCAGGTACGAGCGGGCGATCGCGCCCAGCGCGACGCGGGCCGCCGTCTCCCGCGCGGAGGCGCGCTCCAGGATCGGGCGGGCCTCGTCGAAGCCGTATTTCTGCATCCCGGCGAGATCCGCATGCCCCGGCCGCGGGCGGGTCAGCGGGGCGTTGCGCGCCAGGTTCTCGAGCGTCTCCGGGTCGACGGGGTCGGCCCCCATGACCTGTTCCCACTTGGGCCACTCGGTGTTGCCCACCATCACCGCGACCGGCGAACCGAGCGTGCGGCCGTGCCGGACGCCACCGAGGAAGGTGACCTCGTCCCGCTCGAACCTCATCCGCGCCCCGCGCCCGTACCCCAGACGCCGCCGAGCCAGATGGTCGGCCACCATCGCCGTCGTCACCGGGATCCCCGCCGGGAGACCCTCCAGCGTCGCCACCAGAGCGGGACCGTGGGACTCCCCCGCGGTCAGCCAGCGCAGCCTGCTCATGCGGCACCGTGGTGCTTCTCGCCGGCGGCGTGGAGCTGTGCTGACCGAGCGGCTTTCGACATGCTTCCTCCACGGATCGATACGGCGCTGATCCCCGGTTCACCGTGCGCGGTGCCGGGATGCGGAAAGGAGGGCTGGATGCCGGGAGGGCAGCGACGCGGGCTTGCCCGTACGGGCGGCAGATACGACGTCAACTCACTGCCGGTTCATGTTCCGGGCAGGAAAGACGTGCACAAATAGTGACATATACGGATTGTTCTCGACAAGAGTCTCTTGGAGTGACCTGGGTCACCCCAAGAGGCTTGTGTACAGCGGGAGTCGGGCCAGACACCGGGTCAGGAGGTCCGCTGTGTCGCGCTGATCGCCATGGCGGTCAGCTGGTCCTTCGCGTAGTCGGTGGCACTGCTCGCCCGTAGCGCGGCGACGGCCCGGTCGGTGAGCCGGGCGATGTCGCGTTCCACGTGGCCGACCGCCCCCACGTCGGTGATGATGGCGCGCATCGCACGGAGCTCGTCGTCGGTGAGCTGCGTCCCGATCCTGGTCCTGAGGAACTTCGCAGCGTCCGGGTCCCGCTCGTCGGCATACTTCAGCGCCGCCGCGAACAGCACCGTGCGCTTGCCCTGGATCAGGTCGCCGCCGGACGGCTTGCCGGTCTCCTCAGGGGTGCCGAACACACCGAGCAGGTCGTCGCGCAGCTGGAACGCGACGCCGATGTCGTGCCCGAACGTGCGGTAGACGCCGACAAGTCCGGCGTCCGCGCCGGCGATCGCGGCGCCGATGTGCAGCGGGCGCGCCACCGTGTAGGAAGCCGTCTTGTACTGGTTGACCCTCAGCGGTGTGTCGATGTCCTCGTCGCCCGCCGCCTCGGCCGTCAGATCGAGCAGCTGACCGTGCAGGACCTCGGCGCGCAGGGCCGACCACACCGGGGACACCCGCGCCTGCGCCGGCGCCGGCAGCCCGGATGTGTGGACCAGGTCGTCGGCCCAGCCCTGGGCCAGGTCGCCGATCAGGATCGCGGCGCCCGTGCCGAACAGCTCCGCGTCACCGCTCCAGCACCGGTCCCGGTGCCGGTCGGCGAACATCACGTGGGCGGCGCGGGCGCCACGGCGGGTCGGGGCCGCGTCGATGACGTCGTCGTGGACGAGAGCCGAGGCGTGGAACAGTTCCAGCGCGGCGCCGATACGCACCACCGCATCGGCCGTGGGGCCCTCCGCCTCGCCCCCGGCACCGAGCCAGCCGAGCCATGCGAAGGCCGGGCGCACGCGCTTGCCGCCGCGCAGTACGTAGGTCTCCAACTCGGTGACCGCGTCGGCGCAGGCCGCACCGATCTCCACTGCCTCGCTGCGGCGGTCGGCGAAGAACCGGCGCAGCGCGTCCTCGACGGCTTCCACGGGGTTGGTTCGGGTGCTGGTCATGCTGTCCCTTCGGTGCAGGGTCGACCGGGATCAGTTGCCCTGGTTCTCGGCTGTGTCGGACTGCAGCATCGGGTTCAGCCACGTCGGGAACCGGTAGTACCACTGGAACTTGTAGAGCTCCTCGCCGGTCGACGACATGGCGACGTAGTAGAGGAACGTGTCGTCCGGGGTCCGGCGCGGGATGCTCGCCAGGAACTTCTTGATCTTCGGTTCCATCGGAACGGGAAGATCCCCCGGGTCCTTGGCCACGTTGGTGAAACAGAACCGCTCGACCTTCGGGGAGTCCCAGCTCAAGGTGGCGTAGACCCCGGCCGCCCGCTCACCGAGCTTGAGCAACCGCTCGCTCGGTTCCGGCAGTTCCAGGTCGCGGAAGACCGAGCGGAGGTTCTGTTCCGTGAGCGACTCGGCGGACAGCCCGTTGATGTACACGTTCACCGTGCGGTGCTGGTAGTCGAGCGCGAACATCATCAGCTGCTTGCCGCCCATGCCGTGCCGGGCGAAGAAGTCGTAGTTCCCGGCCAGGCTCTTCGGCATGGACGGGAGGTCGGCCAGCGTGGAGAGCGGTTCCATGTCGTTCGGCGAGTAGAGCACGTAGATCTTCTTGAAGCCGTGGGAGGCTCCGAAGTCGATGCCGTGGCCGACGGCGTCGGTCCGCTCGACGACCTCGGCGAACAGGGAGTGAAGGGGGTGGTCCGTGCTCTCGGTGAGGCCGTTCGCCAGTGCGACGGCGTAGGGATCGGTCTCCTGGGGAACCGAGAAGCGCCAGTCGACGTCGCTCTCGTAGCGCCGGCCGGTCCCCATCCGGAAGGCGATCATCGTGTGGGGAGCTGTCACCGCGTCCTTGTACGCGGTCAGGACCGACCGGACCTTGTCGTGCGAGTAAGGCACCCCATGCAGTCCGGCAGATTTCTCGATGGCCGAGTAGAGGTCTGCCAACTCAGAGGTCTCGGGCATTACTCCTCCGTGCGTTGCGTCCTGGGTACAGGGCCGAGTATTGACGACCGGCCTTGAGCGCCGGTCGACTTCCGATCACCCGTGCCGCGCTGCCCACCGGTGCTGGAACCTCACTGCAGGCGAACTCGAACTTCCGCTGCTTGCAGGGGACTTGGCGATCAGCCGCTCCTAGGATGCGCCGTGAGCCCCCAAACCCGGGCGTGCCCGCTCGTCACCGTCCCCCTTGGCGGCGGGCACGCCTGCCGGTGGGCGGACCGGGTGACGGCCACCCGCAGTCGTTCCCGAGGAGCCGGTGTGACCAAAGCCGAGGAGTTCGCGAAGCTGCGGCCCCTGCTGTTCGCGATCGCCTTCCGGATCGTGGGCGATGCGCGTGCGGCTCACTACGCGGTGCAGGCGGCCCGGCTGCGCTGGATGGTCGCGCCGACGCCGCCCGCGTCGGCCGAGGGACATCTGGCGGCCGAAGTCACCCGGATCGCGGCCAAGGCCCTGCGGTCGGCCCGTATCGCGCGGGGCGAGCTCGTCGGGCCGCTGCTCGCCGGCGACCTGACGGACCCGGCCCGGCCGGCGGACCTGGCGGAATCACTGTCGCTGTCGGCCCTGATGGTGCTGGAGCGGCTGTCGCCGCTCGAGCGCGCCGTCTTCGTGCTGCGGGAGGCCTTCGGGTGCAGTGACATGCAGATCGCGTCGGCGCTCGGCTGCTCGCAGGAGGCGTGCCGCCAGTTCCTCGCCGCTGTCGCGGATGTCAGCGACGGTGGCCGCGAGCCGCTGCCCTGGCCCACGTGCGTGGCGGGCGCCGAGAACGTCACGAGGCTGCTCACGGCGATCGTCCCGCCGCTGCTGCGCGTGGGGGTCACGAGGGAGGAGTGCCAGGTCGGCGGCCGGCCCGGCTCGGTCTTCCGTGACCGCGACGGCAGGTTCCTGCACGCCGTGTCGCTCGATCTCTGCGACGGCCGGATCGAGCGGATCCACCTGGTCGTCAACCCCGGCGAACCCGCCTACGCCGACCCGGTGGCCGAGGCCTGTGCGATTGTCCGTGCGGCGAACCGGGCCCGCTGAGGCCTCCCCCGTCGGCCGGCGGGGCCGAACGGCGGCGCGCCGGTGACGGCGACCGTGACCTTATTCGATGCCGCGCACGACGTCGGGCTCCCCCGTCTCGTCCTCGTCGACTCCGGCGAGCCGCAGCGGCGGGACAGCGCCCGGGTCGGCGTCCGCTCCTTCGTGAGCGGCCGGGCGCTCTCGTACGTGCTGCCGTCCACCTGGGTCCTCCCGCCCGGCGAAGGTCGGTGGAGTCAGCGGTGCCCCGCGAGAACGTGCCGGGCACTCCTTGTGTTCCGTACGGCCCGGTGGATCTCGGGCGCCGCTGCGGAACGGTTGAGCGTGATGTAGTGCAGGCCGGGAGCCCCTTCGGCGAGGAGCCGCTCGGCCATGGCGGTGGCGTATTCGACGCCGATGCGATACCCCTGCGCGGGGTGGTCCCGCGCGGCGTCCAGGCGGTGTGCCAGTTCCTCGGGGAAGGCGGCCCCGCTGAGTTCGGCGAAGCGGCTGATCTGGCGCGCGTCGGTGGCCGGCATGATCTCCGGGATGATCGGGATGTCGCAGCCCGCGGCGGCCACCCGGTCCCGCAGCCGCAGATAGTCCTCGACGTGGAAGAACATCTGGGTGATGGCGTAGTCGGCGCCCGCCCTGCACTTGGCGACGAAGTGCCTGATGTCACTGTCCCAGTCGCGCGAGCGCGGATGACGCTCGGGAAACGCCGCGACCCCGATGCTGAAGTCGCCCAGTTCCCTCACCAAGGAGACCAGTTCGTGGGCGTGGGAGAAGCCTTCGGGATGCGCGGTCCACGGTCCGTTCGGGTTGCCGGGCGGATCCCCGCGCAGGACGAGGACGTCCCGGACGCCGGCGTCGGCGTACTGGCCGATGATGTGGCGCAGCTCGGCCACCGAGTGTCCGACCGCGGTGAGATGGGCGACCGGACGCAGCGTCGTCTCGGTCGCGATCCGTTTCGTCACCTCGACGGTGCGGTCCCTCGACGAACCCCCCGCGCCGTAGGTGACCGAGACGAAGTCCGGTACCAGCCGCTCGATCCGGCGGATCGCCTGCCACAGGTTCCGCTGGCCGGCGTCCGTCTTCGGCGGAAAGAACTCGAAGGAGAACGAGGGGGTCTCACGGGCGAGGACATCACGCAGGGTCGTCACGTCCGGCCTCCGGCATCGAGGTGCACGGGGTGCCGGCGGCCGGGGCGGCGAGGACGGGCGCGAGCGGCGCGGCCGCGCCGGGGCCGTAGGCCCGCTCAACGACAGCGGACAGCTGTGCCCGGTCGACCTCGTGGGACTGCGAACCCACCGCGCCGAGCGCCACGGAGGCCAGCGCGCAGCCCAGGCGGGCCGCGGGCTCGAGCGGCAGCCCGTGGCTGACGGCGGCCAGGAATCCGGCCCGGAAGGCGTCGCCGACCCCGGTCGGGTCGACCGTCTCGGCGTCGTGGACCGCGGGGACGACGAGGGGGGCCGATCCTGCGCGTTCGATGCGCACTCCCCTCGCGCCCAGGGTGGTGACCCAGGCGCCGACGGCGGCGAGGACCTCGCCGTGGCTCCAGCCGGTGCGCTCCTTCAGCAGGGCGGCCTCGTACTCGTTGGTGAACAGCCAGGCGGCGCCCTCCACCAGGTCGCGGACCTGCTCGCCGTCCAGGCGCGCCAGTTGCTGCGAGGGGTCGGCCGCGAAGGGTAGGCCGAGGGCCCTGCACTCGGCGGTGTGGCGCAGCATCGCCGACGGATCGTCGGGCGAGACCAGGACGAGCCCGGGACGCTCGCCTCCGGTGAGGAGCGCGCCCAGGCCGATGTCGTACGCCTCCGCCATCGCGCCCGCGTAGAACGCGGCGATCTGGTTGGCGTCGTCGTCGGTGATGCACAGGAAGCGCGCCGTCTGGCGCTCACCGGAGACACGCACCCCCGCGGTGTCGACGCCGTGGTCCTTCAGCCACACCTCGTACTCGGCGAAGTCGGTGCCGACCGCTCCGACCAGCAGCGGAGACAGTCCGAAGCCGCCGAGCCCGTAGGCGATGTTCGCCGCGACCCCGCCTCTGCGCACCTCGAGCCGGTCGACGAGGAAGGAGAGCGAGAGGTGGGCGAACTGGTCGGGGAGCAGCTGCTCGGTGAACCGCCCGGGGAAGACCATCAGATGGTCGGTGGCGATGGATCCGGTCACCGCGATGCGCACGAGGACTCCTTCGGTCGCTTGGGTCGCTCCGTTCGCCGGTGCGGTGGGGCAGCTCACGGCCGGCACGGCGAGACGTCGCGGTCACCGTCACGATGCACAGCGCCGGACGAGCCCAGCTCGAAACACGACGGAGCCGGCGTGCAGGGCACGGCAGCCGCCTCAGGTGTCCGGCGCGGCAGGGTCCCCGGCAGGTGCCGGGGCCGGCTCCGTGCTCGGCGTGCACCCGGCGGCCCCGGTGGGACGGACCCGGATACGGACCGGTGAGCCGGCCCACGTGGCGGCACAGGCCGGGGCGGCCGATCCGGGGCAGCGTGCAGCGACGCCTCCCGGGAGGAGACGGCGCCGGCCGGGTCAGGCTGCGGTCACACCGTCCACGGCCGGAGCTTGTCGGGGTTGCGCACGGCCCAGATGCGCTGGACGCGGCCGTCGGTCACGTCGAAGGCCAGGACCGACAAGGTGATCCCCTCGCGCTGCATCACCAGTCCGGGCTGGCCGTTGACGCTGCGCTCCTGGATCGACAGCCCGGTTTCCTTGCCCATGATGTCGGCGAAGACCCGGGCGACCTGCTCGCCGCCCCGGACGGGGTCGAGCGCGGCGGGGACGATGCCGCCTCCGTCGGCGATGGCCAGGACGTCGGGGTCGAGCAGACCGATGAGGGCCTTGATGTCCTTGGCCTCCCACGCCTGTCTGAAGTCGCTGACGACGGCGGCGCGTTGGGCTGTCGTGCTGGTGGCGGGCCGCACGTCGCGGATACGGCGGCGGGCCGAGGAGGCGAGCTGGCGGCAGGCCGCCGGTGTGCGGCCGACGATGTCGGCGATGTCGTTGAAGGGGTAGCGGAAGACGTCGTGGAGGACGAAGGCGACGCGTTCGGCCGGGGTGAGTGATTCGAGGACGACGAGGAAGGCCATGGTGACGGACTCGTCGAGGGTGACCCGGTCCGCCGGGTCGGCGACGTTGCCGGAGCGGCCGCTGATCCACTCCGTGCGGTCGGGTACGGGTTCGGGCAGCCATTCGCCCACGTAGCTCTCGCGGCGGGCGCGTGCCGAGCCGAGCTGGTCCAGGCAGATACGGCTGGCGACCTTGGTCAGCCAGCCGCCGGGGGATGCGATGGCCTCCTGCCGCGCGGGCGTCATGGCGTACCAGCGGGCGTAGGTCTCCTGCACGACGTCCTCGGCATCGGCCAGCGAACCGAGCAACCGGTACGCGAGATTGATCAGAGCACGCCGCTCGCTCATGACCGCGCTCAGGCTCGGATCCAGCCGGTCGTCTCCCTGCGGGGATCGGGTGCTCATGGTGTCGACATCTCCTCGGAACGCCTCTGCCGTCACCTCTTGGACGAGACAGCACCTCCGATTGTCAGGCCAGGGCGTCGTCTCACAGTCGGCATCGACCGGTTCACCCCGGGCCGCGAAGCGCCACGTAGCTGTGTGTGACGATCCTCAGCGGCGTCGTCGTCCGGTGCCCCGGAGACCGAAGCGGTGCCCCCTCAGCCCACCGTGTTCTTCTCCGGCGGCAGGATCAGGGTCGGTTCGAGGACGACGCGGACGGGTGGGGCGGGGTCCTCGCGGGTCCAGGTCACCGCGTGCCGGGTGCCTCGTTGCTGGCGCCAGTGGGCCTGGGCGACCACCACGGCGACGTACGGGATGACGACCGAGCCGGCCAGGGCGCAGACCGCGACGACGGGCCAGTGGTTCCAGGTGGCGGCCATCGTGACCACGCAGGCCGTGCGGACCAGCATGGACATCAGGTAGCGGCGCTGGCGACGGCGCAGGTCGTGTGTCAGGCCGGTGCGCGCCCGGGTGATGGACTCGGCCGGGGGTGCGTCCCCGCGCCAGGGCGTTGTGCTCATCGGGCCTCCGTGGACACTCCCGGCAGGTACGCCGGACGAGCGGATGGGGTGGGGGAGGTGCGCAACCGGCCACGTCACGAAGGACGGTGGAAAGGCGGCGGCGCGGGTGACCGTCCCCTGATCACCCGCGCCGCCCTCACTGTCCCGGCCCTCTGCGTCGTGCCCGCCGGGTCAGAGCAGTTCCTGGTCCGGCTCCCGTCCCTCGACGGCGTGCTGTGCTCCGGCCTGCGCGGGCAGGTGCCCGCCCGCCGGGCCGTGGCCGTTCACCGAATCGCCGAAATGGGCCAGGGCCTCCCGCATCTCCTGCTCGGTCGGCTTGGCGACCTGGTTGCCGTAGAGCCAGCGGCTGAGGCGGTAGCGCCGCTTCTCCTCGCGCAGGTTCGGGTTGGGCACGCCGTCGTGGTCCGCGACGGGCACCGGCAGCGGCTTGTACTCCTCGCGGGCCAGCAGGGTGTACTCGCGCCGGCGGTCCAGGCGCTCGTGCACCTCGACGAACTCGCCGTGCGGCAGCCGCTTGATCCGGCCGGTCTCGCGGCCGTGCAGGAGCTTGTCGCGGTCGCGGCGCTGCAGGCCCAGGCAGACCCGCCGGGTGACGAAGTACGCCACGGCCGGGACCGCGAAGACACCGATCCGCACCGCCCAGGTGATCTGGTTCAGGGACAGGTGGAACTTCTCGGCCAGGACGTCGTTGGCGCCGCCGAAGAAGAGCACCAGGTAGAAGGCGACGAAGGCGGTGACGAACGCGGTCCGCGTGGGATGGTCGCGCGGCTTGTCCAGGAGGTGGTGCTCACGCTTGTCCCCGCTGACCCAGGCCTCGAGGAACGGCCAGCCGGCGGCCACGTGGATCATCACCATGGGCAGGATGACGGCGGGGATCAGGACACCCATGCTGACGGTGTAGCCGGCCACCGTGAACTCCCAGGCGGGCATGGCCCGCAGGGCGCCTTCGAGGAAGCCCATGTACCAGTCGGGCTGGGAGCCCTGGGAGATCAGGTCGGGCCGGTAGGGACCGTATGTCCACACCGGGTTGATCTGGGCGAGGCCCGCGAGCAGGCAGAGCACACCGGCGATGAGGAAGAAGAAGCCTCCGGCCTTGGCCGCGTAGTGCGGCATCAGGGGCTGGCCGACGACGTTGTTCTCGGTGCGGGCCGGACCCCGGTGCTGGGTGTGCTTGTGGTAGAAGACCAGGAGCAGGTGCACGGCCAGCAGCGCCACGACGATGCCCGGGATGAGCAGGATGTGGATGCTGTAGAACCGGCCGATCACGTCGTGGCCCGGGAACTCGCCACCGAACAGGAACATCGTCAGATACGTGCCGACCAGCGGAACGGCGAGCGTGACGCCCTCGGCGATGCGCAGGCCGGTGCCGGAGAGCAGGTCGTCGGGGAGCGAGTAGCCGACGAAGCCCTCGAGGGTGACCACGACCAGGAGCACGAAGCCGATCAGCCAGTTGAGTTCGCGCGGCTTGCGGAACGAGCCGTGGAGCAGGTGCCGCAGCGTGTGGGCGCACATCGCGGCGATCATGATCAGGGCCGACCAGTGGTGCAGCTGGCGGATGAACAGACCGCCGCGCACCTCGAAGCTGATGCGGATCGTGGAGGCGTAGGCCTGCGACATCTGCACGCCCTGGAGCGGAACGTACGGTCCGTGGTAGACGGTCTCCGACATCCCCGGATCGAAGAACATCGTCAGCCAGACGCCGGTGAGCAGCAGGACGATGAAGCTGTAGAGGGCTATCTCGCCGAACATGAAGGACCAGTGTTCGGGAAACACCTTGCGGACCAGGGACCGGAAGCCGTAGATCCCGAGCCGCCCGTCCATCCAGTCGGCGATGCGCTCGCCCTTCGGCACCTCGGTGCGGGCACCCGGTGGCGCCGTTTCGGTCGTGCTCATACCCGCGCACCCTCCCCTCGCCGCTCGGCCGTCACAGGCACACCCGGTCCGGCCGGCAAGCGGTCGGTGGTCGAGGCGGCCTGCCGCGGCGCAAGCGGGCCCGTGCCCTTGAGCAGCTCGAACGCTATCGACGCGTGACGCGGCTTCACAACCGCGCTCGAGCCGGATTCGAGTCTCAAGTCATGTAATTCTTGAGCGAGTTGCGAGTCAACACAGTGCATGCCGACCTTCTTCGGTCTCAACTCATCCGGATTCGCGGGCAGATTACAAGTGCACAGACTGCCGCAGACGCCAGTTGATCTGCTTTTGTCACAGGTGAAGCGTATGACCGCGCTCCGGCCGGCCGCGGCCGGGTACAGCGTGCCGCGCGGTGGAGACCGCGACGGCAGGTGCGTCCGGCGCGACGGAGCGGCGCCGGCGCGCGTCCGGGCCATGGGTGGTGCTGGGCGGCGCCGCCGGGGCCGGGCCGCGCGCGCCGCGGAGCGCGGCCCACAGCACCCGCGTCCGCAGCGCCGCTGCGGACGGGGCGGCCGACTGCAGCAGTTCGAGCAGCAGGGTCGCCGCATGCGGGTCGGTGGTCGCGGCTGCCGCGATCCGGGCCGCGTACCGCCCGCTGAGCCGGGCGCGCGCTCCGGCCCGCAGGTCCTGGTCCCCGTTCGCCGCGCGCAGCGTGCGGGTGCTCGTGCGCCAGGCGGGGGCCAGCCGGTGGGCGAGGGCCCGGCGTAACCGGTAGCCGAGGCCGACGGCCGTACCGTGGCCGGCCAGCAGGTGATCGAGGACGAGGGCGGACTGCACCGCGATCGTCATGCCCTGGCCGTGGGCCGGGTCGACGGCGGCGAAGGCGTCGCCGACGACGAGGAACTGGTCGGGCCAGCGGCGCAGCTTCTCGTAGTGGCGCCAGCGGTTCGCGGTGGGACCGCAGGTGTAGACCGGGCCGAGCGGCATGGCGGTCTCGATGACGTCGCGCAGCAGCGGGTCGCGCAGGGCGCCCGCGGCGCGCAGCAGCCCTTCGTGGTCGGCGGGCGAGCGCCTGCCGTCACCGGCGCAGACCGACACCGACCAGCGGCCGCCCTCGATGGGGTTGAGGATGCCCTGGGCCGGGTTGCCGGGCGAGGGCATGAGCCACAGGCCCTTCCAGTCGGCGACATGGCCGACGGGCGGCGCGAACACGGCGGTGGCGAAAGCGGTGCGGGTGTCGGCCACTGTCTCGCCGGGAGGCTCGTAGCCGAGTTCGGCGAGCCACTGGGGCGCGCGCGAGCCGCGTCCGGTGGCGTCGACCACGAAGTCGGCGGGTATCAGGCGCCGGGTGCCCCATCCGCCGGGCGCCTTCCGGTCCCGCCCACGCACCCATACGCCGGTGACGGTGTCGTGGCGGCCTGGCTGCAGCGAGACGGCCTCGTGCTCCTGCAGAAAGGCCACCTTGGGGTCGGCGCGCAGCCGGTCCCGTATCACCGCGTCGATCAGATCGCGGCCGGCGCTCAGCATCGACAGCTCCGAGCCGGCCCGGGGCAGCCAGCCGCCCGGGCCGAGCAGCAGCATGTCCTCGGGCATCCGGACGCGTACCGCTCCGGCGCCGGTCAGGTCCTGGCCGATGCCGGGAAACAGCTCTTCCAGGCCCTGCTGGGCGGCCGTCATGAGGCTGTGGGTGTGCCGCGCCTGGGGCACACCCCGGCGCCGGCCGGGGCCGCGGGGCACCCAGTCGCGCTCGATCACGGTGACCCGGTCCATGAAGTTGGCCAGGGCCCGGGCCGCGGTGAGCCCGGCGAGACCCGAGCCGAGGACCACGGCGTGGCCGTGGCCGCCGCGACGTCCGCCGGCAGCCTGTGCGTCCAGAGTCAACACCCCTCCCGTGCCCGTACGTTGTTCCTGCATCATGCGCGCAGGCGCCGTCCGTACGGCAGTGGCTCAGGCAGTCGCCAACAGGACTTCGAGGGGGACTCGAGGCGGTCTCGACCGGCGGGCTGCCGGCTGTTCGCCGTCACTGCGCCGCGGTGGACGCGCGGTCCGCTGCGGTGAGCGCCCGGTCCACCAGGGGTCCGGCCACACCGGTGTAGCCGTCCGGGTCGAGCAGGGCGGCTGCCTCACCGCGGCTGAGCACTCCGGCGAGCTGCGGGAGTTCGGCCAGCACCGCGGCCAGCGGCCGGCCGGTCGTGGCGGCGAGCAGCGAGGCCCGGGTCAGCAGCTCCTTGGCGGCCGTCTTGCCGATGCGCGGCGCCAGGACGGCCGAGACCCGCTCGGACACGAGCTGTCCGCCGGTGGCCGCAAGGTTGGCGCGCATCCGCTCCGGGCGCACGGTGAGTCCCCGCGCGAGTTCGACGGCCGTGTGCGCGGCGCCGCCGGTGAGCCGCAGGGCCTCGCGCAGCGGCTGCCACTCGGCGTGCCACACCCCGGCCGAGCGCTCGTCCTCGGTGGGCAGGCACTGCATCAGTACGGCGCCCAGGGCGGGCACCTGGAGGGCGGCGGAGCGGATCAGGGTCGCGAGCACGGGGTTGCGCTTGTGCGGCATGGCCGAGGAGGCGCCCCGGCCGGCGACCGCGGGCTCGGCCACTTCGCCGACTTCGGTACGGGTGAGCACCAGCACGTCCGCGGCGATCTTGCCGAGGGCGCCGGTCGTGTGGGCGAGGGCGGCCCCCAGGTCGGCGACGGGGGTGCGCAGGGCGTGCCAGGGCAGTACGGGGGCGGCCAGGCCCGTCTCGGCGGCGAAGGCGGCGCCGAGTTCGTCGAGTACGGCCGCGGGGTCGGCGCCCTCACCCGCGTACTGCAGGTAGCCGGCGAGTGTGCCGGCCGCGCCGCCGAGCGAGACCGGAAGCCCGCCGCGGGCGACCCGTTCGAGCCGGTCGACGGCGTCCAGGACCAGTTGGCGCCAGCCGGCCACCTTGAGCCCGAAGGTCGTCGGGACGGCGTGCAGGGCGAGGGTGCGGCCCGCCATCACGGTGTCCCGGTGCGCGGCCGCGAGGCCGGCCAGGGCGGCGGCCACGGCCCGCAGATCCGCCACGATCAGGCGCAGCGCGCGTGCGGCCACCAGCATCGCGCCGGTGTCGAAGACGTCCTGGCTGGTGGAGCCGCGGTGCACGTACTCGGCGGCCGCCGGGGAGCGCTTGGCGACCACCGCGGTCAGCGCCTTGACCAGGCCCACGACCGGGTTCGCGGTCTCCCGTGCGGCCAGGGCGAGTTCGCGCACGTCGAGCAGGTCGGCGCGGGCGGCGGCCGTGATGGCCTCGGCCGCGTGTGCGGGCACCGTGCCGCAGCGGGCCTGGGCGCGGGCCAGGGCCGCCTCCGCGTCGAGCATCGCCTGCAGCCACGCGCTGTCGCCCACGGCCGCCTCGACGGGGGTGCCCGCCCGCACCGGTGACAGCAGCCCGGCGTCCAGGTGGGCGTGCAGGGTTCCGGGCCGCGGGGGTTCCGGCAGGGAGGTCATGCGTCCGCCTTCGCGCTCGGGATGGTGATCGGGGTGGCGCCCGTGGCGCGGGCCGGCTGGGCGGCGGGTGCCGCGGGCACGGCGAGGACCGCCGCCGCGATGGCGTCGGAGTCCTCGAGGGTGACCGAGCCGACGCCGGGCCTGATGCCCGCGGCGGTCACCCAGTGCACGGACTCGGTGGGCACGCCGTAGGCGAAGCGCCGGGGATGCGGCACGTCCTGGGCGTCGATCAGGTGGTACGGCCGCTCGGAGACGGCCAGCCCCCCGGTCTCGTAGTCCTCGGCGGCGTCCGCCGTGCCGCCGGGGATGCGGTACGGGCGGCACTGCCCGGTGCGCAGCAGCCGGCTCATCAGCGGGTCCGCGGTGCGCCTGAGGTCGATCTGGGGCAGCCGGGCCTCGATGAGGACCGTGGCCCGCACCCGCACGTCGGCTATCGCGCCGGAGGTGCCGGTGAAGCAGGGGCCGAGCGGATCGTGCGCGTCTGCGGTGACGCGCAGCCCGGGGCCGGTCACGTCGAGGACGCCGGCGTCGATGAGCGCGGCCATCTCCTCGATCCGGGACGCCGGGGGGCCGATGGACAGATAGGCGTTGAGCGGTGTGTACCAGCGGTCGAGGTCGTCGCGGTGGGAGGCGGCGGTCAGGCCGGCGTGCTCGACGGCGAGCCGCACCTCGTTGCGCAGGTCCCGCAGGACGTCGAGCGCGGCCTTGACCGGTCCGCTGACGTTGCCCTGGCGGGCGAGGCGGACGTCCTCCTCGAGGTGGCCGCGCAGCCAGCTGCGGAAGGCGGCCAGGTCGTCGAAGACGTGGCCGCCGTAGGGGCGGGCGATGCGCTCCCAGTCCCAGCGGTCGGCCGCGGCGATCCCGGCCTCGCCGAGGAGGCCGTCCTCGGCCCGGCCCGGCTCGGCGTGCAGATACCGCTCGGTGAACTCCTCGGTGACACCGGCGGGTTCACCGCGCTGCGTGAGCAGGGCCGCGTAGTAGACGGCGCACACCTCCTTGGAGATCAGCGGCCACAGGTCGGCGGCGAAGTCGATGGCCCCGCTGCGGGTGTCCCGGGCGCGCAGGGCCGCGATGTACCCGGCGGTCAGCAGCCGGGGGTAGCAGCGGCCGTGGGCGCCCTTCTCGTTCTCGCCACGCGCCTGGTAGGGCACACCGCGCCGGGACCCCGCGTACAGGCGCGGCTCACGGCCCGAGGGCCGGTAGACCAGGCGGCCGTCGACGCGGGTGAAGACACCGCCCCGGCCGCGGGTCAACAGCGCCATGTAGTCGAAGAAGTTGAGCCCGAGCCCGCGCAGCAGCACGCTCTGGCCGGGCCGGACGGACGACAGGTCCACGTCGGCCGGGTTGGCGGGCGGGACGTACGTCAGCCCGTGCCGGGCGGCGAAGCCGGCCAGCCGTCGCTCGGTGTCGGAGGGCCGGGCCGGTACATGGCCCTGGGCGAGGACGACCGCGGACAGACCGGTCAGCCGCGTGCCGTCCTCGAGGGTGACGGTCTGCGGCCCCGCGTGCGGGTTCGCGGCGTCGGCGTCCTCGAGGGCGACCGCCCGTACGGCGTGGGTGCGCACCGTCACGTGCGCGGCGGCGTTCGCGACGACCCGCTGGAACGCCCAGGTCAGATAGCAGCCGTAGAGCGCGCGCGTGGGATAGGAGTCGGGGCCGAGACCGCGCGCCTCGGCGAGGAAGCCGTCGTCGTAGCCGGCCTCCGGGCCGGTCTCGACCGTGCCCGACTCCAGGGCCTTGGCCCACTGGTACAGGCTCGGCCCCTCCTCCAGCGGACCGTCGATGCGGACGCTGGCGTCGGTGTAGACCGTCACCTGGGAGGCAACGGTGTTCATCAGCAGGTGCCGGGACTGGGCAGGGCGCCACACCCGTCCCGAGCCCGGCGGGTCCGGGTCGACGACATGCACGGTGACGGTGTCCCAGCGGGGCGACTTCCGTTCCTGCGCACAGAGCCGTTCCAGTACGGAAAGCCCCCGGGGGCCGGCGCCGACGAGGCACACCTCCAGGTGTGCCGCCGTGCCGTTCCCGGCCGGCGGAGCGGATTCCAGGGTGCCTGGGCGTCCGGATGAGAAGGTGTCACCCGGGGGAAACTGAGCGGCCGCCGTCACGGGCGGCCCTGCGGGAAGTGCGGCGCTTACTGCGCGTTCGCCTCCGTGCGTACCGTCCACAGTTCCTCCTTCCGCTGCCACCGTCGGTGCAGGCGCTCAATCAGGCCTCGGTTCCGGGTGGAAGCGGCCTCGAGAAGCGGGTTCGGGACAGTTCCGGATGCAGGCCCCGAACGAGGCTGTATCGGGACTCGAGTCGCCGGTCAGGTAATAGGACTGTTCACCCGGGGTCGGCGCAGCAGCCTCGCCGGACCGGAGCACAGAGTTAACTGCCGCAATCGGCACGGGATATGAGTGATGACAGCGGTTGCGGGGGCGAGACGCCTCGTGAAGGAGTTTCGATGAAGTCTCATCCATGTCCGAGAAAGCACCCTCAGGAAAGCCGCACCGCCACCGGATCCCCCCTCTGCGCTCCCTGCATGAAGGGGGTGGAACGCAATCTGCGCGCACTCCCCGTTCTCCACCAGGAATGCCTGCACCAGGTGTCGCCGACGGGTCGGCGAACGAACCCGACCAAGGTCTCGGGAAGCCGCACCAGGGACTCCCTGGACATCTCCGTACTCGACGCCCGCCACCACATTCTTGCCGTTCTCGAGTCGTGGTCGGGAATGGTCGTGGACAAACTCGGAACCACTGCCCCGCCACGCACCGTGCCCTCCCTGGCACGGTTCCTCAGGCTGCACCTGGAATGGCTCACCGGCCAGCCTCCGGCGGTCGACTTCGCGGACGAAATCGAGGGTCTCGTCGTCGAACTGCGCCAGACCATCGATCCCGAACCCAGCGATCTCCACACGCTCATCAGACAGTGCGTCGTGGACAACTGCCCGGGGACGATCAGCGCTGCGCCGCGGAGCAGCGGACGCGCCGGAAGCAGCAGCATCACCTGCTCTTCAGGACATTCATGGGAAATGCGCGAGTGGCTCGGTCTCAGGAAACTCATGGAGCGGCAGCGAAAGGGTCTCAACGCATGATCAAGCCACCGAGCCACCGGCTCGTCCCCACCAAGGTGGCCGCACTCGCCGTGGGTGTGTCCGAAGCGACGATCCGCAAGTGGGTGAGCCGCGGGAAGATCACGCGCTACGGCGCGCCGCACCGCCGCTCGGAGTTCGACATCGAGGAGCTCACGGAGATCGCCCTGCAGCGCCGGCCCTGACCCGGCCCCCCTGCCCCGGTCTGGGGCCTGACGTACCCAACGTACGCGACATACCCGACGTGCCCGCCGCGGCTGCCCTGGCAGCCGCGGTTGCGCGCGTTGCGGACCCGGCCGTCCGAAGTCCCCGTCGGTGCACCCGCGTTGGCCTGTGCTGCCTTCCCGCACCCACCCGAAGGTGCCGTTCCCGTCCGTGGTGGGACCACCCCCGCCGGAAGTGACCCACGTCACTTCCCTTCAGTGTTGGCATGGCGACAGTCCCGGTGTCACTATTTACCCACGTCCACCCTGCCCAAAAATTGCTACGAGGCAGTGGACCGCGTGTCGCCGCCGCCCGTCTGCGCAAAGACAGACCGGATCCATACGCGCACGGCACCCGCTCTTACCGCATCGGACCAGCCACTTGCCTGGGTGCTCCGCGTCGATGCCCAGCCGATCAAGCTCCCTGCCACGTGCGGTGGTTGACGCTCCGTGCCACATGACGCCCTGCGTCATTCCTCATCCCAGAACTCTGGACGACGCGATCCCGCACCACCATCCGATCGCCGTCTCATGACCATCCGATCTCCGTGCACAAAAAGACAAAGGGAGCTGAGTGCGTTGACACCACCGACCTCAGCGGAGCGGGTCTCAGAAAGCCACCGGACCCGCTCAGTCGGCATCGGCCGCGCTCACGCCAAGGCCATCCTGCTCGGGGAGCACGCGGTCGTCTACGGAGCTCCGGCGCTCGCTCTTCCGATTCCGCAGCTCGCGGTCACGGCAAGCGCCGGGTGGTCCTCCCACTCCCGCGACAGCGACCTGTCGTACACGATGACCGGCTCCGCCTCGCGGGCCCTGGTCACCCAGGCCTCCGACGGTCTGCGCCGGCTGACCGAGGAGTTCAAGGCGCGGATGGGCGTGACCGGCAGGCCGCACCTCGACGTGATCCTCGACGGTGCGATCCCGCACGGCCGGGGCCTCGGCTCCAGCGCGGCGAGCTCGCGCGCGATCGCGTTCGCGCTCGCCGACCTGTTCGGCCGTGAACTGACCGAGACCACCGCGTTCGAGCTGGTGCAGACGGCCGAGAACATGGCACACGGCAGGGCCAGCGGTGTCGACGCCATGACCGTCGGCGCCTCCCGCCCGCTGCTGTTCCAGGCGGGCCGGACCCGGGAACTGAAGCTCGGCTGCGACGGGTTGTTCATCGTCGCCGACAGCGGCGAGCCGGGCAGCACGAAGGAGGCCGTCGAGCTGCTGCGGAACGGCTTCCACCGGCATGCCGGAGCGCAGCGGAGGTTCGTGGACCGGGCGGCCGAGCTGACCGAGGCGGCCCGGCAGGACCTGGCCGACGGCAAGCCCGAGGAACTCGGCACGCGGATGACGGACTATCACGCACTGCTGCGTGCGGCCGGTCTCAGTACCGACCGGATCGAGGCACTGGTCGACGCCGCGCTCCGGGCCGGCGGCCTCGGCGCCAAGATCACCGGCGGTGGTCTGGGCGGCTGCGTGATCGCACTGGCCCAGCCGGAGCGGGGCCGGGAGGTCACCCGGCAGCTGCACGAGGCCGGCGCCGTACAGACCTGGGTCGTACCGCTGAAGGGGCTCGACAAACATGCGCCGTGAACACCCGACCACTGTGCTCCGACCGCCGGAGCAGGACACCGCGGGAACCGCCACCGCGGTCGCGCACCCGAACATCGCGCTGATCAAGTACTGGGGCAAGCGCGACGAACGCCTGGTCCTGCCCTGGACCGGCAGCCTGTCGATGACGCTGGACGTCTTCCCGACGACCACCCGGGTCCGGCTCGACGCCGAGGCCGGGCACGACGAGGCGATCCTCAACGGCGTGCCCGCGACGGGCGAGGCACGGCGACGCATCACCGCCTTCCTGGAGCTGGTGCGGGAGCTGGCCGGGCGCCCCGAGCGGGCCGTCGTGGACACCGGGAACACCGTGCCCACCGGGGCCGGACTGGCCTCCTCCGCCAGCGGGTTCGCCGCCCTCGCCGTCGCCGCCGCCGCCGCGTACGGGCTCGACCTGGACGAGGCGGCGCTGTCCCGCCTGGCCCGGCGCGGGTCCGGATCGGCCTCGCGGTCGGTCTTCGGCGGCTTCGCCGTCTGGCACGCCGGCCCGGACACCGGCACGGCCGCGGACGCGGACCTCGGCTCCTACGCCGAGCCGGTACCCACGGCGGACCTCGACCCCGCGCTGGTCATCGCCGTGGTCAACGCCGGCCCCAAGGCCGTCTCCAGCCGGGAGGCCATGCGCCGCACCGTCGACACCTCACCGCTGTACCGGCCATGGGCCGCCTCCAGCAAGGACGACCTGGCGGACATGCGGGCGGCACTGCGACGGGGCGACCTCGAGGCGGTCGGCGAGATCGCGGAGCGCAACGCGCTCGGTATGCACGCGACCATGCTGGCGGCGCGCCCCGCGGTGCGGTACCTGTCGCCGGCCACGGTCACCGTGCTCGACCGCGTGCTGCAGCTCAGGCGGGACGGAGTCGGGGCCTACGCGACCATGGACGCCGGGCCGAACGTGAAGGTGCTGTGCTCTCGCGCGGATGCCGAGCGGGTGGCCGAGGCCGTCCGCGGCGCCGTACCGGACGGCACGGTGCTCGTCGCCGGGCCAGGACGCGGCGCCCGCCTGCTGAACGAGGGCGGACGATGACGCCGCGGCGCACGGTTGTCCGGCACGCCCCGGGCAAGTTGTTCGTCGCGGGCGAGTACGCGGTGGTGGAGCCGGGGAACCCGGCGATCCTGGTGGCGGTCGACCGGCAGGTCACCGTCACCGTGTCCGGCACCGACGCCGGACCGGGCGAGGCCGCCGTCGTGATCTCCTCCGACCTCGGTCCGCAGGCGGTGCCCTGGCGCTGGCACGAGGGCCGGCTCGTGATCTGCGGCGCGGACGACGAACGGCGGGCGCGCGGGACGCTGGCACACGTGGTGTCGGCGGTCGAGACCGTGGGCCGGCTGCTGACCGAACGCGGCCTGCCCGTGCCCGTGCTGAGCGTATCGGTCAGCAGCCGGCTGCACGACAACGGCAGGAAGTACGGCCTGGGCTCCAGCGGCGCGGTGACCGTGGCGACCGTCGCGGCCGTGGCGTCCTTCTGCGGGCTCCAGCTGTCGGCCGATGACCGGTACCGGCTGGCCATGCTCGCCACGGCACAGCTCGACCCCAAGGCCTCCGGCGGTGACCTCGCCGCCAGCACCTGGGGCGGCTGGATCGCCTACCAGGCGCCCGACCGGGCCTTCGTGCTCGACCTGGCCCGGCGCGTGGGCGTCGACCGGACGCTGAGCGCGCCCTGGCCGGGTCACGAGGTGCGCCGGCTGCCCGCGCCCGACGGCCTGTCCCTGGAGGTCGGCTGGACCGGAGAGCCCGTCTCCACCGCGTCCCTCGTGTCCGGCCTGCACCGCCGCACCTGGCGGGGCAGCGCCTCCCACCAGAGGTTCGTCGAGACCACCAACGGCTGTGTACGTGCCGCGGTCACCGCGCTCGAGGCCGGCGACCGCCAGGGCCTGCTGCACCAGATCCGCAGGGCCCGTAAGGAGCTGGCCCGCCTGGACGGCGAGGTCGGCCTCGGCATCTTCACGACCAAACTGACGCGGCTCTGCGACGCCGCCGAGGCCGTCGGCGGCGCGGCCAAGCCCTCCGGGGCGGGGGGCGGCGACTGCGGTATCGCCCTGCTGGACGCCGAGGCGTCACGGGACATCTCACACGTACGGCAACGGTGGGCCACGGCCGGGGTGCTTCCCCTGCCCATTCGTCCCGCCCTGGAAGGGATCGAGGAATGAGCGCACAACGCAAGGACGACCACGTCCGGCTCGCCATCGAGCAGCAGGACGTACCCCGCGGGGTCAACCAGTTCGACGAGGTGTCGTTCGTCCACCACGCCCTGGCCGGCATCGACCGCCCGGACGTGTCCCTGGCCACGGCCTTCGCCGGCATCTCCTGGCCGGTGCCGGTCTACATCAACGCGATGACCGGCGGCAGCGCCAAGACCGGTGTCATCAACCGGGACCTGGCCATCGCCGCCCGGGAGGCCGGGGTGCCGATCGCGTCGGGATCCATGAACGCGTACTTCAAGGACCCGTCGTGCGCGGACACGTTCAGCGTGCTGCGCAAGGAGAACCCGGACGGGTTCGTCATGGCGAACGTCAACGCGACGGCGTCGGTCGAGAACGTGTGGCGCGCCATCGAGCTCATCCAGGCCAACGCCCTGCAGATCCACATCAACACCGCGCAGGAAACGGCGATGCCGGAGGGCGACCGGTCGTTCTCGTCCTGGATCCCGCAGATCGAGAAGATCGCGGCGGCCGTCGACATCCCCGTGATCGTCAAGGAGGTCGGCAACGGCCTGAGCCGGCAGACCGTCCTGACGCTGCGGGACCTCGGCGTGCGGGTGGCCGATGTCGCCGGGCGGGGCGGCACCGACTTCGCCCGCATCGAGAACGACCGCCGGGAGCTCGGCGAGTACGCCTTCCTGCACGGCTGGGGACAGTCCGCCCCCGCCTGCCTCCTGGACGCGCAGGGCGTCGGCCTGCCCCTGCTCGCCTCCGGAGGCGTCCGCGACCCGCTCGACGTCGCCCGCGCCCTGGCGCTCGGCGCCTGCGGCGTCGGAGCCTCCGGCGGATTCCTGCGCACCCTGCTCGACGGCGGCGTATCCGCGCTGGTCGACCAGCTCACCACCTGGCTCGACCAGCTGGCGGCGCTGCAGACGATGCTCGGCGCGCGCACCCCCGCCGACCTGACGCGCTGCGATCTGCTGATCCACGGCTCCCTTCGTTCCTTCTGCGCCGACCGAGGCATCGAGACGGGGCCGCTCGCCCGGCGTTCCAGCTCCGCCGAGACCTCCCACGAGACGACGGGAAGCACACGATGACCGAAGCACACGCCATAGCCGGGGTCCCGATGCGGTGGGTGGGACCCCTTCGCATCTCCGGGAACGTCACCACCACCGAGACCCACGTCCCGCTCGCCACCTACGAGTCGCCGCTGTGGCCGTCGGTGGGCCGTGGCGCGAAGGTCTCCATGCTGGCCGAGAAGGGCATCGTCGCCACCCTCGTCGACGAGCGGATGACGCGTTCGGTGCTCGTCGAGGCGACGGACGCGCAGACGGCGTACACGGCCGCGCGGACCATCGAGGCGCGCATCGACGAGCTGCGCGAGGTGGTGCGCGGCTGCAGCCGGTTCGCCCAGCTGATCGGCATCCGGCACGAGATCAACGCCAACCTGCTGTTCATCCGGTTCGAGTTCTCCACCGGCGACGCCTCCGGCCACAACATGGCCACCCTCGCCTCCGACGTGCTCCTGGGGCACCTGCTGGAGACGATCCCGGGCATCTCCTACGGGTCGATCTCCGGAAACTACTGCACGGACAAGAAGGCCACCGCGATCAACGGCATCCTCGGCCGCGGCAAGAACGTGGTCACGGAACTGCTCGTGCCGCGTGACGTGGTCGAGAACGTCCTGCACACCACGGCGGCCAAGGTCGTCGAGCTGAACATCCGCAAGAACATGCTCGGCACCCTGCTCGCCGGCGGCATCCGCTCGGCCAACGCCCACTTCGCGAACATGCTGCTCGGCTTCTACCTGGCCACCGGCCAGGACGCCGCCAACATCGTCGAGGGCTCCCAGGGCGTCGTCATGGCCGAGGACCGCGACGGCGACCTCTACTTCGCCTGCACGCTGCCCAACCTGATCGTGGGCACGGTGGGCAACGGAAAGGGCCTCGGCTTCGTGGAGACGAACCTGACCCGGCTCGGCTGCCGGGCCGACCGGGCGCCCGGGGAGAACGCGCGCCGGCTCGCCGTCATCGCGGCGGCGACCGTGCTGTGCGGCGAACTCTCCCTGCTCGCGGCACAGACGAACCCCGGCGAACTCATGCGCGCGCACGTGCAGCTGGAACGCGACAACAAGACCGCAAAGGTTGGTGCATAGGGCATGTCCATCTCCATCGGAATCCACGATCTGTCGTTCGCGACAACCGAGTTCGTCCTGCCGCACACCGCGCTCGCCGCGTACAACGGCACCGAGATCGGCAAGTACCACGTGGGCATCGGCCAGGAGTCGATGAGCGTTCCCGCCGCCGACGAGGACATCGTCACCATGGGGGCAGCCGCCGCCGCGCCCATCATCGCCCGGCACGGCACGGACCGGATCCGCACGGTCGTCTTCGCGACCGAGTCGTCGATCGACCAGGCCAAGTCGGCCGGCATCTACGTCCATTCGCTGATCGGGCTGTCGTCGGCCACCCGGGTCGTCGAACTGAAGCAGGCCTGCTACGGCGCGACCGCGGCCCTGCAGTTCGCCATCGGCCTGGTGCGGCGCGACCCCGCGCAGCAGGTCCTCGTGATCGCCGGCGACGTCTCCAAGTACGACCTGGACAGCCCCGGGGAGGCGACGCAGGGCGCCGCGGCGGTGGCCATGCTGGTCGGCGTCGACCCGGCCCTGGTGCGCATCGAGGACCCGTCCGGTCTGTTCACCGCCGACGTCATGGACTTCTGGCGGCCCAACTACCGTGACACCGCCCTGGTCGACGGGCAGGAGTCCATCGGCGCCTACCTGCAGGCCGTCGAGGGCACCTGGAAGGACTACACCGAGCAGGGCGGCCGCTCGCTGCAGGAGTTCGCCGCGTTCTGCTACCACCAGCCGTTCACCAAGATGGCCTACAAGGCCCACCGCCACCTGCTGAACTACTGCGGCCACGACACCGACAACGACGCCATCGCGCGCGCGCTGGGGCAGACCACGGCGTACAACACCGTGATCGGCAACAGCTACACCGCGTCGGTGTACCTGGGCCTGGCGGCGCTGCTCGACCAGGCCGACGACCTGACCGGCCGGTCCATCGGCTTCCTCAGCTACGGCTCCGGCTCCGTCGCCGAGTTCTTCGCGGGGACCGTCGTCGCCGGGTACCAGGAGCACCTGCGGACGGAGGCGAACCGCGAGGCGATCGACCGGCGCAAGCCGGTCGAGTACGCCGAGTACCGGATCCTGCACGAGCACAAGCTCCCGGCCGACGGCGGCGACCACTGCGCTCCGGCGCAGACCAGCGGGCCTTTCCGGCTGGCCGGGATCAGCGGCCACAAGCGCATCTACGAGAAGCGCTAGCGCTCCGCGGGAAGTGCCGCGACGGGCCGTGGCCGTCCATCGTCCGCGGCGCCGTCGTGGCTGGTCGCGCAGTTCCCCGCGCCCCTTCGGGCGCTGCCGGGCCCGTACGCGGGCGGCCCCTGCGGGCTGCCCGCGTACGGGCCCGTCCCGGCCGCGCACCCGCCGGCCATGTCGCACGTGCCGTACGTGCCGCACAGCTATTCACCGACCATGTGAGGGGAGGGCAGCCGCATGAACGACGCAGCGATCCTCGGTACGGGTAGCCCCATCAGAGACGTCAGGATCGTCGGTACGGGTGCCTATGTGCCGGACCGGCTCGTCTCCAACGACGAAGTCGGTGCGCCGGCCGGAGTAGACGACGCCTGGATCATCCGCAAGACCGCGATCCGGGAGCGCCGCTGGGCCGCCGCCGACCAGGCCACGTCGGACCTGGCCACGGCCGCGGCCCGGGCCGCGATGAAGTCGGCCGGCATCACCGCCGAGCAGCTGTCCGTGATCGCGGTCGCCACGTCCACACCGGACCGGCCGCAGCCGCCGACGGCGGCATACGTCCAGCAGAACCTCGGTGCGTCCGGCACCGCGGCGTTCGATGTCAACGCGGTGTGTTCCGGCACGCTGTTCGGGCTCTCCGCGGTCGGCAGCGTGATTCTGCGCCGGGGCGGCTACGCGCTGGTCATCGGCGCGGACGTGTACTCGCGCATCCTGAACCCGGCCGATCGCAGGACGGTCGTGCTGTTCGGGGACGGCGCCGGTGCGATGATCCTCGCGCCCGCCACGCAGGGCCCGGTCGTCCGGCATGTCGCCCTGCACACCTTCGGCGAGTTCTCGAGCCTGATCCGGGTGCCCGCGGGCGGCAGCCGGCAGCCCCTCGACCAGGCCGGCCTCGATGCCGGGCTGCAGTACTTCGCGATGGACGGGCGAGAGGTACGCCGCTTCGTCGTGGAGCAACTGCCGCAGCTGGTCAAGGGGTTCCTCCACGAGGCCGGTGTGGAAGCCGCGGACATCAGCCACTTCATCCCGCATCAGGCCAACGGTGTCATGCTCGACGAGGTCTTCGCGGACCTGCGCATGCCCCGCGCCACCATGCACCGGACGGTGACGCACTACGGCAACACGGGAGCCGCCTCCATCCCGATCACCCTTGACGCGGCCGTCCGTGCGGGCGAGTTCAGTCCGGGCGAGCTGATCCTCCTGGCCGGCTTCGGCGGTGGCATGGCCGCCAGTTTCGCGCTGGTCGAGTGGTGAAGGGCCGGCACGGGACCCCCTCACAGTGACGCCTGGGGCGAGTGCGCCCCGCGCCTCGGCTGCGACGAGGTCGTCACGACCATCCGGCCCCGGGCAGGTGCCGGCCACTGCCGGCACCTCACCTGCCGTCGAGGGCCCGGTGTTCGGCGTAGCGCGCCGGCCACAGTTCGCGCAGGATCCGCAGCTCCTCCCGGGAGAGCGGAACGTCCTCGCGCAGGCGCTCGGGGTGGGCGGGCGGCGGCCCTGCGGGGCGCTGTCGCGGCGGCAGCTCTTCCCCGGCCAAGTGCACCAGGGGATCGTGTGCGGCCCCGAAGGCCACCAGGGACACCCAGAGCCGTCGCACGAGACAGTCCGCCAACGCCCGCCGGCCGTCCCACGGCAACCGTTTCATGTCCCCCCCTTTTTGCCCCTTCGCTCGTAGCCTCCTCCACAGGCTCCCAAGGTCCGCTCGTGGCTCAGTGGAGAACGGCTGCGCCGGGGCCGCCGGGCGGCCTTCTCGTAAAGGTGCTTGAAGCAGCACACGGGAAGCAGCCGTAGACCGCGCAGGCGCGGCCGGCCCCCGGTCTCCGCCCGTTCCCCGTGCGTGGGCCCGTCCCCGGTGCGGGCCTGGCGCACGCCGCCGGCAGCGCGCGCCGGGCCGGCCGTCCGGGCGCCGGGCTCACAGGCCCGCGGCCGCCTTGAGCAGCTCGGCGCGGTCGGTGCGCTCCCAGGTGAAGTCGGGCAGCTCGCGGCCGAAGTGGCCGTACGCCGCGGTCCGGGCGTAGATCGGGCGGAGCAGGTCGAGGTCGCGGATGATGGCGGCCGGACGGAGGTCGAAGACCTCGGTGATGGCGTTCTCGATCTTCTCCGTCTCGACCTTGTGGGTGCCGAAGGTCTCCACGAACAGACCGACCGGCTCGGCCTTGCCGATCGCGTAGGCGACCTGGACCTCGCAGCGGGAGGCCAGGCCGGCCGCCACGACGTTCTTGGCGACCCAGCGCATCGCGTACGCCGCCGAGCGGTCCACCTTGGACGGGTCCTTGCCGGAGAAGGCACCGCCGCCGTGGCGGGCCATGCCGCCGTAGGTGTCGATGATGATCTTGCGGCCGGTCAGGCCGGCGTCGCCCATCGGGCCGCCGATCTCGAAGCGGCCGGTGGGGTTGACCAGCAGCCGGTAGCCCTCGGTCTGCAGCTTGATACCGTCCCGCGCGAGCCGGCTCAGGACGTGACCGACGACCTCCTCGCGGATGTCCGGGGTGAGCAGCGACTCCAGGTCGATGTCGGAGGCGTGCTGCGTGGAGACCACGACCGTGTCCAGCCGCACGGGCTGGTCGCCGTCGTACTCGATGGTGACCTGTGTCTTGCCGTCGGGGCGCAGGTAGGGGATGGTGCCGTCCTTGCGGACCTCGGTGAGGCGACGGGACAGCCGGTGGGCCAGCTCGATGGGCAGCGGCATCAGGTTCGGCGTCTCGTTGGTCGCATAGCCGAACATCAGGCCCTGGTCGCCCGCCCCCTGCTGGTCCAGGGCGTCGTCCTCCTCGCCCTCGACCCGCTGCTCGTACGAGGCGTCGACGCCCTGCGCGATGTCCGGGGACTGGGCGCCGATGGACACCGAGACGCCGCACGAGGCGCCGTCGAAGCCCTTGGCCGACGAGTCGTACCCGATCTCGAGGATGGCGTCGCGCACCAGTTGGGCGATCGGGGCGTAGGCCTGCGTGGTCACCTCGCCGGCGATGTGCACCTGCCCCGTGGTGATCAGGGTCTCCACCGCGACACGCGAGGACGGGTCCTCGCGCAGCAGCGCGTCGAGGACGGTGTCACTGATCCGGTCGGCGATCTTGTCGGGATGTCCCTCGGTGACGGACTCCGAGGTGAACAGACGACGGGACATGTCTCTCCAGATGGTTGCGGGCCCACAGCACGAACGGCGTCAGCGACCCGGGCGAGGTCACCCGTGCCACAGCCACGATGCAGAACCGCGAACGAGGGACTCTCGAACAGCGACGGAACAGCAGTGGACCGGCATCACGTCCCGGGTGCGGCGTCCTGCAGGGCCCGGGCGAGAGCGCGGGCCCGTTCCCGCTCGTCCGCGGACGCGCCGGCGAGCACCACCCGCGGCGGGCGGCCGCCGTCCGCCGCGATCCGCCGGGCGATGTCGCAGGCGCGGACACCGGCACCGGAGAACCCGGCGAGCAGCAGGGACCGGCCGGTGCCGAGCGCCGCGAGGGCGGGGCGTGCCCCGTCGGCGTCCGGGCCGGCGGTGAGCACCAGCAGCTCCTGCGGGCCCGGGTAGGTGCGGGCCAGCAGGTCGTAACAGGTCTCGGGGACGCCCGGCGGCGGGATCAGGCAGATCGTGCCCGCCCGGTCCCGGCGCGCCGCGCGCAGGGTGACCAGCGGGGTGCCCCGGCCGTCCCCGGCGGCTTCGGCCAGGCGCGGTACGGCACTGCCCTCCAGGAGGGCCAGGACCTCCCCGACGGTCGTGGACTCGTCCGCCGACAAGGGCAGCGACCGCAGCAGCAGGGCGCTCTGCGCCAGCAGTTCGGCCACCCCGTCCTCGTCGAGCACGGCCCGGTCGTGCACCCCCGTGAGGACCAGACCGCCCGCGCTGTCGTGGTGGGCGAGCAGCCCGACGGGGGGCACGGAGCGGGCCGGCAGGGCGTCCAGAAGCTCGGCGCGGATGCCGTGGGCGGCGAGCTGGTCCTCCAGGCCGTCCAGCGGATGCGGCGGATCCTCGAAGACGATGACGGTGCAGGCGTCCGCGCCGCCGCCGCTCCAGGCACGGATCCAGTCGGCGGGCACCCACTCGTAGGCGGCCATGTCCAGGGCGCGGTCGCGCAGTTGCCGCAGCAGACGCGGCACGGTGCCCGCCGGGTCCACCTCGACGGTCATCAGCAGGTGGTTGCGCAGCGGCCCCGGCATCCGGGCCACGCCGTCGAGCGCGATGCCACGCCCCGGCACGGACACCGCGAAACAGACCGGGGCCGGTCCGGTGGCGCCGGAGGCACGGTGGATCAGCATGGCCCAGACGGCCTGCAGCACACTGCTCTCCGCGGTGCCCCAGATGCCCGCCCAGTGCGCGAGACGGGTCGTCTCCACGAGGTCCAGGCGCAGCCGGGCACGGCCGACGCCGGTCAGGCCGGCCCTTCCGGCGGACCGGACCGGCCGGGACGCCGCACCGTCGGGCGGCGCGCTGAGCGTCCAGAACTCCCGGGCGGGCTCCGGGTCCTGGCCGGCGACCCAGGCCGTGTAGTCGCGCAGGTCGGGGCGGCGCTCACCACCGGGCAGGGTGCCGCCCGCGAGATAGGCGCGGTAGAACGCGCGCAGCAGGATGTGCGCGCTCCAGGTGTCGAGCAGGGCCCGGTGGTAGGTGACCAGGATCCGGGTGGGTGCGACGGTGCCCGCGGTCCGGTTCTGCTCCGTCTCCAGCAGCGTCAGGCGCAGTGCTCCGGGGCGGCGCAGGTCGAAGCCGCGCAGCCGGTCGCGCTCCAGGAGGGCGGACCAGTCGCCGTCGTGGAGGGTCCGGCGGGTGATCTCGGGCACGACCCGCTCGCACACCACGAGCAGCGGTTCCGGGCCCCCGGTGAACGCGGTGCGCAGCACCGTCTCGCAGTCGAAGACCGACTGCCAGGAGGCGGTGAAGCGTCCGACGTCGAGCGGGCCGTGCCAGATCCATACGAGTTGCTCGACATGGCGTCCGGTGCCGGGCTGCGCATCGCCGCCCCGGTACAGCGCCGACTGCTGGGGGGTGGCCCGGAAGGCGGGCGGGATCGGGGCGGCGGGTGCGTCGGCCAGCTCCTGCAGCAGCTCCCGCAGCAGGTGCTCGAGGGCGCCCACGGAGGTGTCGGTGATGCCTGCCGCGTGGTCGGTCACCCAGTCGAGACCGATGTGCAGCCTGCCGTCGCGGACCTGGGCCCGCACCTCGACACGGTGCGCGGGCCGGCCCGGTGCGCCGCCGGACACGGGCCGGGCGGAGCATGGCAGTGGCTCGCCGGGTTCGTCGAGGGTCAGACAGGCCTGGGCGGGTGCCAGGTCGCGCAGGGCACGGCGCAGCGACGGATCGGGGCTCCACTCGCGGCAGGCCCCGAAGCCCGCGCCGCCCCCGGCGCGGCCGGCGCAGGAAGCCAGGGGACCTGCCAGAGCGGTCAGTTGACCGAGGGGGTCGACGCCGGGGTCCGGGGTGAGATGAACCGGGTACGGGTCGGTGAGCCGGCCCACGTGGCGTCGCAGGCTCCGGCGGCCGGCCCGCGGGTCGCTGCGTACGTCGAAGCCGGCCTCGTCGGATCCCTGCCAGCGGGTGAGGGCCAGGGCGAACACACCGGTCAGCAGCTGTCCGGTGGTCAGCGCGAGCCGTCGGGCCAGGCCGTGGGTGATCCGCTCGGTCGGGCCCTCGTCCAGGGTGAACCCGCTGTGCCGGACCTCCCCCGGCGCGGTGTCCGGGGCGTGTGCCGGGGCAGCGTCGGGCCCGTCGCCCGGTCCGGTCACCCGAACGGGCCGGTGGACGCCGGCCGACCGGGACCTGCGCTCGGCGACAAGGCTCCAGTGCTGGACTTCGGCGGAGTCACGGGCCAGCTCGCGCAGTTCGGTGACCCAGTCGGTCAGGCCGTCCGGCGCGGGCTGCGGCCGCGTCGGGGCCTTGCCGGCGGCCGTGCCGAGGGCTGCGGTCAGGTCGTCGAGCAGGATGCGCCAGGATCCGGCGTCCACCGCGAGCTCATGGGTGACCACGGCGAGCCGGTCGGTACGCGGTTCGGCCGGACGGCGGTCCCTGGCGAGCAGGACCCGCAGCTGGATGCCGGCGTACGCGTCGAGCGTGCGACCGGTCGAGGCCAGGAGCGCGGCGAAACCGGCCTCGTCGGTGAACTCCTCCTCCACCAGCGGATCCTGGCCGCTCGCGGCCTCGTCCCCGGCCGCCGCGGTGCGCCAGCCGTCCGCGGCGGCGAGGCGGGAGCGCAGCTGGGGGTGGGCGGCCACGACGGCGCGCAGCGCCTCGCGCAGCGCGCCCGTGTCCAGGGGGGCCGCTGGTTCGACCAGCATCGCCTCGTAACGGTGTTCTCCGTCGCGTGCGAGGGCCGCGCGCTGCGCGGGGGTCAGCGGGCGGTCGGCGGCCGGCGGCGGTTCGGTGAGCCGGTCGGCGATGCGGCCCGCGACGAAGGCGGCGGGCGCTCCCTGCGGTGCGGAGAACCGCAGCGTGTGGTGGTCGGGGCCGTGCCGCAACAGCCGGTGCCGCCAGGCGGGCCGGGCCGGGTCACCGGCGGTGAGCTCGCCCAGGAGGTGTTCCAGTGCGGCGGCGTCGAGCGGCCCGCGCAGCTCGAGGTCCCACGGCGCTGGGTACGGAGGGGGCCCGGGGTCGACGACCACGGAGATCGGCGCGTGCGGGAAGCGGTGAACAGTCATGGTGTCCGGGGGTGTGCGGTCCGCTGCGGGTGGCCGGATACCCTCTCTCCTTTCCGCGGTCGCGGGACGAGCATGGGCGCGTGAACGGCCCGGGCACCGTGCCCGGTGGCCGCCGTCCGGACCGGGAGTCGCGCGCAGGCCCGGTGAGGCCGGGACGGGCCGTGCTGCCTCTCCCCCATGACGGCCTCCTGGCTTGCCCGCGTCCACAACGGTCGGGATGAGCACGCTAATGGCAGTACGCGCCCGAAGTCCGTTTCCCCGAGCGGGTATGCAGCGGTGTCCGAGCCGGGCCCGAGAAGGGCAGGCGGCTGTGTGCGCGAAGGAGCCGGTCCGGTGGGTGAGACACGCGCGCCGGGGGCCGGTGGGAGCGGTGGCGGGACGTCCGGGTGGCGTCTGCGTCGAATGCCGGACGGTCGTCCCGGCCGACGAGGCCTCGCACAGGTCGGAAGTGCCGCGGAGGCGGGCCGAGGAGCGGCAGGGCCGCGCCGGGCGGGAACCACGGTACCGGCACCTGACGCGGCACTGCCGCTGATTCCGTCCTGGCTCGACCCGCTTACCAGGGCCTGCCGCGAAAGTCCCGTCGTCCGCCCGAAGGGCGGGTCCCGCGGCGTCCGGTGCGAACTCTCGGTGTGCCGGCCGGAAATCCGGCAGCCCATCCGACGCAGGCGGGACCGTCACAGCATGCGGACGGCGCTCTCCGCGTGCTGCTTGGCCAGGGTGAGCAGGGCCAGGCAGTTCCGGCCGAGCGCCTCACGCACATGCCGTCGGGCGTGTGCGAGGCCCGCGCCCTCGCCCAGTACGGCGGTGATGTTCTCCTCGCACAGCACGACGCTCTGCTTCGACGTGAGGGTCACCCCCGTCTCGTCCGGGACGACGGACCATTCGCCGGTGTGCGCCTCCAGCAGCGGGAGGGTGGCAGTCTGCTTGTAGATGATGCGGCCCGCGTGCGGGAAGCAGATCCGCACCGATGCGGTGGTGTGCGTTCCGGTGTCGGTCTGCGTCTCCATGGTCATGCGCTGCACTCCGGGTGCCTCCTCGGTGAGGTCGGCCCGGGTGACGTGGGGCACCAGCTCGGGCCAGTCCCCGGCCCGGTAGAGGAAGTCGTAGGCCAGCTCGGCCGGGCCGTTGACGCGCACCGAGTCCTCGAAGGACAGCACCAGGTCGTCCAGGCGCGTCCACCGCTCGGCGAAGCTCTTGAGGTCGGCGAGCTGAGTACGGCTGGCCAGGTCGGCGACCCGCTCCACCCACGCCGCGTCGTCGGGCAGGTCGTCGGTGACGCTGAAGTCGTACAGCAGCTCGAGCTCGGAGCGGTACGGGCTTTCGTAACGTACGTTCAAGGTGCCGCCCATCGCGGTCAGCGGGGACGCGGGCAGCTCCTGCCGGAACTCGATGCGGCGCTCCACCGGGTCCATGTGTCGCCACGAGATCCACGACTTCAGCTGCCCGTCCATGAGGACCCACATCCGCAGGCGCTCCCGCTCGCCGTCGAACTCCAGGCGCTCCACATGGACGCTCGGGGAGAAGTAGAGCGGCAACTTCGCCGTATCGGCAAGCACTGCGTAGACCACACCCGCGGGCGCGGACACATGCGCATGGCGCTTCGCCCTGTCGACACGCTCACCAGACATCTGAGCACCTCCTTCTTCACTCGCCGGCCGGGACGCGAACAGAGTCCGGACTGCGCAATGACGACCCTGATCCGGTGGCCGGAGCACGGGGATCAGCCGACGGGCACGGGCTCCCGGACGAGCCGGCGGGCGACGCGGCAGGCCCGGCCCAGCAGCCGGGGCAGTTCACGGCCGCCGCGTACGAAGAAGTGGCGCCCGGGGACGGTGCGCGACCAGACGGGTCCCTCGGTCCACTGGCGCCAGCTGCCGGTTGTCGAGAGCGGGGCCAGCGGGTTGTCCTGCGAGGCGACGACGAGCACCGGGGTGGTGAGCGGGCCGGCCGGGGAGGGCCTGCCGGCCGCCTCGTGCACGGCCTGGGCCAGCTGCAGGTCGGCGCGGAGCACCGGCAGCACGGCCCGGAGCCAGATCCCTTCGTCGCTGGTGGGCGGCACGGCGCCCGTGCCGCTGAGGACATGCAGCAGTTCGGCATCCGTGGCCCGGCGGGCATCCGGCAGCTCGGAGGGCAGGTGCGGCGGCGACCAGGCGCCGACGGCAAGGAGCGCCGGGCCCGGCAGACCCGCCTCGCGCAGGGCGCGCGTCACGGTGAGCGCGATCATCGCACCGAAACCGTGCCCGTACAGGACGTACGGGCCGGGCTGCGCGTCGGTGAACAGCGGCAGCACATCGGCGAGCAGGGCCTCGTGCGTGGTCAGCCTCGGTTCGCTCAGCCGCGGTGTGCAGCCCGGCAGGAGGACCGGGACCGGCTGCACGCCGGGTCCGACGCTCGCCGCCCAGCCGTCGAAGACGGAGACGCCCTCAGCGGAGTGCGCGAAACAGTGCAGTCGCACTGGCGGTTCGTCCGGCATGGCATCCTCCTCTACGTCCGCTCCTGGTACCACGGGGCGGGGTTCGAGCATCGCCGGACAGCCTCGAATCGCACTCGAGGCCGGGCCGAGGCGGCGGCTCGGGATGCGAACCGCTGCGAAAGCACCGGGGGTTCCGCCCGGACCGGCCCGGGCCCGCGACGCCCGGCACGGCCGGATCACCCGGGTCCGAGGTGATCCGAAGGACACCCCTAGGCCGCGTACCGGTCGAAGGTGGAGCCGCGGCGCGGACCGGCCATCACGTCGAGTTCGGGATCGACCGCGAGCATGGCCTGGTGCAGGCGCTGCAGCTGCGGTGAGGGTTCCACGCCGAGCTCCTCTATCAGCCGCGTCCGCAGCTTCCGGTACACGTCCAGGGCGGAAGCCTGCCGTCCGGACCGGTACAGGGCCACCATCGCCTGCGCGTGCAGGCCCTCGTGCTGAGGGTGGCGGGCGATCAGGTCGGTGAGCTCGGCGATCAGTTCCGCGTGCCGGCCGAGCCGCAGATCGGCGTCGATCCGCCGCTCGACGGTGACCAGCCGGGACTCCTCCAGCCGCGTGACTTCGATCTCCAGGATCGGACCGAGGCGTACGTCCACCAGCGCGGGCCCCTGCCACAGGGCGAGGGCCTGCCGGAAACAGCGGGCAGCCCGTTCGTCCTCACCCTGTTCGAAGGCCTCCTGGCCTTCGGCAACCAGGCGCTCATAGGTGTGCACGTCCACGGACTCCGGCGGGATCTGCAGCAGATAGCCGCCGTGCCGCGTGGCCAGAACGTTCTTCGCCGCACCCGGCGCGTCGGGTCCCATCGCGGTGCCGAGGCAGCGGCGCAGCTGCATGATGTACGTCTGCAGCGTGGTCATCGCGCTCTGCGGCAACTCCGTCTGCCAGATCTCCTCCATCAGCGTCGACACAGGCACGACGCGGCTCGGATACAGCGCGAGCAGCGCGAGAATCTGTCGGGGCTTTCCGGCTGTCGGGACGATCGAGTCCCCGTTCACGGCGGCACACAGCGGACCCAAAACCTGAATCTCCATGGTTCCCTCCGTTCGTCGTCGGGCACTCCCGATGGCCGAAAGTCGTCGGCGAACTGACACGCTAGCCCTCCCCACACCGGAGGTATCGGTTCCTTCAGTGGCATTTGAGCAATCCTCAAAGAACAGACATTAGGGAAGCCGTCATTCGAGAAACGCAGAAGAAAGCCCTGAGAATTCGGCCAGGAGAACACGCCGGCGACTCGGAAGTCCCTGCTCATGCCCCGGGCTCTTCAGGCGAGCCTGTGGTGAACAGACCGAGTGCCCGCTACCGCTCGGGGGACGCCAGCCGTGACCGCGCCTGTGCGGGTACGGCAGTCGACGGCCGCGAGCCGGAGCCCACCGACGCGCCCAGGTCCCGCCGGCCGGTGAGCCGCGGCAGCAACAACTCCCAGAACCGGGTGACGTTCTGCTGGGACAGCCAGGAGGCATCCCGGCCGCCGAGCACTTCCAGACCCACGGTCGCGGCGACGATGACACGGGCGGCGTCCCCCCAGGACACCCCCTCCGCCAGCACACCGCCGCGCTCGGCCCGGCGCAGACTGTCCTCGACCCAGCGCTGCCACTCCTTCCGCAGCGGGGACTTCGTACGGCGCGCGATGTCACCGGCGAGCTCGAAGCCGCCGCGGACCACGACGTCCTGGTCCAGGACGGCCATCAGCTCGTGCGTGGCGTCCACCACCGACTGCAGGGGGTCGCGCTGGCGGGCCTGCGCCGCCTCGGTGAGCCGGCGAACGGTCTCGGCGGCCTCCGCCTCGACCGCTTCGGCGAGCATGCTCTTGTTGGCGAAGTGGAAGTGCAGCGCCCCGTTGCTGACACCGGCCCGTTGACTGATGGCGCCCAGCGATGCGGGGACGAAGCCCACCTCGGCGAACACCTCGGCCGCGGCCTGGATCAGCGAACGCCGCGTGCGTACGGCTCGCTCCTGTTTGACCATGTGCTGCCTCCTGAGCAACGGGACGCCGAAAGCCGGCAGGACACCGACATCTCATGCCCCTTGCTACGTACACCTAGTGTGAGGGTGTTGTGCTCACGGAACCGCAGGTCGGTGCGGGCACGGCCACGCAGAGTCGTACCCACAGACTAACAAACCGCTTAGACGGTATGACATAGCGGGGAACGAACACGGCACGCCGGAGTGATGTGAAGACGACTGAGGGGCCGCCCCGTGGCAGCCCCTCAGTCAGTGACCATGCTCTCCTGCGCCGCTGTGGCGACGACCCGCCACTCACGGGTCAGTTGACGTGTGACGGGCGTCCGCTGCCCGCACGGGCGGAGGGGACGGGAACCGTGGCGGGCCTTTGCTGCTCCGCCGCCAGCGGAGTCTCCGGCGCGGCCATCAGGATCGACTGCTGGAGCCGGCGCAGCCGCGCCGAGGGCTCCAGGCCCAGGTCCCGTACGAGGGTGCTGCGCAGCCGGTGGTAGACGTCGAGGGCCTCGCCGCGCCGACCCGAGCGGTGCAGCGCCAGCATGAACTGGGCGTGCAAATTCTCGTGGGCGCGGTAACGCCTCGTCAGCACGGTGAGTTCCGAGAGCAGTTCGCGGTGGCGGCCCAGCCGGAGGTCGGCCTCGATGCGCTGATCGAGGGCGCACAGCCGGCTCTCCTCCAGCCGCTGGGCCTCCATCTCCAGCTGCGCACCGGTCTGCACGTCGGCGAAGGCCGAGCCGGTCCACAGGTCGAGTGCCTCACGCAGCAGGCGCGAGGCGCCCTGGAAGTCTCCCGCGTCGGCGGCACGGTAGCCCAGGCCCGCGAGCTGTTCGAACTCCCGGACGTCGCTGGTGCCGCCACCGGAGACGAGCATGTACCCCCCGGGCGAGGTGACCAGGACGTCCTTGGCGCTGCGCCGCGGGGGCGAAGCGGGTTCGGCGGCCGGCGTCCCCTTCTCCAGCGCCAGGGTGATGAGGTCACGCAGTTGCAGGACGTAGGTCTGCAGCGTGGTGCGCGCACTGCGCGGCGGCCGGCCCGCCCACAACTCGTCGATGAGAGCGGAGACCGGCACCACCTGGTCGGCGTGCAGCGCCAGAAGGGCGAGCACCTGCCGGGGCTTCGGCGCGGTAGGAGCGACGGACACCCCGTTCACCCTGACGTCCAATATGCCCAGTACATCGATCTGCACGCCGTTTCCCCCTAGGTGAGTGTGCTGTCATCTGGCACGTCACGAGTACAAAACAGGCCGGACGGTTTGTCAATAGCAAACCAGATGTGCTGTTTTTATGCACCGTACACCCGAATGCATGTGATCTTCCGAGCACGCCGCTGAGCTGTGGGTCCAACGAATCCAAAGCCGTCGCCCCATGAGGACACGCCGGGTGTCCATCGAATCCCTGTACAGGTCTGCCCCGACAAACGGGCGGCCACGCGGCGCAGCAGGTGCATCCAGGTGAGATAACAAACCTGGTGTGCGGTTGGCTCGGCCTGCTGTGGCAGGGGCGTAGCTTACTGCGGGGGGTTGCCGTGCTTGCGGGACGGCAGGTCCGCGTGCTTGCTGTGCAACATGGCCAGGGACCGGATGAGCACCTCGCGGGTCTCGGCCGGGTCGATGACGTCGTCGACCAGACCGCGCTCGGCCGCGTAGTAGGGGTGCATGAGCTCGGCCTTGTACTCCTTGACCATGCGGGCCCGCATGGCCTCGGGGTCCTCGGCCTCGGCGATCCGGCGGCGGAAGATGACGTTGGCCGCGCCCTCGGCGCCCATCACGGCGATCTCGTTGGTGGGCCACGCGTAGGTGAGGTCGGCGCCGATGGACTGACTGTCCATCACGATGTAGGCGCCGCCGTACGCCTTGCGCAGGATCAGCGAGATCCGGGGCACGGTGGCGTTGCAGTAGGCGTACAGCAGCTTCGCGCCGTGCCGGATGATCCCGCCGTGCTCCTGGTCGACGCCGGGCAGGAAGCCGGGGACGTCCAGGAAGGTCACGATCGGGATGCTGAAGGCGTCGCACATCTGCACGAACCGAGCGGCCTTCTCGCTGGCCTCGATGTCCAGGACGCCGGCCAGCGTCTGGGGCTGGTTGGCGACGATGCCGACGACCTGGCCGTCCAGGCGGGCCAGCGCGCAGATGATGTTGCGGGCCCAGCGCTCGTGGACCTCCAGGTACTCGCCGTCGTCGACGATCTCCTCGATGACCTTGGCCATGTCGTAGGGGCGGTTGCCGTCCGCCGGAACGTGGTCCAGCAGTACGTCGCTGCGCCGGTCGGCGGGGTCGCCGCTGCGCACCCGGGGAGCGGGCTCGCGGTTGTTCTGCGGGAGCAGCGACAGCAGGTAGCGGACCTCGGCGAGGCAGGTCTCCTCGTCGTCGTACGCGAAGTGGCACACGCCGGACGTCTCGGCGTGCACGTCGGCGCCGCCCAGGCCGTTCTGGGTGATCTCCTCGCCCGTCACCGCCTTGACCACGTCGGGGCCGGTGATGAACATCTGCGAGGTGTCCCGCACCATGAACACGAAGTCCGTCAGGGCGGGCGAGTAGGCCGCACCCCCCGCACACGGGCCCAGCATGACGCTGATCTGCGGGATGACACCCGACGCCCTGGTGTTGCGCTGGAAGATGCCGCCGTACCCGGCGAGCGCCGAGACGCCCTCCTGGATACGGGCGCCCGCACCGTCGTTGAGCGACACCAGCGGCGCGCCGGCCGCGATGGCCATGTCCATGATCTTGTGGATCTTCGTGGCGTGGGCCTCGCCCAGCGCACCGCCGAAGATCCGGAAGTCGTGGGCGTAGACGAAGACCGTACGGCCCTCGACCGTGCCCCAGCCGGTGATGACACCGTCGGTGTACGGCTTCTTCGCCTCCAGCCCGAACCCCGTCGCCCGGTGCCGGCGCAACTGCTCGACCTCCTGGAAGGAACCCGGGTCGACAAGCAGCTCGATCCGCTCCCGGGCCGTCAGCTTGCCCTTGGCATGCTGCGCCGCCGTCGCCTTCTCACTCGGACCTGCCAACGCCTGAGCTCGTATCGCGTGCAGCTCCGCCACCTGACCGCGTATGTCGGTCGCCTCCGTCCCGGTCGGTGCCGGGGCAGTCGTCATCGCCATCTCTGGTCCCTTCCTGGGACAAGACTGAGGAGATCCCGCCCCGCTTCCATGAACAAATCCAAACCGCCTGTACGGTTGTGTTTCCTTTGGTGGAAGGCGCCTCAAGCGGCGGTCTGCTCACCGCCAACTGCCGGGTGGCTCGTAGCCCTTCAGCCGCTTCCACCAGTTCCATCCGAGTGACGGCGGCTGCTCGGGTTCCTCCTGGTCGCGTGCCCGCAGGGCGAGCAGCACCGCCGCGACAGCGGCCAGCTCCTCTTCACCGGCCTGACCGCGTTCCACGCGGAGCGTGGTTTCTGCGCTTTCCATCCGGTACGTCCCCTCTCCTCACAGCCTCGGCCATGGTCGATCGGGATACTCGAGAAGTGCTGAGGAATCGCTTGAGGCTCGACACGGGCTGTGCCCAACGACAGTCCGGAACCGAAAGACGACCATGCACGTGGCGGCAGCTCGCCACCGCAGTCGTTCGAGGTCCCGCAGCCAGAGGCCGAAGGCGGCCGCCCTCACGAGGCCGCACGGGAGTCGACAGGAATCCGACGCTCCAGAAGTTGTGCAGGCGGAGTGCCTCCTACCGGTGGAAACTAAACCGGTTGGTATGTATCTTCACTGGCCAGAGAAGAGCTCACCGCAACCACAGGCCAACGCCGCCCAGGGGGAATAGGCATGTCTGCGAGCACGTTCCACGTCGAACGCGTCCTACCCGCCACCCGGTACGCGGAGCTCGACACCAAGACCCCGCAGAACACCGTCGAGCCTCACTATCCGTCTTTGACCACCACGGTCCCGAAGGAGTTCGTCCACCGCGCCAGTATCGCCGAGGTGATGCTCACCGACTGGGCGCGCGTGGATGATCAGCACTTCACGGTGAGCGCCCAGTGGCCACGTCTGCACGGTTTCTTCGCCGCCCGCGGCCATCACGATCCGCTGCTGGTCGCCGAGACGATCCGTCAGGCGGGACTCCTGCTGGCGCACGCGGAGTTCGGCGTCCCGCTCGGCCACCAGTTCCTGATGTGGGATCTCGCGGTCGACGTCAGCGCCGACCGGCTCCGCATCGGCGCCGCGCCGGCGTCCGTGGTCATCGAGGTCGCCTGTACGGACATCAAGCGCCGCGGCAAGAACCTCGCGGGGCTCCACTTCAACGCCGTGATCCACCGCGACGGGCAGCCGGCCGGGACCGGATCAGCCACCTTCACCTGCGCCTCTCCGGCCGTCTACCAGCGCATTCGGTCCCCCCGGATCGGTGACGGCGGTGCGGCACCGATCCCGCTGACGAGCCCGACGGCACCGCAGGACGTCGGCCGCATCTCGCCCACGGACGTCGTCCTGTCCCCCGTACCGGCACCCGGCTGCTGGCAGCTGCGGGTGGACACCAGGCACCCCGTGCTCTTCGACCACCCCGTCGATCACGTGCCGGGCATGGTGCTGCTGGAGGCCTCCCGCCAGGCCACCGTCGCGTTCCTGGGGCGCGACTGCCTGCCGGTGGGCATCACCAGCGAGTTCACCCGATATGCGGAGCTCGACGCCCCGTGCCTGATCGAGGCGTGTTCCCTTCCCCGGTGCGCAAGGGGCAGGGAACGCGTGCTCGTGACCGGCCGGCAGGACGGCGCCGTCGTCTTCACTTCGGCCATCACCGTGGCACCGGCCACGGCATGAAACGAGGTGGCGCCCCGCCTGAGCGGGGCGCCACGCCGGCCGGGACGGTCGCGGGTCTTCCGGCAGTTCCGGGGACGCGGACCTTGAGTCGCTTCAGTCGCTTCCTGCCTGCCGGAAATGCTGTGACCTCGATGTCCGCGCACCGACGGGGAGCGACTAGGACACGAGGGGACGGCTGGTGTCCGCCGACCGCCCGGTGCCGGACCGCAGCGTGTGCTGCACGCGGCCGGGCGACTCGCTCCGGTCGCTGCCGCACGTCTCAGGCCGGTGCCGGCACCGGCACCGGCATCTGGACCGCTTCGCGAATGATGCGGGTTCCCCGGTCCGGGGCCACGTCCAGACGCATCAGGACCGCGGGCGAGGCGATGGACGGCAGCAGGTGCTTCAGCAGAACCGAGGCCCGGTACTCGACGTCACTGAAACCGGTCTCCAACTGGGCATAGAGCTGCACCCCGTTGAAGGAGCTGACCACCAGCTCGGCAACCTCGCGCGGCACCACGTGCGCCAGGGTCTCCCCCCGCTCATGAGCCTCGACCAGGATCTCCGTGAGCATGTCGACCCACAACGGCCAGGCGCTTCCGTAGTGCCTGCGGCCGATGGGGTCCGCCGAGAGCCGGGCGCCGGCCCGCACCAGGGGATCGTGCACCAGCCGGTGGGCCACCGACATCGCGACGTCCACCAGTTCCTGGAGCTTGATCTCCTGCTCGGGCAGCGCCTGGCCCGTCTGGAGCTCCAGGACGCCTTTGGCAAGCGCTTCCTTGGACTCGAAGTGGAAGTACAGGGCGCCCTTGGTCACGCCTGCGCTCTTGAGGATGTCGGCGACCGTCGCCGCCGTGTACCCGTGCTCCGCGAACACCACCGCAGCAGCCTCCAGTACTGCGCGACGGGTCCTGACCGCACGTTCCTGCTGGGCCACTCGACCTCCCTTTCCCTGAACCGCACCCGAGCCGCAGAGCCGGAGCCGCATACCGGATCACAAGAACAAACAAACCGTCCACGAGGTACCTTATGCTCAAGCTGCGGCGAATGACACCACCTAGTTCACCCTTTGTCTTTCCTTGCTCCTTGCGGTGGCCCGGCCACAAGGTTGCCGGGCCACCTCGCTGCGCGGCGGAATGTGCTGGTCAGGGCAACTGTCCGGCGGTCTCCGCAAGTCCCGGCGTCGCAGGCCTGCAGCGGCACGGTCCTGCGCAACGGATGCCCGCAGCAGGGCTGAAAACCATCCGGCTTGCAGGGTTTGCTGTCCCTTTTTGTCTCCTCGGCCGGCTCAGACGTTCACGAAGACCTGCCTGTCCGCGGTGGCCGCCCCGGCCGTCCCCGGCCACAGGCGGCCCTCTGCGGCCTCGGCGTCGAGGGTCCGCACCAGCCGCTCGTCGATCCCCTCGAGCGACTCCACCAGGTGCCGCACCCCGGCCCGGTGCATCAGCTGCCGCTGGAAGCTGTGCTCGAAGGAGGCCGGATGCCCGATGAACGCCGCCCCCAGCTCCCGCGCGCTCTCGGCCACCCGCGCCACGTCGTCGATGAACAGCGCCTGGTCGGTCCGGAGCCCGAAGACGTCCTCGGCGATCTCCCGGACACCCGGTCGGAAGGCGTCGGTGCACACATAGCGCGGCTCGTCGAAGTACGCCGTGTACGAGCCGAGATGACGCTCGAAGTGGCTTCGCCCGAGCCCGCCGTAACACACCATGGACGCGCCGGTGGCGCGAAGACGCTCAAGCAGTGCGCCGGCACCCTCCATGACACGGACCGGATGGTCCTCGAGGTAGGCCCTCCGCTCCCGGAAGTACTCCTCCACCAGCTCCTCGGGCGTCCCCGGCACACCCAGCGCCGCCGCGGCCCGAAGCTGCGGCTGTGACAGCACCGCCCGCTCCAGCTCGGCGGTGTAGGCACCTCCGCGACGCACCACGAACCGGTGGATGACCGGACTGAAGGTGTCGTTCAGCAATACCCCGTCGATGTTCACCGCGATCAGACGCAGATGCCGCAAGGTCATCACAGAACCGCCTAACGTCGAGCCGCACGGCCGAGGCGCACGGCGCCTGAGGGGCAAGGCAACGGCCCCGCGCCCGCTCACCGGCCGCGAAACCCTACCGAGACGACATTAAACCGGACATGCGGTTTCTTCAACAGGTATCCTCTTCCCGTTGGACTGCCACCGCTCATGACATGGGGGGAACCGATGGGCACGCTGAAGGGCAGAACGGCTCTGGTCACCGGCGCCGGGCGGGGCATCGGCCGGGCCATCGCCCGCCGCCTCGCGGCGGACGGCGCGCTCGTCGCCGTGCATTACGGCAGCGACGAGGCCTCGGCCCGCGAGACCGTCGAACTGATCACCGGTGGCGGCGGGCGCGCCTTCCCCCTGCACGGCCCGCTCGGAGTGCCCGACGACGTCCCCACGGTGTACGACCGGCTCGACGCCGGTCTGCGCGAACTGGGAGAGCCGGCCTCGCTGGACATCCTGGTCAACAACGCCGGTTTCAACATCAGGGGCGGTGTGTCCGAGGTGACGCCGCAGGACTTCGACCGGCTCATGGCCGTCCACGCCAGGGCGCCGCTGTTTCTCGTGCAGGAAGGGCTGCGGCGGCTGCGGGAGGGTGGCCGCATCGTCAACATCAGTTCTGCGGCCACCCGTGTCGCCCTTCCGTCCTCCCTCGCCTACTCCATGGCCAAGGCAGCCCTCGAGGCCCTCACCCGCACGCTCGCCAAGGAGCTGGGGGCGAGGCAGATCACGGTGAACTGCGTGGCACCGGGCTTCGTCAGGACGGACCTGAACCGGCAGCGCTGGGCCACGCCCGAGGCCGAGGCCGTCCATGCCGCGTTCTCCGTGTTCGGCAGGATGGGACGGCCGGCGGACATCGCGGACGTCGTGGCCTTCCTTGCCTCGCAGGACTCCCGCTGGGTGACGGGGCAGTGCATCGACGCCTCCGGCGGCACGGGCCTGTAGCTCCCGCCGGCCGCCGTCTGCCCGGGTCACAGCGGCAGCGTGATGCCCAGCTGCTGCCCCGCCGGGGACAGCGGCCCGCCCCCCGAACGCGGTGTCTTGCGGCCCTTGGTGCCCGGGGCGAGCGTGCGCGGGTCCACGGCCTCCGCAGGCGCCCCGGTGGCGTACAGACCGTCGGGGTCGGTGTCGCGGTCGTGGGGAAGCAGCCAGAAGACGCGGCGGCGGAAGGTGCCCGAGAAGCGGGACGGTTTGGCCTCGGGCCCGAGCAGCGCGTAACCGACCATCCGGCCGTCACGGTGGTAGGCGGGTCTGCTGCGGCGGGTCGGCAGCCGGTCGAGGCTCTGGCGCACATAGTCCAGTTTGCTGACGTCCTCGAGCCAGACGAAGTCGACCTCGTGGACGATTTCGTCCTCTGCGATGAGGGCACTCATGCTGTCTCCTCGTCGGCGACCAGTCCGATGCCCGGGTAGTACTTGCGCTGGTTGGACAGGATCATCTCCTTGGGCGACGCCAGCCCCACCACCTCGCGAACGCGTGCCGCGAACGCCCGGGACGAGACGGCCGGGGCTCCCTCATTCTGACACCACGTCTTGTACGCCGCGTAGAGCTGCGCCTGTTCCGCTCTCGAACCAGGACGGATCCGGCAGGCAGCATTCGCTCAGGAACCGCCCGGTGTGGTCCTCCGTTTCGGCATAGGCGGAGGTCGGTGGGGTGGCCGTCGTAGGGACGGGCCATCAGGAACCCGGGGGGCGTGGCGTCCGCGTAGTCGCCGACCAGCTTCACGACGTCGGCCGGGGTGCACAGCGCATAGGGGTCGGCGTCCAGCTGGGAGGCGTTGAACACCATACCCGGCGCGGACTTCGCCTGGGTGAGCATCGCGTTCATGCCGCTGGTACTCAGCGCCCGCCGGCGGTGGTGCTGTAACGCGGTGGTGCTGTGCACACCGCGGGGGTCGGTGGTGGCGCTGGACTCCGCCAGATCGCCGGCCGCCCACAGCACGGTCTCGTCCTCGTCGATCTGCCAGCGGGTGCTGTCCCACGGCAAGTACGAAGATGATAAAAAGCGACTGAAGCGACTCAAGGTCGCTATATGACGCATGCGCGCATGCCCGTGTCCTCATATACCCCACCCTTGGGTCGCTTCAGTCGCTGTCCTGCCGTACAACCGCTGTGATCTGCGGTTCTCCTCGCCGGTTGCAAGCGCCTGCCGCTGTCCTGCGTCGCTGCCCCTCGGCTGCTGCCCCCGTCGGCCGGTCGGTCACAGCAACGGAAAAGCGACTGAAGACCGCCCGGTTCGTGGAGCGCCGGGGGTCAGGCCCGGGTGCCCGTTGTGGCGGCAGGACCCCCGCTGTGAGCGGGGCGTCTTCTCGCCGACCTTCCGGACGTCGATGGTGCGGGGGTCGACGGCTTCGCCGGGCGCGCCTTCCTGGTAGAGGCCCTCGGGCTGGGTGTCCCGGTCGTGCGGCAGGAGGAAGAAGACGCGGCGGCGGTACAGGCCGCTGTCGGGGTCGGCTTCGGCGTGGTCGTCGAGTTCGGCGTAGCCGACCATGCGGCCGTCGCGGGCGTAGCGGGGCTTGTTGCGGCGGCGGGGGGTTTTGTCGAGGGCCTGGCGGACGTAGTCGAGGTTCTCGGGGTCTTCCAGCCACACCACGTGCGCTTCGTGGGTGAGATCGCCCTCGGTCAGTAGCGAGCTCATGGCTGCTGCCCCTCCTTTGGGTTCCGGGCTGGACGGCGGTCCGCCTCGTGGTGTCGTGTGCCGTCCGCTGTGGGGCCTGGCGCTGCCGGTTCATGGTAGGCCGGGCGGTGGGAAGTGTGTAGGGGCGCCGGGGCGGCCTGCGGGCTCCGGCGGCCGCGGGGCGCCTCGGGGTGACGTTCTGACAGTGGGTTCATGAGTGCGTGTCCAGCAGGGCGAGACCGGGGTAGTACTTGCGGCCGTTGGATTTGATCATGTCGGCGGGTGAGGCGAGGCCGACTTCCTGCCGGACGCGGGTGGCGAAAGCCCGGGCGCCGGCGGGGCGGATGCCTTCGCCGGCGCTGCACCAGACGGCGTAGGTGGTGTAGAGCAGGCCCTGTTCGACCCGCAGGTCGGGCTGGGCCTCGAGGTCGCGGGTGCAGCATTCGGTGAGGAAGCGGCCGATGTGGTCCTCGGTGTTGGCGTAGGCGGTGGTCGCGATACGGACGCGGTCGGGACCTTCGAGGCTGTCGCGGGTGGTGAGGTAGCGGCGGGCGCCGTCGATGAGCCACTGCAGGATGCCGGGCCCTTCGTCCCGGACGAGTTCGAAGGCCAGGTTGTCGATCTTGCGGTGGTCGGGGACCGTGCGTTCGAAGGGCAGAAGGCGGATGCGGCGCCAGAACGCGAAGCCGCCCGTGGTGACTTCGGGCCGGTGGTTGCCCAGCAGCCACAGGTGGTGGGTGGGGGTGAAGGAGAAGTAGTCCTGCCGCATCCGGCGGGCCTTGATCTTGTCCCCGCCGGTCAGGAGCCGCACGCGGGCTTCGTCGAACTTGTCGTTGGGCTTGAGTTCGCTGCAGACGATGAGCCGGCGGCCGTGGAGTTCGGTGAGTTCGGTGGAGTGCTCGGAGAAGGCTCCTCGGTCCATGAGGAATCCGGGCGGAGCGGCGTCCGCGTAGTCCCCCAGAATCTGGATCATCGTGTCGAGGAGGACGCTCTTGCCGTTCTTGCCGTGGCCGTGGAGGAACGGCAGGACCTGGGCGCCGACGTCTCCGGTGATGGAGTAGCCCAGCAGCAGGTGCAGGAACTCGATCATCTCCTGGCCTTCGGTGTCGTCGCCGAAGGTGTCGCTGAGGAAGCGGTGCCAGCGCGGCGTCTCGCTCCGCTGGGGGGCGATGCTGGTGGCGCGGGAGTGGAAGTCCCTGGTGGGGTCGGGCTTGCGCAGCAGGCCTGTGTTCAGGTCGACGACCCCGGCGGGGGTGCACAGTGCGTAGGGGTCGCCGTCGAGGGTGTCGGGGTCCATGGAGAGGTCCGGGGAGGCCTTCGCCTGGGTGAGGAGGGCCTTCATGCCGGTGGTGGAGAGGGTGCGCCTCTTGTGACGGTGCAGTTCGCGGTCGCCGAACAGGCCGCGCGGGTCGCTGTCCGGCATCTCCTCGGCCATCTCGCCCGCGGCCCACAGGGCGGCTTTCTCCCCACCGGTGCGCTTCCAGCGGTAGCCGTCCCAGGAAAACCAGCCCAGGCCTTCGACGTGGCGGAACTGGTCGCGGTAAAGCTCGACGAACAGTTTGGCGTTGCCGCGATCGCTCAGGGTGCTGGGCAGCGGCGCGGACAGAGCCCAGGACGGCGTGGCGAGAGGGGAGGAGTGTGCCTGGGCGGGCAGGGCGGGCGTTTGGGGGGCTGCTGCCTGGTCAAGGTCCAGCATCTGCTGAGCGGCGGCGCTGGCGTCGAAGCGCGGGGTTTCGGCGCTGCTCATAAACGTCCTTCGAGGTTTAACGGGCGGGCGGACCCTGCGGCGAGGGCGTCGTCGATGATGCGTTCGTTGCGGGTGCGCTGCCGGGGCCGCGCGGTGTCGGCGGCCTCACGCAGCAGAGTGCGCGCGGTGTCTTCGTCGAGGTGCCCGGCGGCGACAAGCCCTCCGGCGGTGTAGGCGGCCTTGTTGAGCTTCTCGGTGAAGGCCGCGCCCTCGGGCGTGGTCGCGCACGCTCCGACCTCCAGCAGCAGCGGATCGAGGACGCGATGCCCATGGCCGGAAGGGGGGCCTGGGCGGCGGCGGGGGACGGCGGGCCGGGAACGGGCGGGCTGCCGCTGGATCAGGTGGCCGGTCCTCACGAGTTCTTCGCCGAGCCATTCGGGCAGGAGGGCGGGCAGACGCCCAGGTCCCTCGGGCCGGTAACTCCCCTGGGCGGTTCGGGTGGTGGGGGCCACGATGTAGCCGCCGTCCGCCCGGACGTCGACCTGCCACGCCAGCGCGACCTTGGCACTGGATCCGGTCGAGCAGCGAAACCGGGTGGCCGGGTGGGGGTTGCGGTACCAGACGTGCAGGCCCCCGGAAGGGGTGCGCACCCGCAGGGTGTCGGTGTCCTCGGCCGGGCTGGGCCGCCCTCGCAGCGCGGCGAGGAGTGCCAGGGTGTCGAAGCCGGACGCCAGGCCCCGCAGGTTCACGGAGTCGTGGATGGGGATGCCGGGAAGCAGGCGGTTGCGGTCCGGGACCGGGGCGCAGTGCGCGTCGATGTCGATGACGATCAGATCCGCTCCCCCGCAGGCGATGCCGACGCCCCGGGAGGGGGTGTGCGACCACCAGGTGTCGATCCGTGCGACGTCGGTGGTCGCGGCGTGGAACCCGTGGCACGGGCGGCCGGCGGGGAGGCAGGCGCAGCCGGTCGGCTGATGCGGCCGGTCCCTGCAAGCGGGGCAGTTCCCGACGGGGGTCTTGCGGCCCGGTGCGAGGGGATGAACCGGCCATCCCTGCTCCGCGCACCAGCGGGCCACGGCATGGGGTGCGGCAGGCCGGACTGGGGCTGCGGACTCTCTCGTCACACCGGGGCCGGGCAAGCGTCTGTCCTTCTGCCAGGTTCTGATCCCGTCGGGCCCTCCCGGACCGGCGGCGGCGTGACCGCCTGCCGGAGCCAGGAAGAGGGACTGTAGGGACTGTGTTTTCGGAAGAGTCTAGGACCCAGGTTCGCTGCTGAGGGAGCAGCTTGCCCGCATGGCGGCCCATCAGCCGTTCGGTCCCTAGCGGACCTTGAGCCTCTCCCTGGCAGCGTGTGAGGGGCGGACCGAGGGACCGAACCCTTCAGTCCCTGGTTTGGTCCCTCGCCTCAGTCCCTGAGTATTTCCGCAGGTCAGATAGGCAATGAAGGGTCCCCAAGGGACCGAAGGGACTCAACTTCGCCATTATGAGCCAGCTACGTACATAAAGCTGACTATATGCGCGCGCACATACGCGCGCACACACGAAGAGCTCATAATGGGGAAGTTGAGTCCCTTGAGTCCCTTTCTCAAGGCCCAAAACCGCTTGACCTGCGGTTTTGTCAGGGACTGAAGCTCAGGGACCGAAAGGCGCTCAGACACCGCGCCGGACCCGTCCGCGGGCCCGCCGCTGGAGCAGCGACGTACGGTCCTTCGTCGGCTACGGCCCCGGAGTCCCAGCGCACCCTGGTCGGCTTCGGCAGAGAGGGAGCCACGCCCGCGGAGCGCTACGAGGCGATGTGGGACCGGATCATCGAGTCCTTCTCCACGCACCGCGCCCCATGGCTCGCCTCGATCGGGGCACTCACCCAGGCCGAGCACTCCGAGGACGCGCCGCTACCGCGGCGGGGGGCCAGGCCCAGGGGGCCGGCGGGGCCTGGCGGCCGTCCTGGACGGAGTCGAGGAGGACGCGGTCGGCGACGACGCGGCGCGCACGCTGGGCGCCGTCCAGACGGCCCTGCTCTCCGGCCTGATGACGCAATGGCTCACCGCCCCCGGCCAGGCCTCCACCGGCACCGACATCGTTGCTGGTCTGCGCGCGTTGGCTCGTATGGTCGGACCCGATCACCCCTGATCCCCACCAGGTGCACGTGAACCGAGCTCGGCGGTGTCGGGAAACGGCCGTCTGCTGGCACTCGCGCCCGCGATCGTGAACCCGCAGGCGGGAAGTGGCAGCACGAAGCCCTGAAAGCTCCCAGTGGGTTACCTGTTGCCTGGTGGCTGGGCCAGGACTCCGGGGCCGTTCGTGCAGAGGGGGCGGCGCTACCGCTTCGCCGCCTTCCGCGTGGCCCGCAGCCACTCCCTGTTCATGCCGGTGATGGACATCAGCGGAATCCCCTTGGGGCAGGCGGTCGCGCACTCCCCGGCCAGGGTGCACCCGCCGAAGCCCTCCTCGTCCATCTGCGCCACCATGTCCAGCACCCGGGTCTCCCGCTCCGGCGCCCCTTGCGGCAGCACGTTGAGGTGGTTGACCTTGGCGGAGGTGAACAGCATCGCCGCCCCGTTGGGACAGGCGGCGACACACGCCCCGCAGCCGATGCACTCCGCGTGCTCGAACGCGAAGTCGGCGTCCGGCTTGGGCACCGGTGTGGCGTGCGCCTCCGGCGCGGAACCGGTCGGCGCGGTGATGTACCCGCCGGCCTGGATGATCCGGTCGAACGCCGACCGGTCCACCACCAGGTCCTTGATCACCGGGAACGCCGAGGCCCGCCACGGCTCGATGTCGATCGTGTCGCCGTCCTCGAAGGACCGCATGTGCAGCTGGCAGGTCGTGGTCCGCTCGGGCCCGTGTGCGTCGCCGTTGATGACGAGGGAGCACGCGCCGCAGATGCCCTCGCGGCAGTCGTGGTCGAAGGCGACCGGGTCCTCGCCCTTGAGGACGAGCTCCTCGTTGAGGGTGTCGAGCATCTCCAGGAAGGACATGTCGGGCGAGACGCCGTCCACCTCGTACGTGGACATGGCGCCTTCGGCGTCGGCGTTCTTCTGCCGCCAGACGCGCAGGGTGAGCTTCATGCGTAGCTCCGCTGGGTGGGGTGGACGTACTCGAAGACCAGGTCTTCCTTGTGCAGGACGGGGGCGGAGCCCGTACGGGTGAACTCCCAGGCGGCCACGTAGGAGAACTCGTCGTCCTTGCGGGCCGCCTCGCCGTCCGGGGTCTGGGACTCCTCGCGGAAGTGGCCGCCGCAGGACTCGGTGCGGTGCAGCGCGTCGAGGCACATCAGCTCGGCGAGCTCCAGATAGTCGACGATGCGGTTGGCCTTCTCCAGGGACTGGTTGAACTCCTGGCCGGTTCCGGGCACCTTGATGCGCCGCCAGAACTCCTCACGGATCTGCGGGATGCGCTCCAGGGCCTTGCGCAGTCCGGAGTCGGTGCGGGCCATGCCGCAGAACTGCCACATCAGTTCGCCGACCTCGCGGTGGAAGGAGTCGGGGGTGCGGTCGCCGTCGACGGCCAGGAGCAGGTTGAGCCGGTCCTCGGTCTCGGCCAGCACCTCCTGCACGGCCGGGTGTTCGTCGGTGATCCCCGCCTGGTGAGGGTTGCGGGCCAGGTAGTCGTTGATCGTCGCCGGGAGCACGAAGTAGCCGTCCGCCAGGCCCTGCATCAGGGCGGACGCGCCGAGCCGGTTGGCGCCGTGGTCGGAGAAGTTGGCCTCGCCGATCGCGAACAGGCCGGGGACGGTGGTCTGCAGGTCGTAGTCGACCCACAGGCCGCCCATCGTGTAGTGCACGGCCGGGTAGATCCGCATCGGCACCTCGTACGGATCCTCGTCGGTGATCCGCTGGTACATGTCGAAGAGGTTGCCGTACTTGGCCTCGACCGCCCCCCGGCCCATGCGCTTGATGGCGTCGGCGAAGTCCAGGTACACGCCCTGCCCGCCGGGGCCCACTCCCCTGCCCTCGTCGCAGACGTTCTTCGCGGCGCGGGAGGCGATGTCGCGCGGGACCAGGTTGCCGAAGGACGGGTAGATGCGCTCCAGGTAGTAGTCGCGCTCGTCCTCGGGAATCTCGCCCGGCGGGCGGTCGTCGCCCTTGGCCTTCGGCACCCAGATCCGGCCGTCGTTGCGCAGCGACTCGCTCATCAGCGTCAGCTTCGACTGGTGGTCGCCGGTACGCGGAATGCAGGTCGGGTGGATCTGGGTGAAGCAGGGGTTGGCGAAGTAGGCGCCGCGCCGGTGCGCCCGCCAGATGGCGGTGGCGTTGGAGTTCATGGCGTTCGTCGACAGGTAGAAGACGTTGCCGTAGCCGCCGCTGGCCAGTACGACGGCGTCCGCGAAGTACGTGCCGATCCTGCCCGTGACCAGGTCCCGGGCCACGATGCCGCGCGCCCGGCCGTCGATCACGATCAGGTCGAGCATCTCGGTGCGCGGGTGCATCTCCACGTTCCCGGCCGCGATCTGCCGCGACAGCGCCTGGTAGGCACCCAGCAGCAGCTGCTGGCCCGTCTGGCCGCGAGCGTAGAACGTGCGCGAGACCTGGACGCCGCCGAAGGAGCGGGTGTCGAGCAGACCGCCGTACTCGCGGGCGAAGGGCACGCCCTGCGCCACGCACTGGTCGATGATTTCCACCGAGATCTGCGCGAGCCGGTGCACGTTGGACTCCCGCGCCCGGAAGTCGCCGCCCTTGACGGTGTCGTAGAACAGGCGGTGGACGGAGTCGCCGTCGTTGCGGTAGTTCTTCGCCGCGTTGATGCCTCCCTGCGCGGCGATGGAGTGGGCCCGGCGCGGGGAGTCCTGGTAGCAGAACTGGACGACCTTGTAGCCCTGTTCGGCCAGGGTGGCGCCGGCGGAGCCGCCGGCGAGGCCGGTGCCGACGACGATGACCGTATGCTTGCGCCGGTTGGCCGGGTTGACCAGCCTGGCCTCGAAGCGGCGCCGGTCCCAGCGCTCGTGGACCGGACCGGACGGGGCCTTGGTGTCGACGACCGGCTCGCCCGTTGTGCAGTCGACGTAGGAAGTCATCTTCAGCTCACCACTCCGGTCATGACGCTCACGGGTACGGCGATGAAGCCGGCCGTGAGCAGCAGCGCGAGGACATTGGCGACGGTCTTCAGGGCGCGGTCGCGACTGCGGCTGCCGACGCCGAGGCTCTGGGCCGCGCTCCGGAAGCCGTGCCGGATGTGCAGGCCGAGCGCGAGCATCGCGGTGATGTAGACGACGTTGCCGTACCAGGTGGAGAAGGTGTCCACGACGTTCTGGTACGGGTGGCCCTCCTGGAAGCCGCCGGAGTGCACGGTGCCGGTGGTCAGGTCGAGCAGGTGCCACACGACGAACAGGCCGAGGATGACCCCGCCCCAGCGCATCGTACGGGTGGCGTAGCCGGCCCGCGGCCTGGAGTGCACGTACTTGCTCGGGCGTGCCTTGATGGCACGGCGGCTGAGCTGGTACGCGGACACGCCGTGGGCGACGACGGACGCCACCAGTACCGCCCGCAGGCCCCACAGCGTCCAGCCGTGGTGCACAGCGGGTTCTCCGATGGTGCGCAGCCAGTGCGCGTATCCGTTGAAGTCGCCCGGCCCGAAGAAAATCTTGAGATTGCCCAGCATGTGGGCGACCAGGTACAGCAGCATGACCAGGCCGCTGACCGCCATTACCGTCTTCTTGCCGACGGTCGAGTCCCACACGGTGCGTGCCATGGACGGCCGTCGGTCCGTCCGCGTTGCCAGAGCCATGCCACAAGACGCTAGGGCCGGAAGTCCCCATCGGTCCAAGACATGGAAAGGCTCGTTTCGATAGACAGACCCTATTCTTCCCGCGCGCGGCCCCGGCCGCGAAGGCACGCGAGGATTTCCGCGGGCGCCCCCTCACCGCGGCACCAGCCCGGGCGGCCCGTCACACCGCAAAGCCGTCGGCCGGACGCAGGCCGCCGAGCTTGTCCGGGTCGACCCGGAAGCGGCCGTGGGCGCCCTGGTGCAGGGACGGCTCGCCGCGGAGCCGGCCGCCGGCGAGACCTACGGCGCCGCCCTCGTCGCCGCACCGCACACCACCGCGGTGCTGCCGCTGACCGTGCTCGCCGTCGGTGCGGTGCCCGTCCTGCTGCTGCGCCGCCGCCGGCCGCTGAGGAAGCTACCGTCCAGAACCTGGTACGGACTGTCGGGCGGTTCTCCCGACAGCACCGATCACCGGCCGCATGCAGTTGAATGCCATTCGGAATGATCATATTGTGGTCGGACCAGTCAGACGCAGGCATGGGGATGATCAACGGGATCGTGGACGACATAGACAGGGCGCTGATCGCGGAGCTTCAGCGCGATGCCACGCAGGCCTACGCGGCGCTGGGCAAGGCGGTCGGTCTGTCGGCCGGCGCAGCTCATGATCGCGTGCGCAAGCTGCGTGAGCGCGGGGTCATCCGGCGGACGACCGTGGATGTCGACCCGGCCGCTCTCGGGTGGGACGTGCTGACCTTCGTCATGGTCGGCTCGTCGGCCTGGATGGGGGACGCCGCCGAACGCTTCGCCGCCATCCCCGAGGTGCAGGAAGCCCACGTCATCGCGGGCACCGCCTCCGTCCTCGTGAAGGTGCGCACGGCCGGCACGCAGCAGTTGCAGGACGTCCTGCGGCGGCTCCACGCGATCGAGGGCGTGAGCGGGACTCAGGCGACGGTTGTGCTGGAGACGTTCTTCGAACGGCCGGTCCGCGCCGAGTGATGCCGGCGCCGAGAAAGGGAAATCGTGAACTTCTGGTCCATCTACCAGCACGGCTTCGCGCGTGTCGCCGCGTGCACCGGCCACGCTGCCGTCGCCGAGCCGCACACCAACGCCGAGGCGGTCCTGAGGCAGGCGCGCCGATGCGCCCAGGAGGGAGTCGCCGTCGCCGTCTTCCCCGAACTGTGCCTGTCCGGCTATTCGATCGAGGACCTGCTGCTGCAGGACGCGCTGCTCGACGAGGTCGAGGCGGCGCTCCAGGCCGTGGTGGCAGGGTCGGCGGAGCTGCTGCCGGTGCTCGTCGTCGGCGCCCCGCTGCGCCATCGCCACCGCGTCTACAACTGCGCGGTGATCGTGCACCGCGGGCGGATTCTCGGCATCGCGCCCAAGTCCTACCTGCCGAACTACCGCGAGTTCTACGAGAAGCGGCAGATCGCCGCGGGCGACGACGAGCGCGGCGGGACGATCCGCGTCGGCGGCGAGTCCGTACCGTTCGGCACGGACCTGCTCTTCGCGGCCGAGGACGTGCCCGGTCTGGTACTGCACGCGGAGATCTGTGAGGACATGTGGGTGCCGGTGCCGCCGAGCGCGGAGGCGGCGCTGGCCGGAGCGACCGTTCTCGTCAACCTCTCGGGCAGCCCGATCACCGTCGGACGGGCCGAGGACCGGAAGCTGCTGTGCCGCTCGGCGTCCTCGCGCTGCCTTTCCGCCTACGTCTACGCGGCGGCCGGACTGGGCGAGTCGACGACCGACCTGTCCTGGGACGGCCAGACCATGATCTATGAGAACGGGGTGCTGCTGGCCGAGACCGACCGGTTCCCGCTCGGCGACCAGTACGCGGTGGCCGACATCGACCTCGACCTGCTGCGGCAGGAGCGGCAGCGGATGGGCACGTTCGACGACAACCGCCGTGCCCACGCCGCGCGTACGAGCGGCTTCCGTCAGGTTCCGTTCCGGCTCGACCCGCCCGCCACCGACCTCGGACTGCGCCGCCGGGTCGAGCGGTTCCCGTTCGTGCCGGCCGACCCCGCCCGCCTCGCCCAGGACTGTTACGAGGCCTACAACATTCAGGTCGCGGGACTGCAGCACCGCCTGGCGGCGATCGGCGGCCCGAAGATCGTCATCGGGGTGTCGGGCGGTCTCGATTCCACCCATGCGCTGATCGTCGCGGCCCGGGCCATGGACCGCGCGGGCCGCCCGCGCACCGACATCCTGGCCTTCACCCTGCCCGGGTTCGCGACCGGCGAGCACACCAAGGGCAACGCCCACAAGCTGATGCGTGCGCTCGGCGTCACCGCGGCCGAACTGGACATCACACCGACCGCCCGGCTCATGCTGAAGGAGATCGGTCACCCCTTCTCGTCCGGTGAGCCGGTGTACGACGTCACCTTCGAGAACGTGCAGGCCGGACTGCGTACCGACTACCTGTTCCGGCTGGCCAACCAGCGCGGCGGCATCGTGCTCGGCACCGGTGATCTGTCCGAACTGGCGCTCGGCTGGAGCACTTACGGCGTCGGCGACCAGATGAGCCACTACAACGTCAACTCCGGTGTGCCGAAGACGCTCATCCAGCACCTCATCCGCTGGGTCATCAGCAGCGGCCAGTTCGACGAGGAGACCAACGAGACGCTGGCCGCGATCCTCGACACGGAGATCAGCCCCGAGCTGGTGCCCGGTGAGGAACTGCAGTCCACCGAGTCCAAGATCGGCCCGTACGCGCTGCACGACTTCACCCTCTTCCACGTCCTGCGCTACGGCTTCCGGCCGTCGAAGATCGGCTTTCTGGCATGGCACGCCTGGCACGAGAAGGACACCGGCCCGTGGCCGCCGGGCTTCCCCGAGGACAAGCGGATGGCCTACGACCTGCCGGAGATCTGGCACTGGCTGGAGTACTTCTGCCGCCGCTTCTTCGCGTTCGCGCAGTTCAAACGCTCGGCCATGCCGAACGGGCCGAAGGTCCTGGCCGGTGGTTCTCTGTCGCCCCGCGGTGACTGGCGCGCGCCGTCCGACGGCACGGCGGAGGCCTGGCTGAGGGACCTCGCCCGCTGGGATGTGCCGCGCGGCGGTGTGTAGCCGGTGTTCCGGCCGGGGCCGCCCGGTGCCGGCAGGGTCGTACGACCCTGCCGCCGGACGGGCGCGCTGTCGACTACCGGTGGGTCGCCATCGACTCCCCGCTTCCTGCGGGGAAACGCAGCTGCAAGGCCTGCCCGGCGCGCGTACGCGAAACCCCGTTCCCCGGGTCACCGGGGACGGGGTTTCTGTGACTGAGCACTTCAGTTGGCGAGTTGAGCGTTGTGGTCGGCGAGCGAGCTGATCTCGCCCCCGGCACGCAAGCTCCCGCCGCCCGAATCGACCGAGACGCCGCAGCCCAGCCCACCCGGGGTCATGGCGCGTGAGCAGACAGGGCTCACGTGTCGAGGTGTCGTTGAGGCTCCGCGTCAGGACGGGGCGAGAACGCAGAACTCGTGGCCCTCCGGGTCGGCCAAGCATGTCCACGGGACGTCGCCCTGACCGAGATCGAGGTCGGTGGCGCCCAGGGCCCGCAGCCGGGCCACCTCCGCTTCTTTGTCGTCACCGGGGTACGGCAGCAGGTCAAGATGGACGCGGTCCGGCACGGTCTTCGCGTCGGGCGTGCGGCGGAACTCGAGATACGGGCCGACACCCTTGGCGGAGCGCAACACCGCATGAGCGCCGGTCACCTCATGCAGGGTCCAGTCCATCGCCTCGTCCCAGAACCGGGCCATGGCCCGCGGATCCGCACAGTCGACCACCACCCGGGCGATCGGCCCGGTGTCCCGGTAGATATCCCGAGGCTCCAGCACGCAGAACTCGTTGCCCTCCGGGTCGGCGAGGACCGTCCACGGCACGTCGCCCTGGCCCACGTGGGCGGGCGTCGCACCAAGAGCCTGGAGACGCGCGACCAACTCCGCCTGATGGGCCGCAGAGGTGGTGGCGAGATCGAGGTGCACACGGTTCTTCGTTGTCGTCTTGGGTTCCGGGACGGTAACGACGTCGACGCAGACGGCGACCGGGTCCGGCCAAACGAAGCCGCCGACGGGTCCCACGTTGGTCACCCCGGGTCCAACGTAGGTCGTCACGGCTCCCTCGTGAACACCCCAGCCGAGCGCCTCCGCCCAGAACCGGCCGACCGCTGAGTCATCAAGAGCCTTTATGTTCACCTGAACAGGTCGCAGCGACATGCCGGCGATCCTACGCACCCGCTCTGCAACGACATCCGCAGGTACCGTCGCCACCCGGAGATCAACGCTCACCAGCCGCAATGCTCAGCTCGCCAACCAGAGCGCTCAGCCCCCGCCAGGCCAACTGCTCACTCGAGAAGTGAAGCGCTAAGTCACGGTTTCGCCCTGTCGGGCCGGGGCGCCACGACGGTCAGAGGTCCAGCTCCAGTTCCTCGATGTCCGTGAACTCCACCGACAGGCCCTGGGCGCGGCGGCCCCGGTCGCGGAAGTACATCTCCCCCAGGCCCTCGGCCAGGATGTCCCGCAGCTGCCGCTCGGTGGCACCGGCGTCCTGGGCGGCGAAGAGGCGGGCCGCGTACTCGGGGGGCAGCGCCTGGTTGATGTGGCGGACACGCGGGTCGTCGGTCGTACCGGGGGCGGCGGTGAAGCCGAAGCGGGCACGGGTGGACACGAAGATGCCGCCGGTGGCCGCCGCCTGCTGCCGGGCCCGTTGCCGTACACGCGGCTGCCACCGTCTGCGGGCCTCGGCCGTGAGCCGGTCGGCGAGCTCCCGGCGGGGGCGCTTGAGCTGGCCCTTGAGGTAACGCTCCACCGTGCGCTGCGAGATGCCCAGCAACTCGGCCACGGGCCTGGTGCCCTTCAACCGCCGTACCAGGAAGCGCATCTGGGCCTGCGCCGACTTGGGGAGCGGGCGGGTGAAGTGCTCGGCGACGGCCTCGTCGAGAGTGTCCCCGATATCGACCATCGGCGCGTCCCGCTCCCTGTCCTCGTCCCGTCGTGCTGCGTGCCGCTGAAGACGTTACAGGCCGGTCCGGTCGGCGAACCGCCCAGGTGTCGCCGCCCCGGCAGTTCGGTGCCGTCCTCATGGCGGGCACTCACGGGGGTCAGGCTCCGTTCGAGGCCGGTGTCCGTCCCCGGTGCTCCCCATGGACGGTCTCACCCGCGCGACAGGCGCTCACCGCGCGCCGGCCGTCGGCGCACCGGCGCTCCGCGTCCGGTGCGGAGCCGTTCTCCTCTTCCAGGGCGACCGCGACGCCCTCACCGCGCCGGAGCCCGCGCGACGCTTCTTCGAGGACGTCACCGCGCCGGTGAAGGACTTCGCCCTGATCGAGGACGCCAGCCACTTCGCGTCCTTCCGGCACCCGGAGCGGTTCCTCGAGCTGATGCTGGGCAAGGTGCGGCCGGTGCTCGGCAAGTGATCCGATCTCTTCCCCGCCCGACGGGCCGTTCGAGACAGCCCTCTCCACCCGTCCGGCCCACAGCGGTCCGGCCGCCGTTGCGTCGGCCCGCGCGGTGGCGCTCCCGGGTGAGCGCGTGACCGAGCCGGTGGTCGACCCGAGTCGGTCCTCGAGCGCGGCGAACCGCAATTCCTTCCCGCTCGTCAACGGTCATCGCCTGCGGGCTCAGCCGCTCGGTGAAGGTCAGTCCTCCACACGCGCACGCGCACGCGCATGCCAGCGTCTCCCGGTACCGGGACCTTCGGTCGCTTCAGTCGCTGCCGCACCCCTGTACGTCCCGGGCCGGGCCGCAGCGACTCGAGCCACCTTGCAGCGAGCCTGGCCCCGGCGCCCCTTCCCATCCTGGGAGCCGGCTACGCGGGCCTGTCCGCGGCCGTCCAGCCCTGGCCCGCGTCAGGCGGCACGAGGACGTCCAGGTGACCGTGGTGAACCAGGGGCGGTTCACCGAACGCATGCGGCTGCACATGACGGCGACCGGACGGCGGCTCGCCGAGCTGGGCATCCCCGAGCTCGGAGGAACTCCTCGAATCAGCCCTGGTGGCCAACATCCACCGTCAGGACCTCGACGAGCTGGACGAGGCTAAGGCCCTCAACCGCCTCCTGGCCATCCACGGCAGCCAAACGGCCCTCGCCAAGCGCCTCCACCGTTCCCAGGGCTGGGT